>DATFDO010000135.1:0-4181 GCA_035252045.1 Pseudonocardiaceae bacterium
CTGGCGCTGGCTCGCATCGAGATATCGCTGCAGCGGGCCATGGCTGAGCGCGACGCCATGGCGCTCGAACGCGCGCAGCACGAGCAGGGTTTGGCGCAAGTCCGGGCCGTGGTTCGCGAGCTCGCCGAGGAGCTGGACAAGCTCACTGACACGGTGCACCGCGACGAACTGCTGCGCGCTGCGCAGCGGCTGCGCATCGAGCAGCTCGAGACCAAGATTGCCGATGACTTCGGTATCGGCCTGGATGATCTCGTCGCTGAGTACGGCCCCGATGTGCCGGTGCCGCCGTCGGCCGCCGAGCTGGCTGAATACGAACTGGCGGTCCAGCGTGGCGAGTCGGTCAGCTCGCTTCAGCCGTCCCGCTACGACCGGGATACCCAAAGCCGCCGGGCCCAGCGCGCTGAGCGTGACCTCGCGCTGCTCGGCAAAGTCAACCCATTGGCGCTGGAGGAGTTCGCCGCGCTGGAGGAGCGCTACCGGTTCCTGTCCACTCAGCTGGAGGATCTCAAATCCACCCGCCGGGATCTGCTCACCGTCATCGCCGAGGTCGACGAGAAGATCCTTGAAGTTTTCACCGAGGCCTTTCACGACGTGGCGCGCGAGTTCGAGACGGTGTTCGCGGCGCTGTTCCCAGGTGGTGAAGGGCGGCTGCTGCTCACCGAGCCCGACGACATGCTCACCACCGGCATCGAGGTCGAAGCCCGCCCGCCCGGCAAGAAAGTCAAACGCCTGTCGCTGCTGTCCGGCGGAGAGAAGGCGCTCACCGCGGTGGCCATGCTGGTGGCGATCTTCCGGGCCCGGCCGTCACCGTTCTACGTGCTCGACGAGGTGGAGGCCGCGCTGGACGACACCAACCTCAGCCGCTTGATCGCGTTGTTCGAGCTGCTGCGGGACCGCTCACAGCTGATCGTGATCACTCACCAGAAGGCGACGATGGAAGTCGCCGACGCGCTGTACGGGGTGAGCATGCGTGGCGACGGCGTCACCACGGTGATCTCGCAGCGGCTGCGGGGCGCCGCGGGTTCGGCCGGAGCCGCCTGACGCGAGGCGGGTCAGGGATTTCGGAGCAGCTGTTTAAACGCCTTGCCGAGGGCTGCATCGCCGCTGGTCACCCGCACCCGGCCGGTGCGCAGCAACTGCTCCCAGCTCACCCTTCCGTAGAGGGCCAGCAGCCATGCGACCGGATCACCCGACAGCTGACAATCGATGGCCGTCCCGTCAGCGGGGCCGATGCTCGCGGTGCCGTTGTGGAATCGGACTATCACCCGGGAGCCGCCGTCGATGGCCAACTCGTAGGCGGTATTGATGCGCATGGCAGCCTCGCGGTCGACGAGAGCAGGCAGCATGGGCCTTATCGCTTGGACGGTGAGCCGGGCCGGCTGGTCGCCAATCGGCCACTCGATGTCCAGTGCCTGGGCGATGTCGTACCCGTGCAGGAGCTGTTCGCCGATCAGCAGGCCGGTCATGGTGATGCAGGGCAAAGTGCCCTGGTGCCAAGGCAGCGGTTCGTCAGCCCCCCGCTCCTCGATGGCAGTCAGGAAGGTATCGATGCCGAGCTGGAGATCGGCGCCTAACTGCGGGGTGCCTTGCGTCGTGAGCTCAGCCAGCTTGCGGCGGTGGCTGCCGGCCAGGTCCGTGCGATCGATCAGAGCCGGCCGCGCTATGCCCTGGGCGTACTGGGCGTACAGCTGCGCACCGACAGCCAGGTGCGCCGCTGCCTGCCCCACTGTCCACTCCGAATCGGGAATCGGGATGCCGGAGTCGGCTACGGAGCCGATCAGCATGACGGTGCGGGGAGTGAGTTCGTGCAGTGTCCGCCGAGCGTCCGCCAGAGTGAAGCTAGTCCCGCTCATGTGCTCCAGTCTCATGCCTGGAAGTCGGTCAGCGCATGCGCGCATGCGCGGCAGTGGCGTAACCGTTACGGTGATCTCGCACCGTCAGCTGTCCGATGGGGGAGGCCGGCGTTGTTGCTGCCGTTGACCATGTTGGACGAATCTCTGCTGATCCTGCAGGAGACCCGCGCGGCGTGGAACGTGCAGCTCGAGGTGGCGGCTGACCACCACGTGGACGTCGCCCGGCTCAGGCAAGCGGTGCGGTGGGGTTGCCAGCGCCACCCGATGGCCCGGGCTCGCCTGGCCGTGGCAGACACCCGCGATAGCTCCTACCGGTGGCGTATCGCCGACGATGTGGACCGGGACCCGCTGCGGGTGGCGGACTGCCCTGATGCCACCGCGCTGGAGGCGTTACGTGCAGAGATGTTCACGCCGCCCATCGCGCTGGACGCCAGTCCGGGGTTCCGGATAGCGCTGGCCCGGCGACCCGGCGGGGATCTCGTCCTGCTCGCGACGAGCCACATCGTCGCCGACGGAGTCGCTGCGGTGCGCCTGATGCAGACCATCGCCCGGGCGTGCCGGGGAGAGCCGGACCCGCCGGATCCACTCCCGCTCGCCGAGGCCCGCGACCTGGGCGCGTTCCTGGCTCCCAAGACCCGTGGTGAGAACTGGGCTCGGGACCTGGAATTGCTGCGGCGACTGCAGGAGGCACTCGATCCGCCCAGCCGTATCGCCGTCGTCGGTGGCAGCGACCGTGCCGGTTTCGGGTTCGTCTTGCGCGCCTTCGATATCGGTCAGGCAACGCCTGGGCTGGTGCAGCGGCCCCCGGATACGACGATCAACGATGTTCTCGTCGCCGCGCTGCACCGCGCGGTGCAGTCCTGGAATACCCAGCACGTGGCGCCTTCGGACCGCATCGGGGTGATGATGCCGATCAATATCCGTCCTGCTGACCGGCTGTGGGAGGTGGTGAGCAATCTCACCTCCATGGTCAGCGTTTCGACGGAGCCGGACGATCGGGCCGATCTGGCGTCGGCGACTGCCGCGGTGGCCGAGCAGACCTACGAAATGCGCCGCAACGATCGTGCCTATGGTCTGTTCGACCTCCTCGACGCCATGAAGTCGGCACCGCTGACGGTCAAGCGCGCGGTGCCGAGGCTGATTCACCTGACCGGTGACCGGTTCGTCGATACCGCGATGCTGTCGAATCTGGGCCGCCTCCCCGCGGTGCCCACCTTCGGCCCCAAATCCCCTTCTGAATTGTGGTTTTCGCCGCCGTGCGACCCGACATGCAGCCTGTCTGTCGGCGTCGCCACCTGCGAGCAACGGCTCTCCCTGGTGGCCCGGTACCGCTACGAGCAATTCGATGCCCGCGCTGCGGAAGAATTCATCGATCTGCTGATATCTCAGGTGCTCGAACCCGGGTGCTGATGCGGATGAGGTCAGATCAGCGATCTATAGTCAGCGGTCTGGGAATCAGTGCAAGGTGTGCACCGATATACGAGGGCGGTTCTGTCACCCCTCCGCCCAGCACCCGTCAGTAGCGCTGCTCCGACACGGTCATGTCGTATCCCCGCCCCCGCGCGGTTCGCCGGGCGCGCACCCGCACGGACGCGGCGCGGGCGTTGGCCGCTGCCGCTGCGCCTCAGCCGCGAGGGCATGACCGCCCACGTCGGTCAATGGGTCGACCTACGTCGCTGCGGTTGCCTTGATCACTTGCGATACAGCACGACCGCTCACGTCGAGGCGGTGCCCCTGCTCGCCTCCACCGGCTGCACGTGGCCATGCGCGGCGTTGGAAATGTCACAGTCAGGTCTCAGCTGACCGGTTTGCGCGCGCTAGTTGTTGACCACTACTGCTTACTTACGCCCATGGATGCCAGGATGGTCTGGTGTCGAGCGCGGTCTGGATCTCCATCGCCATTGCGGTGGCGGTGCTGGTCGCGTTGGCCGTGGGCCTGTTGCTAGCTCGCCGCCGGCGGATCAGCATCGTCGAGAAGCCCGACCAGCAGGTGGAGGCGCCGCCGCCAGCACCTAAGCGATACCAGGCGGGCGGCTCCATCAGCTTCTCCTCCGGTGGAGGAGGACCGCCAGAGGCACCGCAGGCGTCGGCTCCTTCACAGGCGTCTTCATCCGCGCCGACCAAGCCGTCGGCTAGGCCCCCGTCCAAGGGGCCTGCGCCGGTGCGGCCGGAGTCATCTGCGCCGGCCCCGCCTAAGCGGCCGGCTGCTCCGCCGAAGAGGTCTGCACCTGCGCGCCCAGAGTCACCTGCTCCGGCCCCGCCCAAGCGGCCTGCCGCACCGCCCAAGCGGCCAGCGGCCCCGCCCGAGCCGCCGGCTGCTCCGCCCGA
>DATFDO010000136.1:0-11615 GCA_035252045.1 Pseudonocardiaceae bacterium
GACCCCGACACCTTGGACTGTCCGCCCGCTCGGGGCCGGTACTCGACGTCGAACTCGCGCACCCGCCAGCCGGCCGCAGCCGCCCGCAGCAGCAGCTCGAAGGGATAGCCGAACCCGCGGTCGGTGATGCCCAAGTCGAGCAGAGCCTGGCGGCGCGCGACCCGGATGGGCGCGATGTCGTGCACGGGCAAACCCCGGTGCCGAAGCACGGCGGCCAGCACTACGTTGCCGGCCCTGGCATGCCACGGCCACGCCCCGGCCTGCGGTATGCGGCGACCCACGGCGAGATCGGTGCCGTTGCTCACCTCCGCAACCAGCAGGGGCAACGCGCGGGGCGCCAGCGATCCGTCGGCGTCCAGTACGCCGACCAGCTCGGCGGTGGCAGCAAGCAAGCCGGCGTGCACCGCGGCACCGTAGCCGCGCCTCGGCTCAGACACCACCGTGGCGCCGCACGCGGTCGCGACCGCGGCAGTGTCATCGGTACTGCCGTTGTCGACGACGACGGCACGGTAGCCGGCCGGCATTGCGGCCAGCACGGCTGGCAGTGCCTCGGCTTCATCGAGGCAGGGCAGCACGATGTCTACCGTGGTAGCCACGGTAATGACGTTATCCCTAAGACGGACCAAAGGCAGGCCAAACTGGTTACAGCTGGATCACGGATCACTGCACAGGGTCATCGATATCCCGCCCCGGTGGCCGTCAACTAGCGTATTCACGCCAACAACCGGCTACCTGGGGATGACGCCGGGGTGTCGGGTCAGGAATGCTTGACTGACGCACTGCTACCAACCCTGCTAGTACTACCGACGAGGAGGTCGGTGTGCCCGGTGCCCTGCGCGCGGCTGCGCCGGCCGCGCTGCTCGCCGCCGGGCTGGTTGTGACGGGATGTGGCACCATCGGCGGATCAGCCGACCAGCAAACCGTGCCGCCGGCCGAGCCGGCGGTGGCACCCCCGGGTGGACCGACCCCCGCCGGGACCGTCACACCACTACCCGCGCCGGCCACCGAGGTGCTCGTCGATCCCCGCACCCGGATGGTGGCAGTCACCCTGCTGGACCCGCCGCGGCTGTTGCTCAGGACGCTGGACGGCTCGGAGCCGCCCCGACAGGTCCCGCTGCCGGGCCCAGCCGCGGACCTTGCACTCGTCCCCGACAGCAGCGAGTTGTTGGTGCCGGTGACCTCACCGGGGTGCCTGCTGCGGGTGCCGGTCGATGGCGGCGCACCGCACCGGATTGATCTCGACGGCCCCGCGCAGGGGGCGGTCGCGGTCGGTGGTGTCACCGTGGTCGCGCTGGGAGACCGGCTGGTTATGCTCGACGGGGACCGGCCACGCCCGCCGATTCGGGGCTTCTCCGACGCCGCCCGGTTGGTGCCGGCGCACGCTACGACCGGAGCCAAAGTATGGGTGCTCGATCGGCGGCGCAGAGCGGCCAGCGTGGTCGACGTGCCCTCCGGCGAGATCAGTCCCGAGCTGCGCGCGGGCAACGGCGCAGCCGATGCGGTGGGCGATCGGTTCGGCCGGATCCTGGTGACCGATACCCGCGACGGGGAGTTGCTCGCTTTCGCCGGCGACCCACCTCTGTTGCGGCAACGTTTTCCGCTACCGGGTGCGCCCTACGGGGTGGCCTACGACGCCCGGCGCGACCTCGCTTGGGTGACTCTGACCGGCCGCGATGAGGTGGTCGGACTCGGCGTCGCCGGCGGTGAACCGGTGGTAATCCACCGGTTTCCGACCGTACATCAACCCGATGCGGTGGCTGTCGATCCGGCCAGTGGCCGGGTCCTGGTGGTCTCCGCGGCAGGAATGGGACTGCAGATGATCGATCCCGAACGGGTGGTGCAGTGATGATCGAAACAGTAGATGGTGATGGCCTCGACTGGGAGTACCAGCCGCTGCGGCTGCCGCGGGAGGTATCCCGGCGGACCGCAGCGACTCAGCTCGCTGTGCAGGCTGAATTCGCGGGCTGGGAGCTTTCCCGGGTGCGGATGTACCGCGACGGCACGCGGACGGTGTGGCTGCGCAGGCAGCGCACTCCATTCGTGTTGCCCAAGCTGTCGCTATAGACGTCTGTCGAGGCACGACGTAGGGCCCGCACCGGGTGGCGCGGACCCTAATCGTGAGTCGGGTCGGTCGGGGCCGTGAGCAACGACCCGGCGAGCAGCCCTCAGGCTCGGATCGTGCGGATCTGGTCGGCCTGTGGACCCTTGGGTCCCTGAGTAATCTCGAACTCCACCCGCTGGTTCTCCTCCAGCGTGCGGTAGCCGGTCGCCTGGATCGCCGAGAAGTGGGCGAAAACGTCGGGACCGCCCCCATCCTGGGTGATGAAGCCGTAACCCTTCTCCGCGTTGAACCACTTGACCGTGCCGGTCGCCATCTTCCATCTCCTTCTCGGGCCCCCTGTGCGGCCCGTAATGCGGGTGTCCCGGATCGTTGTCGTGATCACACGCCAGCGCTGTGCACGCACCGCCCCAGCCGGACACAACGAACGCCTGTGGCGCGCTTGCTCCACAGGCGTCCTTGGAACCAAGACTGCTACGGGCGCAGACGTTAGCAGAATCAACAGCTTCGCAGGAACCGGTCGAGGACGCGGGTGCCAAAGATCAGCCCGTCGACTGGTACCCGCTCATCAACACCATGGAACAGCGAGCCGAAATCGAGATCGGCCGGCAGCCGCAGGGGCGAGAACCCGAAGCAGCGCATTCCCAGCTTGCTGAACGCCTTGGCATCGGTACCGCCGAACATCATGTACGGCACCGTGCGTGCGCCGGGATCCTCCTGCAAGATCGCGGCATCCATGGCGGTCACCAGGTCGCCGTCGAAGGTCGTCTCCACCGGAGGCTGGTGCACTACCCACTCGCGGGTGACGTCGGGGCCGAGCAACTCGTCTACTTCCCGCTCGAACGCAGCCTGGCGCCCCGGCAACACCCGGCAGTCCACGACCGCCTCCGCCGACGACGGGATGACGTTGGGCTTGTAGCCGGCGTCGAGCATCGTCGGGTTAGCCGTGTCGCGCAGAGTCGCGCCGATGATCCGCGCCAGCGCGCCGAGCTTGGCGACCGCACCCTCGAGGTCATCGCCGGAGAAGTCGAGCCCGGTCTCCTCACCGACAGCGGCCAAGAACTCCCGTACCGAGTCGGTCATCACCAGCGGGAAACGGTGGTTACCCAGTCTCGACACCGCCTCACACAGGGTCGTCACGGCGTTGTCCTCGTGCACCACCGCGCCGTGTCCGGCCCGGCCGCGCACCCGCAACCGCATCCAGGCGATGCCCTTCTCGGCGGTCTGGATCAAGTACAGCCGGCGTCCGTCACGGACCGTCAGGGAGAAGCCGCCGACTTCGCTGACCGCCTCGGTGCAGCCGTCGAACAGCTCTGGTCGGTGCTCGACGAGCCAGTGCGAACCCTGCAGACCGCCGGCCTCCTCATCAGCGAGGAAGGCGAAGACGAGGTCGCGCGGTGGGATGATGCCGTCGCGCCGGAACCGACGCGCGACAGCCAGGGTCATCGCCACCATATCCTTCATGTCGACCGCCCCGCGGCCCCACAGATAGCCGTCGTGCACCGCGCCGGAGAACGGGTGCACCGACCACTCGGCGGCGTCGGCCGGCACCACATCGAGATGGCCGTGGACGAGCAGCGCCCCGCGTCCGGAGTCGGCGCCGGGCAGCCGAGCGACCACATTGCCCCGCCCCGGGGCGCCGGATTCAAGATACGTGATCTCGAAACCGACCTCGTCGAGCTTGCCGGCGACGTATTCCGCCGCCGCCCGTTCCCCGACAAGGGTGTCCGGGTCGCCGGTGTTGGTCGTATCGATCCGGATCAGGTCACTGGCCAGGCCGACGACCTCGTCCTCCGCCATGCTGATGCTGCTCGCGGGTCCCTCCATCTGGCCTTCCTACCATCGCTGATCTGCAGGATCTACGATGGTTGCACCGAGTTGGGTAGCTGGATGGCGATCAGCTACCCTCGTTGCGCGCCGGACCGCACTCTCGTTGTGCGCGCGGTCCGGTGACGAATGTCCGAGTGGCGGAATGGCAGACGCGCTAGCTTGAGGTGCTAGTCCCCAACTAGGGGGTGGGGGTTCAAGTCCCCCCTCGGACACGATCCATAACCCCAACTGTGGGGGTTGATGCGGGTTTCGGCTCGGATGAGTCGTGTGGCGGGTTCGTAGGTGAGGTGCAGGCCGAGCTGGCTGTAGAGCTGGGCTTTGTCGTGCGGTGCGGCTTTGGCGAGTACTGCGGGGATGTCGCCGAGCGCCTTGATGAGTTCGCCGATGTCGTGCTTGCTCATCCGTTGCCTGCCGGTGCTCGGATGGGAGCGGGCTAGTGCTTCGGCTCGTCGGGCCTGAACTTCGGTGATCCACCGAGTGACGAGCTGGGGGTCTGCGCCAGCTTCCAGAGCGGCGCGGTATCGGGTGAGCTTGGTGTCGCAGTCTTGGATGACGTGCTCGACTGTCACTGCGGCGGAATTATTGTCGTTGTCGGGCTGAGCGTTGTAGAGAGCCTGGATAGTGTCCGGCAGCTGGTGTGGGGCAAACGAGGTGCTCAGCCACTGATCTAGCGATGTCAGCAGGTCCCGTTCGGCAAGGTAGACGTTGCGGGGATGGTCGATCTTGTTGGCCAGTGCGTATTCGGTGGGAAACCGGCATCGGTAGTACAACGCGTGCTTGTTTTGCTGGCCTTGCATCCGACGGCCACAGACACCGCAGTGCAGCAGGCCGCGCAACACGTAGGGATGCCGGGTGGTGCGGCGCTCGCGGTAGGTTCGTCCGGCGCCGTGGGCGGCGAGCACATCCTGGGCCCGGTGGAAAGTCCGGGGATCGATGAGTGGTTCATGGGTCGAGTCGGTGGACCAGATCCAGGCGTCTTGGGGGTTCCAGCGCATCTTGGTGACGTGGCCCAGAGCGACATCCTCGACATTGATGAGCACCTCGTCTTTGCGTTGCTTGTTCCACACCTGCCGGCCGGTGTAGCGCGGATTGGACAGGATGGTGCGCACGGCCGCCTTGGACCAGGCCACTGTGCACCGGTGGCGGTTGCGGGCAGGATCCTGCGCCGACGGGGAGGGCACCCCGTCGCGCGTCAGGCCCTCGGCGATGGCGAAGATCCCTCGCCCGGCCAGATATTCGGCGAAGATGCGTTGCACTACGGCTGCGGTGATCGGGTCGGGCTCCAACCGGCGCAGGTGCTTGCCGTCGGCGGCTTTAGCGGGGTTGGGGTGCAGGCCGGCGTCTACCAGTTGATACCCATATGGTGGGCGGCCCCCTAGAAAGCGGCCCTCGATGTGCGCCTGGGTGGCCATGGCGGTGCGCACCCGGATCCTGATCCGGTTACGTTCCCCTTTGCTCATCCCCCCGAACACTGACATCACCAGGTCATGCGCCTCGGATTCCGGGTCGATCGCTCCCCCGACCTCAGGAACCCACAGCGCAACGCCGTAATGGACAAACACCGGAAAGGTCAACCCGTACTGGTTGCCGTAAAAGGCCCGTTGCGGCTCGCCGATCACCACCGCATCAAAACCACGTTCGTGATTTTTCAGCCTGTCCAACAGCGTGGCCGCTTGCGGACGTCGTTTCCACGGAATCGACCGGGACTGCCCAATATCGAAAAACTCGGCCACCACTGGGCCGTGGTGCTCGATCAACGCTTGTGCTCGCGCCAGCTGCCAGTTGCGGGATGCCTGCGGATCCTGCTGATCCTCCGTAGACACCCGCCCGTAGAAGGCAAACCGCATCACTACGCCGCTCCCCTCTCCTGACCATGATCTAGTGATGCCGTGGCTAAACCGCCCAGCAGCTGAGGGCCCCCACCACTGCCTTGAGCATTGAGTAACAGTGCAAGCAGCGCCGCAGCAGCCCGCGGCGTGAGCGCCGGGGGTTGCTCGGGCAGTACCACGCTGATCACCCCGTCATTATCATGCCGCAGCCCTCGCCGTCGACTATTCACTATGGCCGCTCCTGGCCGCCGTTACGGGGCGGTTGGAGGTCGCAGCGCAAGACCCGGACGCCTGCGCTGGCGCTCCTTCGCGGGCCACCCTGCGGCGGAGGTGCCTGGGTAGAGTCGGTTCGCCGTCGCGGTCGGGTCCTGCGCCACTGATGAGGATGGCTCATGCATACCTCCCGCACTCCAGGTGCGTTGTCGGTCCATGACATCCCTAAACTCCGAATTTCACATTCCTTTTCGACACCGACCCGGAAACTTTTTCCGACGCAAGCCAAAAAAGGTATCTCGACTACCGGTCCCTGCAACGTGCACGTGAGAACAGACTCCGCGATGATGTCACGATACCGAGCGCACAGCGAAGATCAAACAAGAAATTTATCGAATCATCCCCTTCATGTCGCGTCGGCACTTCGCCACCTGTTTCTCATCGCTAGCAAGCTTGATTAAACAAAGACGCCTGCCTCTGGCCCATTAGTCATTGCCATTGACAGCCGCCAACGATCCACGGTAATGAACGTAGTAGCTCGGTAACCAGTCTGTAGCAGTACGGTAGTAGCTGCGGTGGCGTGCCCACAGAACGTGTTCAGGCCGGCTACGCGCCAGCAGCGCGCTGACCCCCACACACAACCGGGCAAGGTGGATCGGACGGTCAAGGTGTCGGGGCGGTGAGGGCCCAGTGTCCGTCGGCCAGTCGTGCAGTAGCTAAATCCGTTGGGGGTACCTATAGGGGTTCCGCCGGGGGATCACCTTGGGGTACCGATTAGAGCGCTACCCCCTTCCGCAGGTAAAGCCGCTGCGCACAGCCCACGTAAGAGGGTCCGCTGCTATACCAGACTCGCTTGCCCACAAGCTGATAGACACATCGGGGCCTGTTGCGTGCGTCGGGATCCGTGATGTTCCGGGTCTTGATTGCGACGGTCGGCGCACTGCTCGACGGTGAGGTGATCTTCGGCAACGACATCCGAGACACTGTGGGGTAGGTCTGCTTGTAGGCCCCCAGCGACGACGCCAGCGCAAGATCGTGCCCGGCGAGACCAAGCGATGCTCCCGCAGCATCGGGGGCACCGCGGCTCGCCGATGACGATCTCTGCCCATGCAGAGGGCAGAACGGAGCCTGCCGTGGTCAGAATTGACGATTAGGGCTCAGCTTTGGTTCGTCGGGAAGGTTGGCAACTTCGA
This sequence comes from Pseudonocardiaceae bacterium, assembly GCA_035252045.1. GTDB lineage: Bacteria > Actinomycetota > Actinomycetes > Mycobacteriales > Pseudonocardiaceae. Next base: position 7,125 of record DATFDO010000136.1, read on the forward strand.
CGAGCGCGAGCAGTGAAGGCCGGATGCAACCCCGGCCTCCTGGTCCCCAATTCATCCCTCCAGGATCTGTGCCACTGCAGTGCAGTGCCTCGTCATCGCCGACGAGGGCGCTGCCCTGGCAATCAAGACGAGCTTCTCGTTTCTTCGGGGACCCGCCATTAGTTGACAATGGTCCTATGGTCCCTGCGCGAGCGTTTTACGACTCCCGTCCACCCAAGACGTCCTTGATCAGAGAAAGCGGGTCTATCACGACCACCTCGTCATCGTGGGCACAAACTTCGATTGCCCAAGCCAGAGCATAGGGCCGCCCCGCGTGCAACCGGTGCGTACCATGCCTGCCGGGTGAATCCATGCGTAGCCTGGGGATCGCGATTTGCACCGGATGGCATGCCCCGGGGCCGTCGGTGAAGGGCTTTCCGGTAGAGGTGGTGCAGTGGTGGACGCTGAGGCAGCGTCGGCGATCGGCGCGCGGGCCCGGATGATCCGGCGGCGTCGGGGGCTGAGCTTGGACGTGGTGGCCGGGTTGGCCGGGATCAGTAAGCCGTATTTGTCCCAGTTGGAGCATGGCCAGCGCGGGTTCAATCGGCGCGGCCTCCTTGAGGATCTGGCCCTCGCCCTGGGCTGCTCAGTGGTTGATCTGACGGGTCAGCCGTATCTGCCGCCGGATCGAGCCTCCGCCGATGCCCTAGCGACGCTGCCGGCGGTGAGCATTGCGCTGCATGAATGCAGCCTGTCCGATGTCCCGGACGTTGTGGCCCGGCCGGTCGAGCGGCTAGCGGCCCTGGTTGCGGCCGCCAATCGGCACGTCGACGAGACTCGCTACCAGCTTGCTGGTCAGGGTCTGGGCGCGGCACTTACCGAATTGCATGTCCACGCGGTGTTGGGGACGCCTGATGTTCGCCGCGCCGCCCTGGTCGCGCTGACCGAGGCGTGCATCGTCGCCGCGGGGATCGCGCGACCCTTGGGCAACGGTGAGCTATCCACGCTGGCGGCCAAGCGCGCCACCGAGGCTGCCGCGTTGACCGGTCGCTCAGAGCTGGTCAGCCTGGCTGGAATGACGCGCGTCGGCGCCCTGGTGCGCCTGGGTGCGCGGCATCGGGCCCACACGGTGCTTGCTGGTGAGCTGGCCGCGGCAGAACCGTACGCGGACCCCTCGGCCGCCGACACCGCTCCCGCAGAGGGTTACGGGATGCTGCATCTGGTCGGCGCGCAGCTGGCTGCGCGGGAGAACCGGGCTGCTGAGGCGGATACCCATCTCGCGGAGGCTCGCCAGCTGGCGAAGGCAACCGGTGAACGCAACGCCTACCACTATCACTTCGGACCAGCCAACGTCGCCGCCTGGTCCCTAGCGATTGCCGTCGAGTTGGACCGCGGACCCACTGTCGCTGAGACGCTCGATGCTTCTTCGGCGACCCTGGCCGCGCTCGGCTCGGCGGATCGGCGCGCTGGGGTCCACCTGGACCTGTCCCGGGCATATGCGCAGGCCGGCGGCGCCCGCGATGCCCTGGCCCTGCAGCACATCGACACTGCTGACCGGATCGCACCCACCCGGATCCGCAATGACCCCATCGCCCGGGATCTCGTGTTGGCCTTGGACCGACGTGCCCGGCGCAGGGTCTGGGAACTGGACAGCTTGCGAAATCGCTTCGGCGTCGACGCTGCACGTTAGCAAACTGCGAACCGCTAGACACCGGTTTCACAGCACCCTCTGCCGGTGCGCAAAACCACCGCGATCACTGGCAGCGCTGCAACCTGGTATCTGAGGTCTTACCGCGATGAGGACACCCACGCGGTCTCTGCGATAGCCGCGGACGGCACCGTCGCCGCCCGCTGCGGAGCGATCTTCGTGCCGATGCTCCACCCGATCGACGGCATCCCCGCCCGCCTGTCGGCGCCACCCGATGAGCTACAGATCTGCCCACGGTGCCGCGGTGGTGCGACATGAGCCCGTAGCCCTGGCCGGATCGTCACGTCGTGGTGGTGCAGCTGCGACAGGTGATCACCTTGGCCGAACAGGCACCCAGGCTCACCGAGGCCGAGCTGACGGTCCGGCTGGTAACGCTGGCCGAGTTGGTGCGGTGACTGTGGACAGCCCCGACCTGCTGGTCGCTAAGCGAGTGCTCGACCTCCCTACTGATCATGGTTTCAGTTTTCAGCGGGTCGTGCCCGGCGAGGATGGTCCGCTGCTCGGCCGCCGGGAGACCGTCGCGTGGATTGACGAAATCTACCTTGCCTGGTTCAGTGATTCGTGCAGCGCTATCCGGCGACGCCCGGCGGCTGCCCGTCGCGGAACGCATTACCGGTGATGTGCTCACCGTGCTGCATGTGGTGGTGACCGACTGGCCGACCTAGACCCCCAGCCGGGCACCAGTTTGAGCGACACTCCGGTGGTGTACAAGCGGCAAGCCGCTCTGCGCACCCACCACTTCGCCGCTACCGGTATTCGTCCCCTGTATGTATGACTTTGTTCTTGCGGTCTATTCTTGGCGATGCCAGCCCAGGCCCCTAGCGGCATTGGTCCGCGCTAGCTCAGGTGGCTTGAAAATGTGCAATCTCTGGCCCCGCCCCCCGTCACAAAACATCTCTGGCAGATCTTCTTGTGCGCCCGGCGCGAATCGTTATGGCCGCCACTTTCTCGGCCCGGCTCGCCCTCGACGCTGTGCGAGTGATCCGTCAGCGGTGGATATTACTCAGTGCCGAGTTCCGGAATGACCGGATAGCATCTACCCTTAAGCGTTATCCGGCCGACTGTACCGAGAGGTTCCGTTCGACGCAGACGGATTTAAAAGATGGCCGCTAACAGTGGGTGGGACATTGCCATGGCGATGAGTCCTAAAGCGGCTACCGTGAAGGGCGCTACTCGGTACGGGCTGACGATGATGAATGCCACGTGGCTCGGTATCGCCAAGCCGAAGACGAGCAAAACCGGGAGAAGTCCGAGCACGCCGAGCCCTATGGTGAGTTCCACTGCGGCCGTCAACAGCGCGGCAAGCTGGCAAGCGGACAGGAATTTCTTGTTGGATAGCAGGTACGCCAGCTGATGTGGACTTGCAAAGCGGATGAATTCACGATTACCACCCGCCGCTTGATAGAGTCCATACGCTAGATTGTCAACAATTACTCGACCGGACATAAACTGCGCTGATTGCAACTTCCGGAGTCCTGCGACCAAGTAGAGCTGGCTAGCGAAAAATGAAGCGAACGTTCCGGCGAGATATGCAGCGGGCGAATGTGTGAACAATCTTGCAGCCTCGTACAACGACAGCGCGGATGCGAGAGTGCTGATGCACACAGAGGTGTAGCGAGCACGGTGCAGTGTCCGCTCGTATAAAAGCCATGCGATGATCCCGCCGCAGCAGAGAATCACCGCCGCCGCAGCCACCGTACCGGTGCTGATGATTGTAAAGAGAACAAGGCCAATGGCCGCACCCAGACCGACCTGTGCTGCTCGCCGTCTTGATTCTAGCTCGGGCGGGGTAGTCCAACCTAGCCCCAATGCCACGTAGCCTAAGTTGATCAAGCGTTGGTCTGGTAGTTCTTGATCGGGGTCGGCGTGGCGTGATCTTTTCCTGGTGGGTGGCTGGGATGGTCGCCGCTCATGGGCGAGGGTGTGGTGGTGCGGCCGGATCAGGTGTCGCTGGGGGTGCTGGTCTCGGCGGTGCCCCGGGACGCGGTCGATGAGGCGGTCGCGGTGTGTGGAGTGCGGGAGAAACGTTCAGACGCCAAGCTGCCCGCGCACGTGATCACGTATCTGACGTTGGCGTTGTGCCTTTTTCCCGACGACGACTACGAAGAGGTCGCGACCAAGGTCACCGGGTCGTTGGATCGGTGGGGTTGCTGGAATGCGGCCTGGACGGTGCCGACCGCGTCGGCGATCACCCAGGCCCGCAAGCGGCTAGGCCGTGAGGTATTTCCCGAGTTGTTCGAACGCACGTGTGGTCTGGTCGCTGGGGACGCCTCGCCGGTGGCGGGGATGGCCGCGTTGGGCACCGCGCGCGGATCGTTCCTGCGTCGTTGGCGGCTGCTGGCGATCGACGGGTTCGAGATCGATGTGCCTGACAGCGCTCAGAACGCGGCCGAGTTCGGGTATGCCGGCTCGGGGGACAACCGCTCGGCGTTCCCCAAGGCGCGGGTGGTCGCCCTGTCCGAGTGCGGCACCCACGCATTCGTGGCCGCCGAGGTCGACGCCTACCGGGTCGGGGAGAGAACCCTCGCGCAGCGATTGTATCCCCGGCTACGCGCCGATGAGCTGCTCACTGCCGACCGGGGCTTCTACTCCTGGCAGGCCTGGGACACCGCCGTCGCGACCGGTGCGGCGTTGCTGTGGCGGGCCCCGACCCAGTTGGAGTTGCCCGTGGTGCGGGTGCTAGACGATGGGACCTACCTCACCGCACTGATCGCGCCCTCGATTCGTGGGAGCCGCCGCGAGCGTTTGCTGGCCGCTGCCCGCGCCGGCGCCGACCTGTCCGACATCAACACCGTTCCCGACGC
>DATFDO010000137.1:0-2087 GCA_035252045.1 Pseudonocardiaceae bacterium
ACAAAGCCCAGCTCTTCCCCGATGATCGCGAAGATGAAATCGTTGTGCGCATTGGGTAGGTAGTCCCACTTCGCGCTGCCCTGCCCCAGACCCACCCCCCACCAGCCGCCGTCAGCCAGCGAGAACAGGGCTTGGCGGCCCTGGTACGCCGCACCCTGCGGGTCCGCGAAGGGGTGCAGGAAGGACTCGATCCTGGCCGACCGGTAGCCCGCGATGCCGGCCATGGCGACCGCCCCGGCCACCGCCGCGATGGCGATCGCTCCGAACAGCTCCCCCGGCGCACCACCGAACCACAGCAATGCGAGCAGCACGATCACCAGCGTGATCGTGGTACCCAGATCGGGCTGCAGCATCACCAGCGCGAAGATCGTGACGGCCATCGGGACCAGCGGCACCAGTAGATGCCGCCACTGGTGCAGCAACGCCCGTTTAGTGATCAACACGTGGGCACCCCACAGGGCCAGCGCCAGCTTCGCGGGCTCGGAGGGTTGCAGGGACAACGGCCCCAGCCGCAGCCACTTCTGCGCACCGTTGATCTCGGCTCCCAGTGGGCTGAGCACCATGACCAGTAGCGCCATGCAGACCAGCAGGAACAGCCCGCTGGTGCCCCGCAGCATCCGTACCGGCATCCTCAGGCCCAGCCAGAACAGCGCCAGCCCGAGCCCGCAGTAGGCCAGCTGCTGGACGAACACCGCGTAGGACGAGCCAACCTTGGTGTAAGACTCCACATTCGACGCCGACAAAACCATGACCAGGCCGAACAGGGTCAGTAGGCCGAACACGCCAAGGACTAGGTGCAGTGACGTGAGAGGCCGCGCCAGCCAGGCGGTGAGCCGGCCCCTGGCGGCGGTCCAGGCAGCCAGACCAGTTGCCAGTTGACGGTCTGGGGATTGACGGTCGGGGGGCTGGCGAGGCCTCGACGGCCGGACCGTCGACCTACCCGGTCGGGTGGAACTCCTCACCGGTCCCGACCCAGCGCGGCGACGGCGGCAGCGAATGCCCGGCCACGATGTCCATAGTCGGTGAACATGTCCATCGAGGCCGCGGCCGGAGCGAGCAGCACGACATCACCCGGGCAGGCCAGCTCGGCTGCTGCGGCCACCACCTCGCTCATCGCACCATCGTCTCCCGAATCCACCACTCGCACCGGGAGGTTGGGCGCGTGTCGCGCCAGAGCGGCTGCGATCAGCGCCCGGTCCGCACCGAGCAGCACGGCGCCGACGAGCCGATCCCGGGTGTCGATTACCAGCTGGTCCACGTCGACACCCTTGAGCAGGCCGCCGGCCACCCATACCACCCGGTGCTGGGACAGCAACGCGGCCCGCGCCGCATGCGGGTTGGTGGCTTTGGAGTCATCGAGGTAGCAGACGCCGGCGTGCTCGCCTGCCGGCGCGCCGCGATGGCCGCCGGGGACGAAGGCCCGCAACCCCTCGGCGACCGCGGCCGGCGCAACGCCGATGCAGCGCGCCAGTGCCGCGGCGGCCAGCGCGTTGCTGACGTTGTGGCGCCCAGCCGGGCAAATGTCGCTTGATCGGGCCAGTACCGTGCCCGCGCCGGCACCCTCGCCGAAGGCACGGTCGACGAGCTGCTCCCCCACCACACCCAACTGTCCCGCGGCCGGTTGCCCGGCGGTGAAGGCCACCCCGCGGCGCCCGGCGGCCAGCCGGGTCGACCACTCGTCGTCGGCGTTGAACACCGCCGTGCCGGCTTCGGCGTACACCCGGCCTTTGGCCTCGGCATACCGTTGCAGGCTGCCGTGCCAGTCCAGGTGATCGGCGGAAACGTTGAGCACCACGGCAGCCCGCGAGGTCAGCGCCGGGCAGTGGTGTAGCTGGAACGAGGACAGCTCCACCGCGAGCACTCGGTGGCCGGCGCGCACCGCGTCCAGCACCGGCAGCCCGATGTTGCCGCAGGCGACGGCGTCGATCCCGGCCGTGCGCAGGATCGACGCCAGCATGCCCACGGTGGTGGTCTTGCCGTTGGTGCCGGTGACCACCAGCCACTCGGCTGGTGCCTGACCAGGGCCCGATCGCGCCCCCGGTCGCGCCCTGTCCACCCAGTGCGCCAGCGTCACATCGCCGATCACC
>DATFDO010000138.1:0-4084 GCA_035252045.1 Pseudonocardiaceae bacterium
GTGCCTACGACGAGCAGCCCCGCTCGCACCGGCGGCGCCGCAAGCCTTCCACGAGCGACAGCGCATGACACCATGCTCCGCGCTGGGCGCACTCGTTCGGCCCCCAGCAGCAAAGGTGACCACCGCGGTGGACTGGCCCCGGCTACGGGCCCGCTGCCGCCAGCGGGTCGACGACCTCCTCGGCCACACCGGCATCCCTAACCCGTGGGACATCAACCAGTTCCTCGACCGGCTCGAATGCCACCGCCGTCGCGACATCGATCTGTGCGCGATCACCTGGAGCCCCGGCAACGGCTGTGGCGCCTGGCAGCAACACCCGGATCACGACGTGATCGCCTACGCCGAGAACACCAGCGGCTTCCACCAGGATCACATCATCCTGCACGAGGTGGGACACATGATCTCCCAGCACCGCGGCCGCTGCGTCTTATCCCAGGAACAGGCACAGCGCATCGCCCCCGACCTCACGCCAGTTGCGCTTGCGCACCTGCTCGACTGCAGCGGCGCTGAGACCGAGGAGCAGGAAGCGGAGACGATCGCGGTACTGATCCATCAACAGGTCCGCATCCCTCCCGAGCCGGCTATCGACGTCCTGCCGCCAGCCGCCGACGAAAGGCTCGCCCGCGTGGCCCAGATCTTCGGACTGTGACCATGGGTGTAGTCGACCTGTTGCTGCCCACAAGATTCGCCGTCGTCGTCGACGGACACCCTAGGGGCCGCTGCGCCTCCGAGAGCGCGAATCACGGTACCGCGACCCGAGACCGCCGCAGCCCGTGAACGACTGGATCGAGGCAGTGGGCTTGATCAGCCTGTGGCTGGCGGCGATCCTGCGAGCCCCGGCCGCCGCCCGGCATCCCTGCCAGCGGCCCCTGTGGCTGGGCACCTGCCTCATCGCTGTGACCACCACCCTTTACCAAGAACCGGTCATCGGCACGCTCGGGCGGCTGGTCGGCGACTTTAATCTGATCGACCTAAGCCGGCATGTGTCCCACACCGTCACAGCCGCAGTGATGCTCTACTGCGTTCTCGTTGCCGTGGGCCGCCAGCGCCACATCTGGCTCCTCACGCCCGCCGCCGCAGCCACAATCGCTGCCACGATCTGGCTGAACCTGGCCGCAGCGCCGCACGCCCGCAGCACGATCACCACCCCGGAACTTCCGCTGATCTACTGGCTGCTGTGTTTCGGGTTCTACCTGGTCGCCGACGGCATCTCGGTGGCGGTGTGCTGGCACTACGGCAGACGGGCCGGGCCGGGCACTTTGCGCCAGAGCCTGCGGATCTTCGGGCTGAGCAGGCTGTTCGGCTGTCTGCTGTGGATCCTGTTCTCCGCCTACGTCCTCACCCGACACGCCAAGCTGCTTGGCTACATCCCCCCGCTGACCGGAATCGAACTTGTTCTGCAAGCCGGCAGCATCCTGCTGCCCGGCACCGACTCAGCCCGGCACAACCTCGCCCAACGCCGCACCCTGTGGGCCCTGTGGCCGCTGTGGCAGAGCCTGACCAGCGCGATACCAAACCTCACCTCGCAAGGTCGCGGGTCCCGCCTCGGCGCCCTGGCCACCACCAACGCGGCCGTCCACTCACGCCTGTACCGGCTCGTGATCGAGATCCGCGACGCCGGCCTGGTCCTGCGCGCCTATGTCACCCCAGCGACCATCGCCGCTGCCCAGCAATTCGCCGCCGCCCGCCCCGTATCACCTGCTGACCTCGAAGCCGCCGCCGTAGCCTGCTGGCTCCACGCCGCCCGGCAGGCCAAACGCGCTGGCAGCTCACCCCAGCCCACGGTGTGCGAGATCAGCAGCCCCGGCGGGAACACCCTCCGCGAGGAGATCGAGTTCCTGCTCAGCGTGGCCCGCTTCTACGCCGGGCCGCTGCCCGCCCAGTTCGCTACCCATCACGCCGCGGAGGTCGGATGACACCCATTCACGGCACCACGCACGCCCGTTTCCGGGCCGTGAAGGACGCATTTGCGGCCAACTTCTCTGACCACGGTGAAGTAGGTGCGGCGGTGTGTGTCTACGTTGGGGGACGCTGCGTAGTGGACCTGTGGGGCGGCATCGCTGATCTAACCACTGGGACGCCCTGGGCCGAGGACACCCTGCAATACGTCTTTTCCACCACCAAGGGCTTCACCGCTACCTGCGCTCACCTGCTGGTGCAACGCGGCGAACTCGACCTCGATGCCCCCGTTGGCGACTACTGGCCCGAGTTCTCCGCCTACGGCAAACAACACATCCCGATTCGTTGGCTGCTGTCCCACCGCGCCGGCCTGCCCGCCCTCGACACCCCTGTGCCGCTCGCTGATGCGCTGACCTGGCATCCCATGATCACCGCGCTGGCCGCACAACGTCCGCTGTGGCCGCCGGGCTCAACGCACGGCTACCACGCCCAAACCTTTGGCTGGCTTATCGGCGAAGTAATTCGCCGCATCACCGGCCGCACCCCAGGCACCTTCTTCGCCGACAACATCGCCACACCACTCAACCTCGATGCCTATATCGGCCTTCCGGCCGCCCATCGGAACCGTGTCAGCCGGCTCATCGAACCCCCCGCCGACGTGCACACAGACTCCACCGCCCTACGCCGGGCCAGCGCCGTCACCACCCCCCGCATGGACCCCAACGATCCTCAGGTTCACGCCGCCGAGATCCCCTCCTCCAACGGCATCACCACAGCCCGCGCCCTCGCCCGCTTCTACAACGTCCTCATCGACTCCACCGGCAACGATCCCCTGCTCACTTTCGCCACCCTCAGCACCGCCACGACCGTCCAATCCGACGGCCTCGACCAGACCCTCGGCGTGCCCACCAGTTTCGGCCTCGGCTACGCCCTGCCCTCCGCCACCTTTCCCATCTTTGGTGCCGGCTCGTTCGGCCACGGCGGCCGCGGCGGCTCCCTCGGCTGCGCTCACCTACCTACCGGCACCACCATCGGCTACGTCATGAACCGCATGCGCACCGGCCTCACCACCGATCGCCGCTTCGCCAACCTCGCTACCGCCATCACCAAATCTTTCTGATCGCCTTGGGCAGGCCACATGATCCTGCGGTGACGGATGTCCCCGCGTGGGTGGTGGCCGCGTGACCGTGGATTACCGTGGCGGGCGCTCATCCCCGAACCGTCACGCCAGCCACGCGCAGTCCGGTGGTCGTGCTCGCCATCGACGGGCTGTGTTTCGCCGGCAAGACCACCGTGGCCCGGGTCCTGGCCACCTCGCTGCCACGCCGTCCTAGCGACGGCTGATGCTGAAGGCACCGCGCAGCTCGCAGACCTGGTCCACGCCGCCAGCCAGCTCGTGATCAACCTACCGTCGTCCCCGGTGACCAGACCGCCCCGAGCTGGCCCGGTTCAGCCACCCAGCGGATCCCCTCCGTGGACGGCCAGAGCGGCAGCCTGGACACTCATCACGGTGTCAACAAATACTCCCCATCTCTCTAGGAGCCGTATACAGACATTGACATACTATGCCCTCATCTGCTTACATCTCCATGACGTTGCGTCAACGAGTGAATACGAAGAGGGGTCGAGGGTGGTACGGCACGGGATAGAGACGCTGCCAACGATTGCGGGTTCGCCACCGCAGAGGCGGCCCATGGTGCGCTTACCGAGCGTGCCTGCGTGCGCCTTGCCCGAGCAGCGCGGGCCGGTAGCGGCATGACCCAGCCGACCGATCCCCCAGCGCAAGTCGCGGACAGCGACACCCACGAATCGCAGCAGGACAAAGAACACCAGACTGCCTGGCTGCGCGCGGGCTCCGAGGTCTTCCACGTTCCCGGAACACGCTTCCCATCACGACAGACCATCGGGGTGTCGACTCTGGCGATCATGGTGTCCGGACTGGCGGTCGCGGCGATTGGCCATTTCTCGGCTCCAGGACCGGTCACCCGTCAGATCACGGCACAACCTGCGGTGGCACGGCCGCATATGCGGCCTGCCCCGTCTGCCGTTCTCGCGCCAAACGCTCCACCCACGGTTGCACCAGCGCCCGTGGCCACGAACGTCACCTCAGCCACCGCTCCCGGCACGCCCGCCAGTCCTGCATCTGCCGTGCTGGCCCCTGTGGCACCGAAACCCGAAGAGCACA
>DATFDO010000139.1:0-3386 GCA_035252045.1 Pseudonocardiaceae bacterium
AGGATTAATCGCGTGGGCTAGTGCTCCGGCGGAAGTGGTATCCGCAGGCGCACGATGGTGCCGCGGCCCAGCGTGCTGTCCGCGGTGAGTTGGCCACCCAGTAGCTCAGCCCGCTGCTGCATACCGGGCAGGCCGTACCCGACAGGTCCGGCTCGCTCGGGGGTGGTCGCAGGATCGAAGCCGACACCGTCGTCGGAGATTTCCAGCAGCACTGCACCGCCGGCTACCGACAGCCGCAGCTGGACGTGAGCCGCGCTGGCGTGCTTCATCACGTTCTGGAGCGCCTCTTGAGCGATCCGGTATACCGCGGTCTCGACGTGCTCGGGCAGCACGGTGCTCATGGTGTCCACTTGGACGTTGGGCAGCGGGGTCGACCGCGCGAGACTTTCCAGGCTCGCGGCCAGCCCGAGGTCATCGAGCACGGGTGGGCGCAGTCCGGCAATCGCATGGCGAGTTTCCTCCAGTGCCCCGGCCGCGAGTTCCTGGGCGCGGGCGATCTGCTGGGCGGCGCTGGCCGGGTCCGATCCGACCGCATCCGCCGCCGCGGACAGGTGAAACGACAGGCTGACGATGCGCTGGCTGATCCCGTCGTGGATCTCACCGGCGAGCCGGCGCCGCTCGGTTTCCTGCAGCAGCACGATCTGCTCAGCGAAGCGTTCCATCGCCTCTTCGCGTTCGGCCAGCCGGCTGTGCAGGCCGGCGTTCTCGATGGCTCCGGCCATCAGACCGGCCACCGACTCCAGCAGCTCGACATCGCCCTCGGTAAACTCGCGGCGGTCCCGGGTGTGCACGTTGAGCACCCCGACCAGGTCCCCCGGCCGGGTGACCATGGGCACCGAGGCCATCGAAGTGAACTCCTCACCGCGCAGCTCGGGGATGTAGCGGTAACGCGGGTCGTCGCGCTTGTTATCGGTGATCACGACAGGCTGGCAGTGCGCGGCGACCCATCCGGAGATCCCCTCCCCGATCGGGAGCTCGATGCGGCGGGCCAGCCGATCGAACGGCGGGGTGGCGCCGCGCAGGTGTAACCGGTCGCCGGCCGGATCCAGCAGGTGCACGAAGCAGACGTCAGTGGACGTGGTCTCGGTGATCAGGTCGGCCACTCCCTGGGCAATCCCGTCGAGGTCCAGCCCGGCCGACAGGATCTCGATCACCCGGTGCAGCAGGGCGTGGCCGGCGCCAGCTCCGACGCCCAGGCCCAGCCGCGAGGAGGTCACTGGAATACCCCCTCCCGCAGCGCGGCGGCGACCGCGCCGGAGCGGTCGGTGACGTCGAGCTTGCGGTAGATCCCGCGGGCGTGGGTTTTGACGGTCTCCTCGCTGACGGTGAGCCGGCCGGCGATGGCCCGGTTGGACAGCCCGGCCACCATCAGGGCGAGCACCTCACTTTCCCGCTGAGTCAGCCCGAGGCGGGCCCCTGGCCAGAACTCGCCACCGCGCAGGTGGGCCACCGACATCGCGACCTTGGCGGCCAGGCTGGGATCGATCAGGACTTCGCCCTGGTGAATCCGCTGCAGGTGATCCACCAGTTCGGCGCCGCGGACCCGCTTGAGCAGGAACCCGGCGGCCCCCAGGCGCAGTGCCTGGTATAGGTACTGCTCGTCGTCGTAGACGGTCAGGAACACGACCTTGCAGTCCGGTCGCCGCTTGCGGACCTCCGCGCACAGGTCCAACCCGCTGGAGCCGCGCAGCCGAACGTCGAGCACGGTGATGTCCGGCTCCTGCTCGGTGATCACCTTGATCGCCAGGTCCGGTTCGGTGGCCTCTGCGACGATTTCCACCTGGCCGGAATAGGCGGCCAGCATGGCCCGCAGCCCGTCCAGCACCATCTGATGATCGTCGACGACAACCACCCGCAGCGGCCGCCCGGTTGGCCTGCTCATGCCCGCAGCCTACGCACCGGAGGCGGAGGCACAGCGATCAGTGATGTCGCGGGCAACCGCGGTAGGTAGACGTTGAGCAGTGGACCGGTCATCGCGGTAGCGATCAATGCGACCAACACGACCCCGGCTTGCAGGGCAGGTGTGATCACTCCATTCTGCAGCCCGACCAGGGCGACCACCAGCACGATCACCCCGGGGCAGTTCATCAGGATGCCCAGCACGTTGCTCTCTGCCCAGGACAGCCCCGACAGCCGGGCCAACACCGCCCCACCGCCCCATTTGCTTACCAACCCGGCAACCAGCAGCAGCGCCAGGCCCCCGTATGCCGCGACCGGCACCGCCGTCAGGTCCGTCTGCAGCCCGGAGAAGGCGAGGAAAATCGGCAGCAGCACCGAGCGGGTGAGCTCGCCCAGCCGCTGCTCCACCGCGCAGTGCGCAGCCGTTTGGGCGGGCAGCACCAACCCGGCCACAAACCCGCCGACGATCACTGTCAGCCCGGCGAGCTGGGCGGCCAGGCCCGAGGCGAACACCAGCACGAGTACCCATGCCAGCGAACCGATGCCACCGGCGTGGGGCTGCCTGGCGAACCTGGCCAGCAGCGGATGCACTACGAGCAACATCAGACCCAGGTACGCGGCGGCCAGGCCTAACGCTCGGACGGCACCTCCGGTGCCGGTTGCTATCGAGGAGGCGATCGACGCCGCGATGAACAGCCCCAGGGTGGCCACTGCGGAGGCCGCGATACCAGTGCATCCCAACGGAGACCGAGACAGGCTACGTTCCTGCAAGATCCGCACCATCACGGGTAGCGCGGTGGCCGCCAGCATGACGCCGACGAACAAGGTGAATCCCGGCATGGACGCCGACGCCGGCTTGAACACGCCGGTCGCGAGCACGGCTCCCAGCGGGATCCCCATCGCGATCGGCAGCAGTACCGAGCCCGGGCCGACCAGCGCGATACCCGGGGCCCGGCTGCGCAGCGACGCCCGGTCGAGCTCCACCGCGGTGAGGAAGCTGAACAGCAACAAGCCGAGCTGGCCCAGCTGGCCGATCACCGCGCGGGCCGGCGCCGGGAACAGGCACGATGTGGGGCTGGTCGGCATCGCCAGCTGGGCACCGGGTTGGATCATGCAGTGCAGCAACGCCGGTCCGGTGAACTCCGGCCACAGCGTGGGGCCCAGCAGCGTCGGTCCCAGCAGCACGCCGGCGAGGATTTCGCCGACCACCCGGGGCTGACCGATACCTGTACATAGCGTGCCGACCGACCGGGCCACCGCCAGGATGACGGCGAGATCGAGCAGCACGAAGCTGACCAATGCCTGAGTCGACAGCGCGGGCACGGTGTCACATCGGCCGCATGTAGATGCTGAACTTCAGATCCAGGTGCGTGAAGTCGTGCTGGTGGACGAAGCCGGCGCGCTCGTAGAGCGCCCGGGCGGCGACCATCATCTCTGCAGTGTGTAGCCCCACCGCAGGGGCTCCATCGGCCTGTGCCAGCGCAAGG
>DATFDO010000140.1:0-17574 GCA_035252045.1 Pseudonocardiaceae bacterium
GCCGCGGCGGCGACCACTCGGTGGTCGGCGCCGCGCTCGCCGAGCAGATCGGGCACCGGCTCGGGTTGTGGCCCTCCGACGTTGCGACGCTGCGTGCGATGGTGCGCCACCACCTGTTGTTGCCCCATACCGCGACCCGACGGGATCTCCAAGATCCAGCGACTGCGCAGCGCGTCATCGATACCCTCGACCAGGATCCCGGCCTGCTGGAACTGCTGGTGGCGTTGGCAGAGGCTGACAGTCTGGCCACCGGCCCAGGCGTCTGGACCGATTGGCGTGCCGCGCTCATCACCGACCTCGCCGAGCGCTGCCGAGCGGTATTGGCTGGACGTCCCTTCCCAGCCCCGGAGCCGCTGTCCGACGAAGACCGTGCGCTGGTGCGGCGGTGCATCGAAGGTGGTTCGGTTCATGTGGCTGCCGACACTACGGTCGGGCGGCGGGCGACGTCCACCGTGATGATCATCACCCCGGGCCGGCCGGGCGTACTCGCGTTGGCTGCCGGGGTGCTGGCGTTGCATTCGCTGCAGGTGCACTCCGCCGATATCCGCATCGTCGAGCTTGCCGAAGGCACCGCGGCGGTGGAGCGCTTCACCGTCTCGCCGCGCTTTGGTCGGCTGCCTGACGTCGCGCTGCTTCGCCAGGACTTGATACGGGCATTGGACGGTTCACTGGGACTGGCGGATGCACTGGCGGCCAAAGAACGTGACTACGGCGAGGTCGTTACCTCCACGACGGAGCCGACCGGCAGCCCGAGCAGGGTGCTGTGGGTCGACGACGAAGCCACCGGGGCGGTGATCCTCGAGCTGCGTACCACCGACCGGATCGGGTTGCTGCATCGGGTTGCCGCGGCCTTGGAAAGCAACGCCGTCATCGTCCGATGGGCTCGGGTCGCGACGCTGGGCAGCTCGGTGGTGGACTCGTTCTGTTTGACTGTCCCCGCCGCTGACGGTGTTGGCCCAGGTGAGAACGTCTCCGATGGTCGTGCTGCGCTGCCGCCCGAGGTCCGCGC
Organism: Pseudonocardiaceae bacterium; assembly: GCA_035252045.1. Lineage (GTDB taxonomy): Bacteria > Actinomycetota > Actinomycetes > Mycobacteriales > Pseudonocardiaceae. Next base: position 1,010 of record DATFDO010000140.1, read on the forward strand.
CCGAGTCGAGCGGGCGGTACTCAGCGCGGCCCGGTGAGCACCGGGGCTACCATCCAGCCACATGCACGGATCCCGCGATGAGGTTGTTCCCTTACCGCCGCCGTTCGAGATCGTGTTGCGTGGGTTCGACCGCCAGCAGGTGATCGACCATGTCAACGCACTCAAAGCTCGCGTCGCCATCCTCGGATCCGAACGGGATGCCGCGCTGCAGCGGGCCGCCGACCTCAACGAAAATCTTGAACGCCTCCGCCGTGAGGCGGCCGAGGCGACCAGGCAGGCTGACCGCCTTCGTCGTGACGCAGAGGAAGCGGCCACCGAAGTCGACCGCCTGCAGCGGTCCCCGCTGGCCGCCGCGACCGCGCGGATCCAGCGAATGCTGCAGATGGCCGAGGACGAGGCTGCCGAGCTGCGGGCCGACGCGGAGCAGGAGGTCAGGTCGCTACGGGACAACGCCCGCACCGAGGCTGATCGGCAGCTCGCCGAGACCAGGCAACTGTGTGAGCGCCTGGAGGCCGAGTCCGCCAGCCGGCGTCGCGCCGAGGAGCATCAGGCCGAGCAGGACATCGCTCGCCGCCAGGCCAAGACGGATGCTTGGGTCATCGATTACCAGACCCGCAGCATCGCCGCGCTGTATGCGCTGATGCAGCTCGCCGGTGAGCGATTAAGTAACCGGGTGGTCAAGGTCAAACGGCAGGTCACCGCTGCCAAAGCGCTGCGGTCCCAAGTCACGGATCAGCTGTCCGCGGTGCAAACTCTGCTGGCCGACGCGCTCGGCGTGGTCGATCAGCCCACCCCTGCCGAGCGGACTGAAGAGGCTGAGCAGGCAGAACACGTCGAGCAGGCAGAACACGTCGAGCAGGCAGAATATGTCGAGCAGCCGGCCGAGACGGCTGAGCCGCCCGCCGATGCCGACCCCACGGTACCGCTACAGCAGGAACAGGCCGGTCGGACCGGCCGGCCACGGCGGGCAGATCAACCTACCGCCAGGTTCGGGCTTCATCCGTAGCGAACGACGAGTACCAGTCTCTTGATCGTCACCTAGGCAGGATAAGCCGCGCTGGCCGCGGCGGATCCTTCCCAAACGACGATCAGGTGGGCGGTAGGGCCACCGGGTGAACCCTGGTTGTGCCGTTGCACGATCGGCAATCCGGTGCGAGGTTGAGTAGTCCTACCTAGACCCGATCGCGGGTTTTTGCGCTCCCCGCGTTGCTCGGCCGTCGCCACGCTGGTCGGTGGCTCGGCGGTGGCCGGGCGGGGCATGGGGCTGCCGTGCGGGCCGGAGAACCAGGCAGCGAGTGTCCCGCTGGCACCGCTGGGATCACGGCCGGGTCGCCGGCTGCCCGGGGTGGGGCCTAGGCAGCCGGTGGTCCAGGCACCCGTGCTCGCGGCAGCGCGGCTACGCTGGCGCTGAAGCTGCCATCTTCCGGGGCCATCACCCCGCCGGATCTCAAAGGGAGTGCGACCGGCGTGTTCGACACCCTCTCCGACCGGCTCACCTCAGCGTTATCCAACTTGCGCGGCAAGGGCAGGCTTTCGGATGCCGATATTGACACCACCGCCCGCGAAATCCGCATCGCCCTGCTCGAGGCCGACGTCGCGCTGCCGGTGGTTCGCCAGTTCGTCGCGCAGATCAAGCAACGGGCCAAGGGGGCCGAGGTCTCCGGCGCGCTGAATCCCGCCCAGCAGGTCATCAAGATCGTCCATGAGGAGCTGATCGGTATCCTCGGCGGCGACACGCGGCGCCTCGAGTTCGCCAAGATGCCCCCTACCGTCGTCATGTTGGCCGGTTTGCAGGGCTCTGGAAAGACGACGCTGGCCGGCAAGCTCGCTCTCTGGCTGCGCGGCCAGGGTCACACGCCCCTGCTGGTGGCGGCGGACCTGCAGCGCCCCAATGCGGTCACCCAGCTGCAGATCGTGGGTGAACAAGCTGGTGTGCACGTGTTCGCGCCGGAGCCGGGCAATGGCGTCGGCGACCCGGTCGATGTCGCGCGCCGCGGCGTGGCCGAGGCCCGGGCCCGTCACCACGACATCGTCGTCGTGGACACCGCGGGACGGCTGGGTATTGACGCCGAGATGATGCGCCAAGCCGCCGACATCCGCGACGCGGTGCGGCCCAACGAGGTCCTGTTCGTCATCGACGCGATGATCGGTCAGGACGCGGTGTCGACATCTGAGGCGTTCCGCGACGGCGTGGGGTTTTCCGGTGTGGTCCTCACCAAGCTCGACGGTGACGCCCGCGGTGGAGCGGCCCTGTCTGTGCGGCAGGTCACCGGTGCGCCGATCTTGTTCGCCTCCAACGGGGAGAAGCTGGAGGACTTCGATGTCTTCCATCCCGACCGGATGGCCAGCCGGATCCTGGGTATGGGAGATCTGCTCACCCTGATCGAGCAGGCTGAGCAGGCCTTCGATGCCGAGCAGGCTGAGCAGACCGCCGCCAAGATCGGTAGTGGTGAGCTGACCCTGGAGGACTTCCTCGAGCAGATGCGGGCGATCCGCAAGATGGGGCCCATCGCCAACCTGCTCGGCATGCTGCCCGGCGCGGCGCAGATGAAAGATCAACTCGCCCAGGTTGACGACAAGCAGCTGGACCGGCTGGAAGCCATCATCTGCGGCATGACCCCCGCCGAGCGAGCCGACCCGAAAATCATCAATGCGTCCCGGCGGCAGCGCATCGCCCGCGGTTCCGGAGTGACCGTCAGTGATGTCAACCAGCTCGTCGAGCGGTTCTTCGAAGCCCGCAAGATGATGCAGCAGGTGGCCGGCCGCTTCGGCTTCCCCGGCGCCGCCCTGGGGCGCCGCAGCCGCAAAGGGCGCAAGGCCAAAAAGGGCAAGGGACGGGGCCCAACGCTGCCCAGGACACGTGGTGCGCTGCCTGGCGGGCTCCCCGCCGGCCTACCCGGCGACATGCCCGACATCCCGGACCTGTCTCAACTATCCGGCCTTGATCAACTGCCGCCCGGCTTCGACCCGTCGAAACTGAAGTTCCGCAAGAAATGACGGTGCCCGACGCTGGGCACGCTGCCGGAATCGCTGGCCAAAGGCTGGCGATGCACTTGCGAGGCGTCGTGTTGCCCGCCGGGGAACCGGGCGAGCTGTGGGTAGCCGACGGAGTCATCAGCGCTGACCCGGTGCCGGAGGCGACCACGGTCTGCGATGGTGGTTACATCCTGCCGGGACTGGTCGATGCGCACTGCCACATCGGTATCGGGCCACAGGGGCCGGCGAGGTTGGCCGAGGCGGTGGCGCAGGCCATCACCGACCGTGATGCCGGCACGTTGCTCATCCGGGACTGCGGGTCGCCGATCGATACCCGCCCCTTGCAGGCCCGCGAGGACCTGCCGCGCATCATCCGGGCCGGCCGGCATTTGGCGCGACCCAAGCGCTACATCCCCTCTATCGGCGTGGAGCTGGATGAACCCGGGCTGCTGCCGCAGGCGGTGCGCGAACAGGCGGCGGCAAGCGACGGCTGGGTCAAGCTGGTCGGTGACTGGATCGATCGCTCGACCGGTGACCTCGCCCCGCTGTGGCCCGATGACATACTCGCCGAGGCGATCGCCGCCGCACACGAAGCGGGCGCCAGGGTCACCGCGCACGTCTTCGGCGCCGACGCGTTGCCAGGCTTGATCGATGCCGGGATCGACTGCATCGAGCATGGCACCGGTCTGTCCGCGGACACCATCTCCGCGATGGCTGCCCGGGGAACTGCCCTGGTGCCTACACTGATCAATATTGAGACGTTTCCGTCGATTGCCGACCGCGCCGCCAAATACCCGCGTTATGCCGCGCACATGCGCGCGCTGCACGCGCAGGGCCGGGACACCGTCGGGGCTGCCATCGAGGCGGGAATCCCGATCTACGCCGGCAGCGACGCCGGCGGCGGGATCCAGCACGGCCGTTTGGTGGATGAGATCGTTGCGCTGCGCACCGCTGGGCTCACCGGAGCCCAGGCGCTGGCGGCGGCGAGCTGGGCGGCCCGCGACTGGCTGGGAGCGCCCGGCCTGGTACCCGGCGCGCCGGCGGATCTGCTGGTCACTCCCACCGACCCGCGGCTGGATCCGAACGTCTTGCGACATCCGGTGTTGTTGCTGTTGCGCGGAACCATGGCAGCGGGCCTAGCACCGGCGAAGCACAAGCAATGAGGAGGAGCCCCTGAGCAGTCTCGAGCACATTGCTACCCCGGCCGGAATCACTGCACCCGCCCCACGCCGGTCCGCCGGCTGGCAGATGCTGGCCTGCTTCATCATCGCGGAGATGACCTTCGTGATCGCGTCGGTGGTGGCGGTGCTGCCCTTCCTGCTGGCCGCTCCACACGGTGGTTCCCGTACGCGGCTGCCCGGTGACGCGTTAGTCGCCGCCCTCGCGTTGCCCCCTGCGGCGGCGGGTCTGGCCGTCGTAGTTGGCGCCGTGCTGATTGGCCACGGGCAGCTGCTGGAGCGGTTGCGCGATCAGCTCTCGATCCGGTGGCGACCCTCCGATGTGGGTATCGGTCTGGGGCTGGGCGTGGTCGGCCTGGCTGTCACGGTGCCCGTCTCGGCATTGTGGGCGCAGTGGGTTGGCGAGAGCCAGGCGAACTCGGCGGTGGGAGAGGTGTTCCACAGTCAGCGGCTGAGTCTCGGGTGGGGACTGACGCTGTTCTTCGGGGTCTGGCTGATCGCGCCGTTGTGTGAGGAGCTGCTGTACCGCGGTGTGTTGTGGCGGGCGATGGAGTACTGGCGGTGGAACCGCTGGGTGATCGCCTCAGTGACCACCGTCCTGTTTGCGGGGGCACACCCGCTGTTCTCCTGGTCGCATGTTGAGCTGCTGCGTAGCCCCTTGCTGTTGGTGATCACCTTGCCGATCGCGCTCGGGCGGCTGCTCACCGGCAACCTGCTGACCAGCGTCATCGCCCACCAGACGAACAACCTGCTCCCCGCGATCGGGCTGCTGCTCATCACTCAAGGCGCCGCACCCTAGCTTTCGCGTGTCGCGCTTTCCTGCCCGGTGTGTCGGGCTCTCCCGCACGCGCACCAGCCGATGGTGGGCGGGTGATACGGGCAGTTGAGTTGGTCTGGCACAATAGGTCGCTGTTGTTGCGGCGCGTCCTCTCATCACGCCGTGACCACTGACCTCGAGAGCATCGCCGGTCTGTGTCCCCACCATGGGCCGCGCGCGCTCACCGTGAACATCTGCGCGTGTGACAGGAGTAGCTCGACCCGTGGCTGTCAAGATCAAGCTCATGCGGCTCGGCAGGATCCGCCAGCCGTACTACCGGATCGTCGTCGCCGACGCCCGCACCCGCCGCAACGGCAAGGCGATCGAAACGATCGGCAAATATCATCCCAAGGAGCAACCCAGCCTCATCGAGGTCGACTCAGAACGGGTGCAGTACTGGCTCGGCGTCGGGGCTCAACCCACCGAGCCGGTCCAGCACATCCTGCAGGTCACCGGCGACTGGCAGCGTTTCAAGGGTCTTCCCGGCGCCGAAGGCACACTGCAGCGCGCCGAGCCCAAGCCGGACAAGGCCGAGCTCTTCAACCGGGCGCTGGCGCAGGCCGGCGAGGTGCCCACCACCGAGGCCACTACGCCACGCAAGAAGGCCACTCGCCAGACCGATGCCGGCGCGGCTACCCAGAAGGCCACCGAGTCAGCGCCGGCCACAGCACCAGCCCCTGCCGGCGCCGACGACCGGGAGGACACTGCGACGTCCGCGGGCGGCCAGGTGTGAGCATGCTGGCGGACGCGCTGGAGCATCTTGTACGGGGAATCGTTGACAATCCGGACGATGTGCGCGTCCAGCTGGTCACCACGCGGCGCGGCCGGACTCTCGAGGTCCATGTCCATCCCGATGATCTCGGTAAGGTGATCGGCCGTGGCGGGCGCACGGCGACGGCCTTGCGCACCGTGATGGGTGGGATCGGCGGGCGTGGGGTACGCGTCGACGTCGTCGACACCGACCGCTGAGCGCGGTGGCCGCGGTGGCTGAGACGTCGGGCGCAGACACCCGACGGGTGGTCGGCAGGATCGGCCGGCCACACGGGCTCAGCGGCGAAGTCACGGTGCAGGTGCGCACCGACTTTCCCGAACAGCGGTTCGCGGTCGGCGCGCAGTTGCATGGTGATGGCGGCCGCATACTTGCCATCGAGACCGTCCGTCCGCACCGGGGAGTGCTGCTCGTCCGGTTCGCCGGGATAACCGACCGACAAGCGGCCGCCGAGCTGCGTGGCGACACGCTCAGCGTCGACGCTGCCGAGCTACCCGACTTGACCGACCCCGACGAGTTCTACGACCACCAGCTCGAAGGGTTGGCTGCAGTGGATCCAGACGGTACGACGCTGGGCAGGGTGGTTGAGATCGTGCACGCTCCCGCCAGTGATCTTCTGGTACTCGACACCGGTCGCGGCGAAGTGCTGGTGCCCTTCGTGCAGGCTATCGTGCCGGAGGTGGACCTCGCCGGTGGCCGCGTGGTGCTTGACCCCCCTGCCGGCTTGCTCGACTGACTAGGCGTGTCCCAGCTGTGCTCATTCAGGTAGTAACGATCTTCCCTGAGTACCTGGCCCCGGCCAGGGAGGCGCTGCTCGGCCGGGCCATTGCCCGCGGCTTGATCACGTTCATGGTGCATGACCTGCGGGATTGGGCCCACGATGTGCACCGGTCGGTGGACGATGCGCCCTATGGCGGCGGTCCCGGCATGGTAATGCGCCCCGACGTGTGGGGTGAGGCGTTGGATGAGGTGCTGGCCGGGCCGCCGCCGCCCCGGTTGGTGGTGCCCAGCCCCGCAGGGCGGCCATTCAGCCAGCGGCTGGCCACCGAGCTGGCAGCTCAGCCCCGCCTGGTTTTCGCCTGTGGCCGCTACGAGGGCATCGACCAGAGGGTGATCGACGACGCAGCCGAGCGGGTGACCGTCGATGAAATCTCCATCGGCGACTACGTGCTCGTCGGGGGTGAGGCCGCCGTCCTGGTGATGATCGAGGCAGTCGCCCGCCTGCTGCCCGGAGTGCTCGGCAATCCTGCCTCTGCGCTGCAGGATTCGTTTTCCGACGGCCTGCTGGAGGGCCCTTGCTACACCCGTCCCGAGACCTGGCGTGGCCGGGAGGTCCCGGCCGTGCTGCGCTCGGGTGACCACGCCGCGATCGCCCGCTGGCGCCGGGACCGAGCCGTGGAGCGCACCGCGGCCCGGCGTCCCGACCTGCTGGCGGCCCTGCCGCCCGGTGCGTTGGACGGCGCGGACCGAGCTCTGCTGGAGCGGCCCGCCATCCCGCCCGGGTGAGACCGCCCGGTTTCGTCACATCTGGCGGCGTCTGGCACACTGAACCAGTTACCGCAGCGAAGCGACGGCGCGGGCTGCCCCCGGTGCGGAAGTCTCCGACCGTCGCCCGAGCCGCTGTTCGCGCTACCGAGGCGCCCCAGACCGTGCACAGCACTTGAAGACGAGGATGGACTTGGCGATGAACACCCTGGACGCCCTGGACGCGAAGTCGCTGCGAACCGACATCCCCGACTTCCGGCCTGGTGACACGCTCAAGGTGCATGTCCGCGTCATCGAGGGGTCGCGGCAGCGGGTACAGATATTCCAAGGTGCGGTCATCCGCCGGCAAGGCGGGGGAGCGCGGGAAACGTTCACCGTGCGCAAGGTGTCCTTCGGCGTGGGTGTGGAGCGCACGTTCCCGGTCCATACCCCGAACATCGCCAAGATAGAGGTCGTCACCCGCGGTGACGTCCGGCGCGCCAAGCTCTACTATCTCCGCGATCTCCGCGGGAAAGCAGCGAAGATCAAGGAGAAGCGCGAGACGACGTCCGCGTCCTGATCCCCGGCGTCGGTCGCCTGTCGATAGCCTGAGGACGTGGCCCACCTGGCGCGCTCGACCGAACCCGCTCGCGGCGACGATCCCGGCGATTCGCGCGGACCTACCGCGCACCGGCACCGGCTGTCCAAGCGCAAGAAGGGTTCGTTCTGGCGCGAGCTGCCGATCCTGGTGCTCACCGCGCTGGTGCTCACGTTCCTCATCCAGACTTTCCTGGCCCGGGTGTACGTGATCCCGTCAGCGTCGATGGAGCCGACCTTGCACGGCTGCCCGGGTTGCACGGACGATCGCGTGCTGGTCGACAAGCTGACCTATCGGTTTCGCAGCCCGAGACCGGGAGACGTGGTGGTGTTCCGTGGCACCGACTCGTGGGGTAGTGAGTTCGCCAGCCTGCGGTCGGACAATGTGCTGGTCCGGGGGCTCCAGCAGGCCGGTTCGGTGATCGGCCTCGCCCCACCGGACGAGCGTGATTTCGTCAAGCGGGTGATCGCGGTCGGCGGTCAGACTGTGCAGTGCTGCGACAAGCAGAACCGGGTTCTGGTGGACGGCAAGCCGCTCAACGAGCCCTACGCGGTGTTCGCCGGGCACGAACCGCAAGAAGAGTTCGGCCCGGTCACGGTGCCGCAGGGCAACTTATGGATGATGGGGGACAACCGCAACAACAGCGCGGACTCGCGACGGCATGTCGCGGATCAGCGTTCGGGCACTGTGCCGGTGAGCAACGTCATAGGCAAAGCTCGGGTGATCGTGTTGCCGCTGTCTCGATGGCAGGGCATCGCAGATCTCAACCCCCAGTCGGCCAAGGCGCTGGGCGCCCCGGCTGAGCTGACGTCGTCGGCGGGATCCGGTCCACCACGCAGCCCGGTGGGCCTGCCGCTGGGCGCTGGCTTCCTGCTGAGCTGGCCGGTATGGCGAGGCGGTCACGCCCTACGGGAGCGGGTGAGTACCCGCTGGCGTGGCTGACCGGGAATGGCTGTCGTGACGCGCAGCTTCGGCGATGTCCTGCCGCGACCGCCGAGGGCGGTGGTGCGCAGAGACAGCGGCACCTGGACCCTGCAATCGGTACTGCACCGTAAGGGCCTGGGTCCTGTCGCAGGGGTGGATGAGGCCGGTCGAGGGGCCTGCGCAGGTCCGCTGGTGGTCGCGGCGTGCGTGCTGCGACCGGGCGACGTAGACGCGCTGGCCGGACTCACCGACTCCAAGCTGCTCACCGCGGCGCGCCGGCAGCACTACTACGACCTGATCGTTACCAGGTCGGTAGCCCGCAGCGTGGTGGTCATCCCACCGGCGGAAGTCGACGAATTGGGCGTGCACGTGGCCAACCTGGAGGGCATGCGACGTGCCGTAGCCGGCCTCGGCGTCCACCCTGGTTATGTGCTCACCGACGGGTTCCCGGTGCCCGGGATCACCGCCCCCACCATGGCGGTGATCGGCGGCGACCGGGCTGCTGCCTGCGTGGCGGCTGCTTCCGTGCTGGCCAAGGTGACCCGCGACGGCATCATGGTTGATCTGCATGCGGGATTGCCCTGGTACGGCTTCGCCGAGCACAAGGGCTACTGCACGCCAGAGCACACTGCGTCCCTGCTGGAGCATGGTCCCTGCACCGAACACCGGTTCAGCTACGTCAACGTGGTGCTGGCGGCCCGCGCGCACGGCCTGCCCGTGCCCACGCGGCGGCGCGCGAGCCTGCTCTCGGTCGGTTCTGGTCCAGAATGGAGAATTGCCGACTACCCGGCGGCAGGAGCGGGAGGAGCCAGCACCCGATGAAGCGACCGACCCAGCACTGGATGGGTAACCCCAGATGAGCTACCCCGCGATGAGTAACCGATGAGCACTGAGGATCTCGAGAAGTACGAGACCGAGATGGAGCTGTCGCTCTACAAGGAGTACCGCGACGTCGTCGGGCAGTTCGCCTATGTCGTGGAGACCGAGCGGCGGTTCTACCTGGCCAATGCGGTCGATGTGCAGGCTCGTAACGCCGAGGGGGAGGTGTACTTCGAGGTACGGATGTCCGACGCCTGGGTGTGGGACATGTACCGGCCGGCCCGGTTCGTCAAGAACGTCCGAGTGCTCACCTTCAAAGACGTCAACATCGAGGAAGTGGATAAGCCCGACTTAAGGCTGCCCGAGGCAGGCCCGTTCGGCGGCTGAGGGTCCTGCCGGCCGATATGCGTGTCCTCAGGCATGCGTTCTGAGGCCTCCGCTGGTGCGACAGGCGCACCCAGCCACCCTTGTGCTGGCGCGCCCTCGTGTGTTGGCAACACCTTGGTGACGTTGCCGTCATATGCCGGAAATCGGGCACAGTCACCATCAACCCACCATCAGCCAGGCGACCAGGCCTCGAGCGGACGGAGGTGAGCCATGGTTGCGTCACCGATCAATGAGCCTGAGACGACGTCCACGGAACAGGCGGCCCATCCCTGTGCATGCCGAACCGAGTCGTTCCGGTTCTGCCCGTGCTATTCCACGCGCACCTGGCAACGTGGGGATCCGACCACCGACTTGCCGGTAGCGCCCGTCTGGCGGCCATCGCAGCACAGACGGGTCAGCGATGCGGCATGAGGCGGCAGGAGTTCGCAGATCTTGTCTCGGCTGCCCTGGACGCAACCAAGCCCTGACGCTGTCGCGTTCGGTTCTTGCGTTCGCCGCCGGTCACTCTGGCGCTGGGTCTGGCCGCGATGGCCGGGTGCCAATGACGACGCCTTCGCGGATGGCCGCTGCGAGCGCAAGCGTCGCAAAGACCTGCGCCATCGCGATCTCGCTGCGCTCGCCCTCGGTAATCCTGGCGTTCGTGCCGGCGCGAGATAGGGCATCCATCGTTTCCGTGACGAACAGCTCATAGCTCACGGCTGCCTATCGAACCGCCCGTCCGATTGGTTACTGACTGCGTTCACCTCATCACGTGACGTGGTTCTCCGGGGGAAGTTGCGCGGTCACCTCCCGCCAGCCGTTCTTGTCGCCGAGTTCGACATGATCGGTTGAGGTCGAACTCGGCGACGTGCGGCGTTCGTGGGGGCACAGCAACTGCCCTGAGCGCGGGCGGATAGCACACGCCTCTGACACTCAGTGCAGATCACTCACGCTGGGCGTGCCAGTTATCCACATGGGCCCCTGTTATCCACAGCTGTGCCTGCACCTGATCGACCGCAGCGCTCGGGCACGGCAGCCTCGTGACCGCCAGACGACGAGCGACGGGGAGGTTGAGATGGATGCGGTGGTGCAGGCTGCAGATCGGCGCACCGGCGAGCTGGGCAAGCGAGGCGAGGAGGTGGCGGCGGAGTATTTGGCCGGCCTCGGGTTCGTGGTGCTCTCGCGCAACTGGCGTTGCCGGGGAGGTGAGCTCGATGTGGTCGCAACAGACGGTGAACGTCTGATCGTCTGCGAGGTCAAGACTCGGTCGGGCACCGGCTACGGGGAACCCGCAGAAGGTGTGACGTCGGCCAAGGCTGCTCGCATCAGGCGGGTGGCGGCGGCGTGGCTGCGGACGCATCGAGTGGGATGGTGCGAGATCCGCTTCGACGTGCTGGCCGTGCTGTGCCCGCCGGATGGGCCGGTCACCGTGGAGCACCTGCAGGGTGCATTCTGATGTCGCTGGCCAGCGCCTGGGCGGTTGCGTTGCACGGAGTGGACGGCGTCCTGGTGGAGATCGAGGCCCACATCGGTCCCGGCTTGCCTGGCTTGCAGATGGTCGGCCTGCCCGATACCGCCCTTTCCGAGGCCCGCGACCGGGTGCGGGCGGCAGTGCTCAACTCGGGCCGGCGATGGCCACCGCGCCGGATGACCCTGGCATTGTCTCCGGCCACCTTGCCGAAGGTGGGCAGCAGTTACGATCTTGCTCTCGCGTGCGCCTTGTTGGCTGCTGATGGCCGGATCCCGGCTGATCGCCTCCGTGGACTGGTTTTGCTGGGGGAGCTCGCGCTGGACGGCCGATTGCGTCCGGTCCGCGGAGTGCTGCCGGCGGTCCTTGCGGCTCGCCAGATGGGTATCGGCCAGGTGGTTGTGCCGACTGCCTCGCTCGCTGAGGGGGCCTTGGTCGACGGGGTACAGGTGTATGGGGCGACCTGTCTCAAAGAGGTCCTGCGCTGGTTGTGCGACCCTGCCGCCGGGCTGGTTCGACCCGGTGCGCCTCGGCCAGCAACGTCGCCCGTAATCCCCGATCTTGCCGACGTGCTGGGACAGGGCGACGCTCGTTGGGCGATCGAGGTCGCCGCCGCGGGCGGCCACCACCTGCTGCTGACCGGACCACCGGGGACCGGCAAGACCATGCTGGCCCAGCGGATCGTGGGGCTGTTGCCTGCGCTCACCGACAGCGAGGCGCTCGAGGTGACTGCAGTGCACTCGGTGGCCGGCCTGCTCGCCACCGATACCCCGCTGATCACGGCGCCGCCATTCGTCGCGCCACACCACACCAGTTCGGTAGCCGCCCTGGTGGGCGGCGGGTCAGGGCTGGCCAAGCCCGGCGCAGTCAGCCGAGCACATCGTGGAGTGCTATTCCTCGACGAGGTCGCCGAGTTCGGGCCCCGCTCGCTGGAAGCGCTGCGCACCCCGCTGGAGGACGGCGAGGTCCGGCTGGCCCGCCGGGACGGGGTGGTGCGCTACCCGGCGCGCTGCCAGCTCGTGCTGGCGGCCAACCCGTGCCCCTGCGCGCCGCCCGACGCGCGGGACTGCGTTTGTGCCCCGTCGGCCCGTCGGCGCTACCTGGGCCGTCTGTCCGGGCCGCTGCTCGACCGTGTGGACGTGCAAGTGGCAATGCGACCGGTAAAAGATCTGGGCCGGGCCGACGCGGAACCGGAGTGCACCGCGACGGTGCGTGAACGGGTGCTCCGAGCGCGCGCAGCCGCCCGGTCCCGGTGGTCGGGTACCGGTTGGAGCACCAACGCGGAGGTTCCTGGTCCGGTGTTGCGGCGGCGCTTCCGACTGCCCCACGCGGTGACCGAGCCGATCGAGGCGGCACTGCATCGGGGCCTGGTGACCGCGCGGGGAGCAGACCGCACGTTGCGATTGGCCTGGACGCTGGCTGATCTCGCCGGGCGGGACCGACCGCTGATCGACGATGTGTCCGCCGCGATGGGGCTGCGCCACCGGAGCGCGGCATGACGCCAGGGCAGCGCGAGCTGCGGCGCGCGCGGGCCTATCTCAGCCGGGTCGCCGAGCCCCCCGCCCACGCGCTGTCGGAGCTGATCGACGAGGTCGGCCCGGTGCGGTCAGCCCGGTTGGTGGCCGCCGGGCAAGTGCCGCATCCAGTGGCCATAGAGACCCGTGCACGCCGAGAAGGCGATCGGGCCGACGCGGACCTGTCCGCCATCGCCGCGATCGGGGGCCGGCTGGTGGTACCCGAAGACAGCGAATGGCCCACCGCGTCCTTCAGCTGTTTCAACACTCCGACTGCACAAGCCGATGAACGGTGGCGAGCCCCGGTGGCGTTGTGGGTGCGTGGAGGCCGATTCGACGACATCAGTGTTCGAGCCGTGGCGCTGGTCGGGGCCAGGGCGGCTACCGGATACGGGGAGCACGTGGCCGCCGAATTCGGCTACGGGCTCGCGGAGCGTGGTCTCGCCGTGGTGTCGGGTGCTGCGTTCGGTATCGACGGTGCTGCGCACCGGGGCGCACTGGCGGCTGAAGGTCTCACCGTCGCCGTGCAGGCTTGCGGCCTGGATCGGACCTACCCGGCGGGCCATCATGGCCTGCTGGATCGGATCGCCACGGACGGCGCGGTGATCAGTGAGTACCCGCCCGGAACCCGGCCGGCGCGACACCGGTTCCTGGTCCGTAACCGCCTGATCGCCGGCCTCGCAGCAGGCACCGTCGTGGTTGAGGCGGGTGTGCGCAGCGGCGCCCGGCGAACTGCCACCGCCGCAGCCGCGCTGGGCCGGGTTGTGATGGCAGTGCCCGGTCCGGTGACCTCGGCGCTGTCCGCCGGGTGTCACCTGCTCATCCGTGAGGAGCAGGCGGTCCTGGTGACTCGGGTTGAAGAGGTGCTGGAAGCGGTCGGGCGGATCGGCGAAGACCTCGCGCTGCCGCTGACTACGCCTTGGCAGCGAACCGACGGATTGAGCCCGGAGCTGCGCGCGGTGTACGAGGCGCTACCCGCGCGCGCCTGCCGGCATCCCGAGCAGCTGGTGCACGAGTCCGGGGTACCGCTGCACCGGGTGCGTTCGGCGTTGCCCTTACTGGAGCTGCAGGGCTTGGTGAGATGCACAACGAGCGGTTGGCACCGGATCGATGCCAGCGGCGGGCGTGGCGGTGCTTGACGTGGCGCGCTGGGAGGCGCAGCGTGCTGCGGGTGCGCGGGGAGGGACGGGAATCGGACTCGCTGCCCGACGGCCTGGCGGCGTTTCGGGAGCGCTTCGTGGCCCACCTGGCATCGGTGCGGGGCCTGTCCATGCACACAGTGCGCGCTTACCGTGGCGATGTCACCGCATTGTTGCGGTATGTGGCGGATTCCGGCCGTAGCGATCTTGCGACGCTGGATCTGCCGTTACTGCGCGGCTGGTTGGCTGCACAGCACCGAGCCGGACACCGGCGCAGCACACTGGCGCGGCGTGCGGCAGCAGCCCGCACCTTCACCGCCTGGGCAACGCGAGCCGGTGTGATGGGCGACGACCCGGGTCCGCGGCTGGTTGCACCTCAGCCGCGGCGAGCTCTGCCCGCCGTTTTGCATCCGCACCAGGCGGCGGCCGCGCTGCACGCCGCGCAACGGGGCGCCGCTGAGGCGGATCCGCTGGCGTTGCGTGATCACGCAGCCGTCGAGTTGTTGTATGCGACCGGGATACGCGTCGCCGAGCTCTGTGGCCTCGACCTGGGAGACGTCGACCAGGAACGACGCCTGGTTCGGGTGCTCGGCAAGGGCGCCAAGGAGCGGGCAGTGCCCTACGGGGTGCCTGCGCAACGAGCGCTGCTCCGCTGGCTCGATGACGGGCGCCCGGCGCTGGTGCGTTCCCATTCAGCGGCGGCGTTGTTCCTTGGCGCGCGTGGGGGACGGGTCGATCAACGGATCATCCGGACTGTCGTGCACGACGCGGTCCGTGCGGTCCCGGGAGCACCGGACATCGGTCCGCACGGCCTGCGCCACAGCGCAGCGACTCATTTGCTGGAGGGCGGGGCGGACCTTCGCAGCGTTCAGGAGTTACTCGGTCACGCTACGCTCGCCACCACGCAGCTCTACACGCATGTCACCGTTGAGAGGCTGAAAGCGATCCATGACCGGAGCCACCCCCGTTCCTGACTATTCCGGGGGTTGTGACCGCATCCTGACCGCTGTCTCCCCCGCCGATGTGGCCACCACCCGCAGCTGGACTGCCGACGCCAGGGCTGACGAGGTGGAGGCGGGCATCGTCGCGTTGTGGCAGGCCTACGGGCGAGACCGCGACGCTACGCTGCGCGACCGGCTCCTGCTGCACTACGCACCTTTGGTGAAGTACGTGGCCGGCCGCGTCGGCACCGGGTTGCCGTCCCACGTGGACATCGCCGATCTTGTGCAGTCGGGAGTGTTCGGTCTGTGGGACGCCATCGACCGATTCGAGCCGGAACGGGGTTTGAAGTTCGAGACCTATGCGATGCAAAGGATCCGTGGGGCGATCCTGGACGAGTTGCGGGCTCAGGACTGGGTGCCTCGTTCCGTGCGTAGTCGGGCCCGTGAAGTGGAGCGCGCGCTGGAGCGGCTGGAGACCAGATTGCAGCGTTCGGCCTCCGATGCGGAGGTGGCGGCAGAGCTGAAAATCAGCGTTGCCGAACTGCGGGAGTTGTACGCCCAGCTGCAGCTGACCAGCGTGGTGGCGTTGGACGAGTTGATGGCAGTCGGCCGCGGCGGTACCTCGATCGCCGAGACGTTGCCTGACGAGACCGTACAAGAACCCGGCGCTTTCCTCGATTCAGTGGAAAGCAGGCGCCTGCTCGCGGAGGCCGTCTCGCAGCTCACCGATCGCGATCGGGTCGTGGTATCGCTTTACTATTTCGAAAATCTCACGCTCGCCGAAATCGGCCGGGTCCTCGGCGTCACCGAATCTCGGGTGTGCCAGCTGCACACCCGGGCAGTGCTCCGGCTCCGGAGCAAGATGCTGGAAGCCTCCGCAGGCTGACTGCGCCGGGCGCAGGAACTGTTCGGCCGTCGATCGGCAGCAGGCGCACCCGCGCGCGGGCGATCAGCCGCAGCGGATCCAAGTACTCCCGGTCGAGGTCGCCTGGGCGTGGGACGCCTGTGGGGCTGCGGAAGGCACCCCAATGCAGGCACACCGGTACCGAGCAGCCGGCATGCCCGGGCTGCACGGTACCGATCTGCGCCCCCTTGGCGACCCACTGGCCGGCGACGACAGTTGCTACCACCGGTTCATAGGTGGTGCGCAGGCGCCCCTCATGGTTCACCGACACCACACCATGGCCGGCCACCATCCCCGCGAAGATCACCGTACCGGCGCCGGCGGCGAGCACTGGCGCGCCGGCTACCGCGGCTAGGTCAACACCGCGATGCCCCGGCCCGTACCGGAATACCGGGGGTTGGAAGGTACGGACCACGGTCGGCGGACCGGCCAGTGGCCAGCCGAACCGCTGCCCGGGCGGCTGGCCTACCTGCGGCCCGGAGGCCGGGCCAACGCTGGCCGGTGATCCCGCGGACCACATCGCCACGAGCAGGCTGCAGATCAGAATCCGAAACACCCCGCGCACTCTGCCCCGGCCACCCCGGCCCACCCAGCCCCAACTCCTCCTCCTGTGGATAACCGGTCTCCCTGTGCACAACTGCCGCCCACGCCGCAGTCTGGATGCAGACTGCCCTTTTCCGGACCCAGA
>DATFDO010000141.1:0-7451 GCA_035252045.1 Pseudonocardiaceae bacterium
GTTTCGTCGACGCCGGCCCGGACGCCACCCCGGTCGCGCTCGGCCCGGCTGTGCCGACCGCCGCGGTAGCGGTGCGCGGCACGCTCGGTGGGCAGATGCTGCTGTGGGAGCATGCCGTCGCGGTGGCCGGCCGCCTGCTGGGGATCAACCCGTTCGACCAGCCCGACGTGGAAGCCGCCAAGGCTGCGGCCCGCGAGCAGCTCAAGGGCGCCGAGGACGATGTACCCCGGTTCGTCGACGGTGAGGTCGCGGTGTACCCCGTCGGGGATTGGCTGCCCGCGGGCGTCACCACCCTCGGCGACGCGCTGCGTGCTCTGGTCGCGGCCACCCAGCCGCATGGCTACCTCGCGGTGCAGGCGTACCTCGATCGCATCGCCGACGCCTCGGCTGCCCTGTTACGCGACGAGCTCGCCCGCCGCACCGGTCTGCAGACCACCTTCGGCTGGGGGCCGCGTTTCCTGCACTCCACCGGCCAGTACCACAAAGGTGGCCACCAGAACGGGTCATTCCTCCAGCTGACCGGCGCGGTGGACACCGATATCCCAGTGCCGGACACCGGCTTTTCCCTCGGGCAACTGCAGCGGGCGCAAGCCTTGGGCGACGCCCAGGTGCTCGCCGCGCACGGCCGCCCGGTGCTGCGGCTGCACCTGCGCGACCGGCCGGCCGGATTGGTTGCCCTGGTGCATGCGCTGGAGGAGCTCAGGTGACCGTGGCGCCCCGGGTCAATCCGCTGGTGGACAGCCGGGACAAGCGGCTGCCCCGGATCGCCGGCCCGTGCGGTGTGGTGATCTTCGGAGTGACCGGGGACCTGTCTCGCAAGAAGCTGATGCCAGCGTTCTACGACCTGGCCAATCGGGGGCTGCTGCCGCCCGGTTTCGCGTTGGTCGGGTTCGCCCGCCGGGACTGGGCCGACGAGAACTTCGCTGAACTCGTCCACGACGCGGTAAAGGAGCATGCCCGGACCCCGTTCCGGGAGGAGGTCTGGGCCCGGCTGTCCGAGGGCATCCGGTTCGTGCCCGGCAGCTTCGACGACGATGCCGCCTTCGACGGTCTCGCGAGTGTGATCGCTGATCTTGACTCCGAACGCGGTACCGGCGGCAACCACGCCTTCTATCTGTCCATCCCACCCGCGATGTTCCCGGTAGTCCTCAAACAACTCGCCCGCACCGGATTGGCCGCACAGAACGGCGATCAATGGCGACGGGTGGTGATTGAAAAACCGTTCGGGCACGATCTTCGCAGCGCCCGGGAACTCAACGAAATAGTCAACGACGTCTTTCCCGAAGAGTCGGTGTATCGCATCGACCATTACCTCGGTAAGGAGACCGTACAGAACATCCTCGCGTTGCGTTTTGCCAACCAGCTTTATGAACCGATCTGGAACAGCCATTACGTCGATCACGTGCAGATCACCATGGCCGAAGATATCGGGCTGGCCGGTCGAGCCGGCTACTACGACGGTATCGGGGCGGCCCGGGACGTGATCCAGAACCATTTAATCCAGCTGCTCGCCCTGACCGCGATGGAGGAGCCGCTGTCGTTCTCCCCCGAGGCCCTACGTGGCGAAAAGATCAAGGTGCTGTCGGCGGTCAAGCTGGCGGAGCCGTTGGACGAGACCACCACGCGGGGCCAGTACACGGCTGGGTGGCAGGGCGGCACCAAGGTGGTCGGAGTGCTCGAGGAAGGTGGCTTCCGCCCCGACTCCACCACTGAGACATTCGCCGCGATCACGCTGGCGGTGGACACCCGGCGGTGGGCCGGGGTGCCCTTCTTCCTGCGCACCGGCAAGCGGCTGGGCCGGCGGGTCACCGAGATCGCAGTGGTCTTCAAGCGTGCACCGCACCTGCCTTTCGAGGCGACCATGACCGAGGAACTGGGGCAGAACGCCCTGGTGATCCGGGTCCAGCCGGATGAGGGCGTCACCATCCGGTTCGGCTCGAAGGTGCCGGGCACCGCGATGGAGGTGCGCGGCGTCACGATGGACTTCCGCTACGGCACGTCCTTCACCGAATCCTCACCCGAGGCTTATGAGCGGCTGCTGCTGGACATGCTGCGCGGTGAACCGTCGCTGTTCCCGGTCAACGCCGAGGTGGAACTGTCCTGGGGAATTCTCGATCCGGTACTGGAGCACTGGGCCAAGCAGGGCCAGCCCGAGCCCTACCCGGCAGGCACCTGGGGTCCGCCGTCGGCCGACCAGATGATCGCCCGAACCGGCCGGACCTGGCGACGGCCGTGACGAGGAAACCTGATTGCTGATATGCGATGCGTAGTGTTCGGCGCCACCGGCTACATCGGTGGCCGCCTCGTTCCCGCACTGCTCGGCGCCGGCCACCAGGTGCGAGTGGTGGCGCGTACTCCCGGCAAGCTGGATGAGGTGCCGTGGCGGGATCAGGTACAGATCGTTCACGGTGATGTCACCGATGTCGCCAGCGTGGGAGCTGCGATGGCTGGCCAAGACGTCGTCTATTACCTGGTGCATTCGCTCAACCGGCGTGACTTCGTCGATGTCGACCGCCGTGCTGCCCACGTGGTGGCCGAGGCGGCTCGTGCTGCGAACGTGGCCCGCTTGGTGTACCTGGGTGGCATCATTCCCGATACCGAGCCGCTGTCGGACCACCTGGCCTCACGGGCCGAGGTCGGGCAGATCCTGCTCGACTCCGGTGTGCCTGCCATCGTGTTGCGGGCGGCGGTGATCCTCGGGTCCGGGTCGGCCAGCTTCGAGATGCTGCGCTACCTCACCGAACGCCTGCCGGCGATGGTCACCCCACGTTGGGTGCACAACCAGGTCCAGCCCATCGCCGTGCGCGATGTGCTGCACTACCTCACGCACGCCGCGGAGCTACCACTGTCGGTCAACCGGGCCTTCGACATCGGCGGACCCGATGTGCTGACCTACCTGGAGATGATGCGCCGCTACGCAGTGGTGGCCCACCTGCTGCGGCGGGTGGTGGTGCCAGTGCCGGTGCTGACGCCCTGGCTATCGGCGCAATGGGTGAACCTGGTCACCCCGGTGCCGCGCAGCATCGCCGTCCCGTTGATCGAATCGCTGGTGCACGAAGTCGTCTGCCACGATCGCGACATCGCCGGCTACATCCCAGACCCGGAAGGGGGTCTGACGCACTACGAGCACGCCGTTGAGCTCGCGCTAATGCACACTCGCCACGCCGAGGTACCCACCCGCTGGTCGGACGCTTCCTGGCCGGGAGCGCCGTCGGATCCGCTGCCCACCGATCCCGCCTGGTCCGGTGGTTCGCTCTACCAGGACATCCGAGAGCATCGCTGCGCCGCCGATCCGCACACTCTCTGGGATGTCATCGAGGCCATCGGTGGTGAACACGGCTGGTACTCGTTTCCCCTGGCGTGGTCGGTGCGCGGCTGGATCGACCGGCTCGTCGGGGGCGTGGGATTGCGTCGCGGACGGCGCGACCCGCACCGGTTACACGTCGGCGAGGCGCTGGACTGGTGGCGCGTGGAGTACCTCGATCGACCCCGGCTGTTGCGGCTGCGCGCCGAGATGCGCCTGCCCGGCCGCGCCTGGCTGGAACTCGAGGTCGTTCCGGACAGTGACGGCGGCGCCCGCTACCGGCAGCGGGCGCTATTCAAACCCCATGGGCTGGCCGGGCATCTTTACTGGCAAAGCGTCGCGCCCTTCCACGGCATTGTCTTCGGAGGCATGGTGCGCAACATCGCCGGTGCGGCCGAGCGCTCCAGCGCCCAGAACCTCGCGCCATGAGCGTGGCGATCGCCTTGTTCACCCGCGATTTGCGGGTGCACGACAATCCGGTCCTGCGCGCCGCCTGCAGCGCCGCCACCGAGGTGGTGCCGCTGTTCGTGCTCGACTCGGCGATCCTGCGCAGCGGGTCGATGTCGGCCAACCGGGCGACGTTTCTCGCCGAGACGCTGGCGGACCTGGACAACCACCTGCGCAAGCTCGGCGGGCGTCTGGTGGTGCGCTCGGGCGACGTCAGCAAGGAGGTCGAGCGCATCGTCACAGATCTCGGCGTCGGCGAGGTACATCTGGCCGCCGACGTCAGCAGCTACAGCCACCTCCGCGAGCAGGCCCTGCGTGAACGTCTCGCCGGTCACAGCTGCCGGGTACGGGTGCACGCCACCACGATCACCGTGGTGGAACCCGGGGCGCTCATTCCCTCGGGGGGCGGAGCCCACTTCGCGGTGTTCACCCCCTACTACCGGCGTTGGTTGCAGGCGCAGCGCCGCTGCGTGCTCGACCTTCCCCGCCGGATCACGGTGCCGGCCGTCGCCGCCGATCCGGTGCCCCGGGCTGACGATCTGTGCTCAGGCGTGCGGTCTCCGGAGCTGCCGCGGGGTGGTGAAACGGCTGGGCGGCGCATCCTGCGCGATTGGCTCGCAGGACCGGTCGCTGCGTACGAGCAGGCACACGACCTTCTCAGCGCCGACGGCACCTCCCGGCTGTCGCCCTACCTGCACTTCGGTTGCCTCTCGCCCACCGAGGCGGTGCATGCCGCTGATGGTGCTACGCCCGGCGGCGGAGCTTTCATCCGGCAACTGGCGTGGCGCGATTTTCACCACCAGGTGCTCGCGGCACGTCCCGACGCAGCCACCGTGGACTACCGCACGCGCCACGATCGGTGGCGACAGGACGAGGACGCCGCGCAGGCCTGGCGGGACGGGCGCACCGGTTACCCGATCGTCGACGCAGGACTGCGACAGCTCCGCGCGGAGGGCTGGATGCACAATCGGGCCCGGCTGATCACCGCCAGCTTCCTGACCAAGACGCTGTACCTGGACTGGCGCATCGGCGCGCGGCATTTCTTCGACCTGCTGGTCGATGCCGACGTCGCCAACAACCAGCTCAACTGGCAGTGGGTCGCCGGCACCGGCACCGACACCCGGCCCAACCGTGTGCTCAACCCCCTGCGGCAGGCGCAGCGGTATGACCCCGCCGGCGAGTTTGTCCGCCGGTACGTGCCTGAGCTGCGCGATGTCGCCGGCGCCGCGGTGCATCAGCCCTGGCAGCTGGATCCACGCCGCCGCGCGCGTCTGAACTATCCCGAGCCGATAGTCGATCTTCGCGACGGCGCCGCGCGTTTCCGTGCCGCCCGAGGAATAACGTGATTCAGTCGCGCATTCGGATGGATCCCGATGTGGAGTGAAGCGGGTTGCGGCGCGGATTTCCGCCGAGCCAGGGTGGTGGATGGAATTGCGGAATGTCGCCGATCATGTCGATCCACCAGTCCGAATGGTGAACGAGGCGACGGTGGCGGCCGCAGAGCGCCACGCAATTGCCGACGCTGGTCGGGCCCCCGTCGGCGACGCGGCCAGCTCGGCGGCTTCCCGATCCAGCCATCCGGCGACATCTATCCGCCGTCGCGGTCACGCCAGCTTAGGTGTCGCCGGGTGGGATGATCGTTGGGTGGCCGGCCGTCTTGGTCGAGGTAGGCCAGCATCCGCTTGCCCAGCACCGCCAGCTGCCCGGCATCCAGCATCCGGCGTGGCGGACCAGGTCCGCCTCCACCTGCGCCCGCTGCTGCGTCCCGATGCGCGCCGGGATGCGGGCCAGCACCGACCGGATCACCGCGACATCCGCCGCGCCGATCGCATGCTCGGCCACTGCGGTCGCCGTCTCGGGCAGCCGCGGCGCCAGCGGCGCGCCGAGGCCGGCGTCCGGGCAGCACGTCAGCCGCGGCGTCGACCCTGGACCGTGCTTCACTGCGTGGCACACGGGCGATAGCGCTCACCAGCTCCACAGTCGTGTCATAACCTCTCGCGGTGGCGATGCCTCGGGAATCGATTTTCCGCGCCGACCGACAACATTTTCGCCAGGTGGCGTGCAACTGGGTCTCCAACGCACGCAGCTCATCGAGCAGCTCGACATCACTGCTCTGCCACATTGGTGGGCACACCGGCGCCGCCGACATAGCTTGACCATAGAACAGACCGCTGACAATCTCGTGCCACCGTCTGACGCGCTCGGCGGTAATCGAGGCATCAACTGTTCCTGGCCACCTAGGTCCAGCGGATCTTGCAGCAGCCCGAACAGGCCGCGAAAAGCGGTATCGCGCGAAAGAAGTTGTTGTCGAGCTGCGGCATAATCGCGTAGTCGCGCAGCGAACAGGCACCGACTGTCCGTGGCCGCTAGCATGGCATCGGTCGTACCCCGAGGAGGAAGATGATTTTCCTGGCCAGAGGCGAGCGATGATCATCGACCTGCCGTCGACGACGACCGCGGCGGTGAACCACGCACTGATCGATATCCGCGAGCGCGGCGGTGCGGTGGCACTGGGCCGGGTGCTCACTCTGGTGATCGTCACTGATGATTCCGATCAGGTCGAGCAGTCGATCGAGGCCGCCAATGAGGCCAGCAAGGAGCATCCCTGCCGGGTACTGGTGGTGGCGCGCGGTCTCAAGCGAGCCGGAACCAGACTGGACGCCCAGATTCGTGTCGGTGGTGACGCCGGTGCCTCGGAAGTTCTCGTTCTGCGCCTGTACGGTCCGCTGGCCGATCATGGAGACAGCGTGGTGGTACCGCTCCTGCTGCCCGACTGCCCGGTGGTCGCCTGGTGGCCCGGCCAGGCCCCGCCAGTTCCCGCCGCAGATCCCATCGGCAAGCTGGCCCAGCGCCGCATCACCGACGCCGCTGCGGCCGCTGCGCCCATCAAGACACTCGAAAGCAGGCGGACCTCCTATACCGCTGGGGACACGGATTTAGCGTGGTCCCGGCTCACCCCCTGGCGCGCCCTGCTCGCCGCCGCGATGGATCTGCCGCCCTACGAAGACGTCGACGCGGTCACCGTGACCGGTGCCGCCGACAACCCGTCCGCCGACCTACTCGCGGGCTGGTTACGGTCCCGCCTGCATGTTCCGGTGCGCCGCCGCACCAGCCCTCCCGGCGGCGGGATCAGCGCCGCGGTCCTGGAACGCCGCTCCGGGCCAGTGGAGTTGTTCCGGCCGGACGGCAAGGTGGGCACTCTCCGCCAGCCAGGCCAGCCGGACCGGCGGATGCCGCTGCGACGCCGCCCGGTGCGTGACTGTCTCGCTGAGGAGCTGCGCAGGCTGGATCCCGACGAGACCTACCAGGCCGCGCTGGAGGCGTTGACGGAGGTGGAAGGTCGGCGCACCGGGACGAAGGCCGTCCGGTCGACCGACGCAAGGCACAGTCAGTGAGCCGTCCCGACGTGGTGGTGCACGCCACCGCCGAGGTACTCGCCGCCGCCGCGGCCGCCCGGCTGATCACGCGGATCGTGGACATCCAGACCGCTGCCGGGTCGGCGTCGCTGGTGCTGACCGGTGGCGGGATCGGGATCGCGGTGCTGCGTGAGTTGGCGAACACGCCGGCCGCGACGGCAGTGGACTGGCAAGAACTCGACATTTACTGGGGTGACGAGCGCTTCCTGCCGGATGGTCACCCGGAACGCAACGAGACCCAGGCGCGTGAGGCGCTACTCAACCACGTCGGGGTAGACCCTGCG
>DATFDO010000142.1:0-2116 GCA_035252045.1 Pseudonocardiaceae bacterium
TGCCGGATCGTCTGGGAGGGCTGGATGAAGGTGCGCCCGACGTAGGCGTTCTTCACCAAGCCCTTGCCGTAGGGGATGCCGGAGTATTCGGCGTAGCCGATCGCAGCCGGGGTGCCCGATTCAGGTACCGAGATCACCAGGTCGGCCTCGACCGGGTGCTCCTTGGCCAGCCGGCGGCCGATCTCGACCCGGGCAGCGTGCACGCCGCGCCCGGCAATCGTAGTGTCCGGCCGGGCCAGGTAGACGTACTCGAACACGCACCCCTTGGGCTCGGGGCTGGCGAAGCGGGAGCTGCGCAGCCCATTGGCGTCGATGGCCAGCAGCTCGCCCGGCTCTACCTCCCGGACGAAACTCGCACCGACGATGTCCAGCGCTGCGGTCTCGCTGGCCACCACCCAGCCGCGCTCCAGCCTGCCCAGCACCAGCGGGCGCACGCCATGCGGGTCGCGCGCCGCATACAGGGTGCCCTCGTCGCAGAACACCAACGAGAACGCCCCCCGCAGCCGGGGCAGTACGCGCTGGGCCGCGTTCTCGATCCCGATGTCCGCGGCAGCTGCGGCGACCAGGCCGGTGATCAGATCGGAGTCGGTGGTTGCCCCGGTCCGGGCACCGATCTTGCGGGCCTGGGCCAGCAGCTCAGCGGTGTTGACCAGGTTGCCGTTGTGACCCAGCGCCAGGCCGGACCCGGCGGCCGTGGTGTGGAAAGTAGGCTGGGCGTTCTCCCAGGTGGTGGAGCCGGTGGTGGAGTACCGGCAGTGCCCGACGGCGATGTGCCCGGTCAGGCTGGACAGCACCTGCTCATCGAACACCTGACTGACCAGGCCGAGATCTTTGAACACCAGCACCTGCGAGCCGTCGGACACCGCGATGCCGGCGGCCTCCTGGCCTCGGTGCTGCAACGCGTACAGGCCGAAATAAGCGAGTTTGGCGACCTCTTCACCGGGCGCCCATACGCCGAATACCCCGCACTCTTCGCGCGGTCCGGCGTAATCGTCACGGTCGTCTCGACGGTCGGGGTGTTGCCGGGGCTTCTCATTGCCCACGTGCGACTCCACACTCGGAGGTATCTAGACAGCCTCAAGTCTACGGGGCGGCTACTCCCGGCGCCCGAGCAGAGCCAGCAGCCGGGTCTGCGTGCCGGCGCCGTCGCCCACCTCGATCGGAGGGTCGAACAGTCCAGTGGCGACCAGTTGATCGACCTGAGGTTCGATGAACGCCAGCACGTCCGACACCAGATCCTCGTCGAGCTGCTCGTCGGCTCCGATGGCCCGGGCCAGGTCCCACGTGTGCACCGTGAGGTCCATCGTCATCTCCTGGCAGTAACCCTCCGCGGGGCGGCGCCCGTAGGACAGCTCGACGGATCGCCGTAGCGCACCCGGAGCGGCGAACGCCGCGCGTGCCGCGGTCGCCGCGCTCGCCCAGGCCGCCACCGGGTCCTCCCCGAGCTGGTCGCCGTCGAAGCGATCGCCGACATCGTCGACGGTGGCCCCTTCCAGCAGCAGCGGCGCCCACAGCTGTTCGACGACCAGGTGATTCACCAGCTGGCGCACATCCCACTCCGTGCACGGCGTCGCATGGTGCCACTGGTCGGGTCGCACACTGCGCACCCTCGCATCGAACTCCCCCATCGCTTTGTCATATTTCCCCAAGGTCATGCCTCCATCGTGCCGCTTATCGCATTGCGTGGCAGCGGCAGCCAGGCGGACAGGTCCGCGCGGGGACCGGAGGCTCTGACCCGGCCGTCGGCTACCGCAGTGCGCCAGGTGAGGCGGGCGGTGGCCAGTTGGAGCCATGTTCGAGGGTCGGTCTCAATCACGTTGGGTGGGGTGCCTCTGGTGTGGCGGGGGCCCGCGATGCACTGCACCGCGGCGAACGGCGGCACCCGTACCTCGACGGCGCCTCCCGGCGCCAACTGCGCCAGCGCCCGTAGGCTGCCCCGCACAGCCCGTGCAAGCTCCGCCCGCCCGGGCTCGCTCCCCACTCCGTCCAACCACTGCCCCACGTCCGTCACGTCCCATGCCTCCTCCGTTCACGGCAGTCTGCCGTCTTCAGCCGAACAGATCCGGGAGGGTGGCGGTCCAGGCGGTGCGGAGGGTGGAGAGGGGGAGCGGGGGTA
>DATFDO010000143.1:0-9485 GCA_035252045.1 Pseudonocardiaceae bacterium
GCCCGGCGGCCCCTACGACGCACAGTTGTCTTACTGAGCCTCGAAGTTGAGACCTTCGTCCGGGATGTCGCTCACCCTGGGGCGCTGCGCCACAGGACCAGCGTCGATGGCCACCCCCAGGATCACAACGGCGCCACAGGATCGGTCGCCTGCGCAGTCCGGTCACCACCACGTGGCGTTCGCGGGCGCGGCTCCGTGGCCGTGACGCTGTCCCGTACTCGACCGGAGCCGTACTGTCGGGTTTTGCGAGGTGGGATCGGCCGGCCATTCGACTACTCCGACTCGCGTGGCGGCCAATCGAGGAGACGCTCAGCGTTGAAGCGTCACCAATAGTGTCGGCGGGGGGACTCGAACACGCGTTCGTGGCATACCTGCACAGGGCAGGTGTGCATGTGAGAATCTTAGCAGGCTTGGTGTGCTTGGCGGGTAGTCGCCTGGAGCGTGGACGTGGACCGCAAAGGTTTAGAAGATTTCCTAACTGTCGCGGGGTTTGCCCATCAAAGGGTTCTCCTTGATGCTGGTGTACTACATTTCGCTGTTGCTGTTATGTGACATTGTCGCGTCAACAATTATGTTGGTCGTTGTCGATGAATTAGGTCCCCGCGATAGCGTTTCAACTCGGCATTCTTTGTCACGCGGGTACAACAGGCGCCGGAGCCAAGTGCTGTGGTGTTAGTGCGGCGTGCCCAGGGACATGCGCTCCATCCGCTTGGATTGGGGTTTCAGCAGGCGAGGCGGTTGGGATCGTCGAGCAGGTGCGCGTTGGTGCGCACTGACCCATGGAGCGGGCGGAGATGAACGATGCCGTCGGTGATGTCGACGACCAGCGCGATCGCCCGAGTGACACCGGAGCCGACCAGCACGTGGCGTCCCGGCCGGATCCGTGCTGGGTCAGGGGCCTCGTCGAGGAACGCCCAGGGCAGGCCGGTGTCGTCCATGGTGTTCAGGTCGACGATCAGGTCGACTTGCGGCGCGGTCACGTGGTCACCTCCTCGGTGTGTCTTCGGATTCATGGTACGGGTTCACTCGGACTTCGTGAGCCACATCGGCCAGCGCCGCAAGACGGTCGTCGAGGTCACCGGTGAACGCGATGGTGACATGTGGAGTCCGGAAAATGGGCCAGATCTCGAATCCAGCTTTCTGCAGATCGACGACCCGGTACCAGCCCAGCAGGGAGAACCGTTCGAGCTGGTCGGAGCCTAGGTCATCGACTTCAGCATCAGCATCCCCCGTCGATCATCGTGACCAGCCCGAGCAGCGCCTTGGCTCCCAGTGACATGTATTGGCGGTGCCAGCGCGCGGAGCGTTCCAATCCGTCACATCAGCGGGCTTGATGTCGGGATCGGCGTGAAGCTGGGCGGTCTTGTTACCCGCCAGCGCCGCTTTCGACACCTCGTTGGTGATCATGTTCGTGCCATACATATAGCCGCGCTGGTGGGGATCCGGAAGGGCGTTGAAGTCACGGGAGGGCAGCAGGGTGTCGTGCATGCCGAGCCTGTCAAAGATCCGGTTGGTCATTAGCTCGGCCAGCGGCGCTCCACCGCGCTGTTCGGCGATGTCGCCCAACAGCACGTAGTTGGTGTTCGAGTAGTGCCAGCCCTGCCCGGGGGAAAATACGGTGGGTGAGAAAACGCGATTGCCAGCAATTCCTTCGTGGTCCAGATCTTCTCGGTCTGGGCATCAAGGACCTGGTTGAAAGTGTCATCCTCGGTGAAGTTGAACAACCCGCTGGTCATGTTCAGCAGCTGCCGCACGGTGATGTTGGCCGATGCTGTTGCATTTGTCGACGGCACGCGAAAAATGACCCCGGCGCGGCAAGGCGGATTCCAGTGATCGTCGCAACACCGGAGGTATTCGGGAGTTGCGATGGCTGGCAGGGGTCGGCCGGGTTCGGCGCCGCAGACGGAGAAGCGTGAGCAGTTCGCTCGGCTGATTGCTCAGGGTGTCAGTAACTCGCAGGCTTGTCGGATCGTCGGGGTGAACCGGAGAACGGGGAAACGTTGGCGACACGGCCGGACAATCACCAGTTCCCACGGCAAACGGCGGCACTATCCGCCGGTGATCAACGTCCGGAAGCGGGAGATCTCATCGCGGTATCTGTCCGAGGATGAGCGCGTTCGCATCGCGGATCTGGATCGGGCGGGCCGCGGTGTGCGGCAGATCGCGGCGGAGATCGGCCGTAGTGGGTCCACGATCAGCCGCGAACTGCGCCATAACCGTGATCCGGACAGTGGGCGGTATCGGCCGTTTACTGCGCAGCGGCTGGCCGCGGATCGGCGTGCTCGGCCTGGGCGGGGCAAGCTGGTCAACGATGAGGTGCTGCGCGAGTTCGTGACCGAGAAGCTGGGCAAGCGGTGGAGCCCGGAGCAGATCTGCCGGGCGCTGCGGGAACAGTTCCCTGACCAGCCGGATCGGCACCTGGTGCACGAGACGATCTACCAGGCGGTCTACCGCCCGGAGTTGGGTGGACTGGTTCGCGAGCTGCCCCAGGCGCTGCGCACCGGACGGCGCCGCCGCAAGCCGCATCGGCGCCCGGACGCCCGCCGTGCAGGCCGGCTGGTGGACATGACGATGATTGACCAGCGCCCGGCCGAGGCCGCCGACCGCACCCAGCCGGGGCATTGGGAAGGCGACCTGATCACCGGCGAGCACAACCGCTCGGCGATCGGCACCGTGGTTGAACGCAGCTCCCGGTTCACCGTCTTGCTACACCTGCCCGGGCGACACACCTCCGAGGCCGTCCGCGACGCTTTGGTGCAGGCCTTAGGGCAGCTGCCGGCGCAGCTGCGTCGTTCGCTGACCTGGGATCAGGGTTCGGAGATGGCGCGACACGCCGAGATCACACAGATCCTGGGGACACCGGTGTTCTTCTGCGACAAGGCCAGCCCGTGGCAGCGACCCAGCAATGAGAACACCAACGGGCTACTGCGCCAGTACTTCCCCAAGGGCACCGACCTGCGCGTGCACCAACCCGAGGATCTGGCCACGGTGGCCGCCGAGCTCAACGACCGACCCCGCAAAACGCTCGGCTGGTCCAGCCCGGCTGAGCGGCTCGAGGCGCTTCTACGCACCCGGACGGTGGTGCTGGCCTGAACCCGCGGTGTCCTGATGAGCTGATGCACGCGGTGCCGGAAGGCGTCGAAGCAGCCGAAGTTCTCATCCAGCACCGCGGCGAGCTCGCCGTCGGGCTTGTCACCACCATCGGGGGACATGTTGGGCCAGAACACCGAGTGGTTGACATGCCCACCGAGATTGAAGGCCAGGTTCTTCTCCAGCAGGTTCACCGTGGCCAAGGCCTCGTGCTCGCGCGCCTCGGCCAGCTGTTCGGCCAGGTTAGGTGCTCGGGCGGGTGATGAGTTCG
This sequence comes from Pseudonocardiaceae bacterium, assembly GCA_035252045.1. Classification (GTDB taxonomy): domain Bacteria; phylum Actinomycetota; class Actinomycetes; order Mycobacteriales; family Pseudonocardiaceae. Next base: position 3,362 of record DATFDO010000143.1, read on the forward strand.
GTGGTGGCGGAGGCGAGCGGAACAGGGCGGGGATCCGGTGGGGTGGGTGCGGGTTGTCGGGCGGCGTGGGAGATGCGCAGCAGCAGTGCGATGAGCATGTAGTTGGCCAGCAGAGACGAGCCGCCGTAGGACAGGAAAGGGGTGGTGAGCCCGGTCTCGGGATGAGGTTGATGACGCTGACGATGAACACCTGCAGCGCCAGCGTGGTCGACAGGCCGGCGGCAAGGAGTTTGCCGAAGGTGTCGCGGACGGACAAGCCGGCCCGCAAACCCCGGGCCACGAGCAGTAGGTAAATCATCAAGACCGCGGCCAGGCCGATCAGGCCGAGTTCCTCTTCGATGCCGACCATTTGAAGTCGGAGTTGGCCACCGGGACCAGTTCGGGTCGCCCACCGCCCAGGCCGGTACCGGCCAGGCCTCCGGTGGCCAGTCCGAACAGGGACTGGGCGACCTGGTACCCCGATCCGTAGTAGTGGGCGAACGGGGTTCGACCACACCTGCACGCGGACCCGGACGAGCGAACCGCTGGTAGGCGGCCGGCGCTGCCGGCGGCGAAAAACACCAGCCCGATCAGCACCCAGGACAGCCGTTGGGTGGCCGTGTACACCATCGCCAACACCACACCGAAGATCAGCAGCGAAGCGTGTTCACCGCGTGGAGCATCGCCGCGGATGAAGCCGACCCCGCGGTCTTCCGTGCGGCCATGGACCGCACCATCACCGACGCGGCGGGCGTCCGGGACTCGCTGCGGGGGCGGGCCGAGGTGATCTTCGGGCTGTCCTCGCTGTCCGGCATCTTGCTTGACGAGCTTGCCCAGGCCAGCGGACGGTCCCGGGGCGAGGTCCTGCACGCCGTTCACCGCCGCTGCCTCGATCCGGGCGGCCTATCACAACCCTGGCCCAAGCTGCCGCCGCGCTGGGCGTTTCCCGGCTCAGCTCGTGACGAGCTGGCCCGGCACATCGGGGGAATGCGCCACCACAGCGCGCCATAGCAGCGGGTAGACGTCGGCGGCCTCGACGACTGCGGGGCTGGTGCGGGTCACCAGCGACAGGTGCCGCAGCGCATGGCCAGCACGTCCTCCACCGTTACCACCGCAGGAGTCGGCGCCGCGGCATCCGTCGAGCAGGCCGCGACCGCATCGGCCGGGACCGGCCGGACCACGCCCTGGCCCGGGTCGGGGTCCGGCACCACCGCGTAGGTCTGGATCAGCCCACCAGCCGCGCGTCGCCACGAGGTCGAGTGCACGACCGTCGCGGGTGGGGATACGGGCGCCCAAGCCCGCGGGCTCCTGCGCCCGTGCGTCGGGGTGGCAGCCGGCCGGTAGGTTCCCCGAGGCCACCGGCCAGCCCAGCCCGGCGCCGTCCAGCACCGACAGCATCACGACCTCGACCTGCACTTCGTGCACCGCCACCCCAAAGCCACGGCCGCCAGCAGGAAGCAACAACAACTCGATCGCAATGATTTGCATTGGTAACGGACCAGCCCGGTGTTCGTGACCTGGCCACAGCGGCGCGCTCGGCGCGGTGATCGATGCGGGGGCGCTCGCAGCCAAGATGTGACCAGCTCTCATGTTGTTCCCATGGGCATCACATGGCGCCTGATGCACACTCTGCGCAGCCGGCTTGTCGTGGTGCCGGGACAGGGATGGGGGCTGATGGTGTGCAGGCGGTGATCGGTCGGCCGCGGGGCCGCGCGTCGATGACGGTCGCTGGGATAGTGGCGTTGTTGGCCACGCTAGGGGCCTGCGGGGGTCCGTCGGCGACACACGGGTCGGCGCCGGGATCAGCGCCGGCGACATCTGCATCGGGACCTGCCACGGCGACGAATCCGCCTGCACCGGAGGTCAACGCCGCTGGTGACATCCCGGATAGCCAGGTGTTCGTGTCCTACGCCCCGCCGGGCGGGGCGTTTGTGGTGAAGGTGCCGCAGGGCTGGGCACAATCGCGTGAAGGCTCGGCGGTGGTGTTCACCGACAAGTTCAACACCGTGCGGATTGACAGCGTGCCACGGCCGCAGGCTCCTGATGTGGCGTCAGCGCGGGCCCACAAGGTGGCGCAGTTGCGAGGCTCGGTGCCCGGTTTCCAGCCGGGGCAGGTGACGATGGTGCAGCGCCCAGCCGGTCCGGCGGTCCTGATCACCTATCAGGCGAGCTCGGCGCCGAATGCGGTGACGGGCAAGTCGGTGCTCGAAGCGGTGCAGCGTTACGAGTTCTGGCGAGGTGGCCAGGAGGTCGTGCTGACGTTGTCCGCGCCGCAGGGTTCGGACAACGTGGATCCATGGCGGATGATCACTGATTCGTTCCGGTGGACGTGACGAACGCCGTGGCCGAGCAGCGCTGGGCAACGCCGCGGCAGTCGGCCGTGGCGGCGATCGAGGGCCGCTGCCTGTACCGGTTCTTTCGGGCCGGCGAGGAGGAGACCCTCGCGTTGCGAGGGGTGTCGGTGGCGGTTGCGCCGGGGGAACTGGTGGCCGTGGTGGGCCCGTCGGGGTCGGGCAAGTCCACGCTGCTGGCGTGCCTGGCGGGTTTGGACGACCCGGACGGGGGCCGGGTGCTGGTCGAGGGGCAGCGGATGAGCCACCAGCCCGAGGCGGTGCGGGCGCGGTTGCGGGCGCGCCGGATCGGGGTGCTGTCCCAGTCGGGGAATCTGTTCGACCACCTCACCGTGGAGGAGAACCTCGCGGTTGTACAGCGCCTGGGTGGCCGGTCGCGTCGAGTGCCGCGGACGGAGCTGCTGGAGTCGGTGGAGTTAGCCGGGCTTGCCCACGCGCTACCGAGCCAGCTGTCCGGCGGGGAAGCCGCCCGAGCGGGGTTGGCGGTGGCCCTGGCCAAGGGGCCGGCGGTGGTGCTGGCCGACGAACCTAGCGGGGAGCTGGATAGCGCCACCGAGGCCACGGTGTTGGCGTTGCTGCGCGCCGCTGCTGACCGGGGGGTCGCGCTGCTGGTGGCCAGTCACAGCCCCGCGGTGGCCTTGACCGCTGACCGGCTGGTACGGCTGGTCGACGGGCAGCTGATCGAATGAGACACCCTCTGTCAACCTTCGGTCTACGCAGCGTGTCCGAGGGCGCGGTGGGCGGTTGGCCTGGTGGGTTGCCTCGTCGTAGAGGACGTCCTTGGTCAGGCGGTGCCAGAGGATCTCCAGCCAGGGGTTGCTCAGCGCACGCAGGGCGGCGTGATGGCTGTTGCCGGCGGTGATTTTTCGTCGTAGAACTCACGGGCCCAGGCGCTACGGGTCAGGCTGCACAAGGCCCATTGGTGGACCGCGGTGCCGAGGTAGTGGTTGTGCGCCAGGCGACGGGCGACGACGAAGTCGCTTTTACTCGACCGGCGGGTGACCGGGGCGGACCCGGCGTAGCATTGCAGCGCGTTCGGCGTGTCGAATTGGTGGATGTGTTCCCCGATTTCGCCGGCGATCCGGGCGGCGAGACGATCACCCAGGCCGGGCATGCTCAGGTAGATCTCGCCGCCCGGCAACGCGTTGCCCGGGTCGGGATCGGTCACGGTGTGCTCGCGGCCGGTGCGGGGTTGGCCCAGCAGCAGCTCAGCCATCCGGCGGTGCCAACCGCGGCGGGTGTCGTGCAGCGCGAGCAGTTGGCGGGCGGCCAGCTGGATCCCGGGGGCTTTGGCCCGCACGAGATAGTCGCGGGTGGGCAGCTGGGGGGTAGTCAACGCGGCGGTAACCCGGTCGGCGAAGCGCTCGGGCCAGCCGTGGCGGCCGGCGCGGGCCAAGCCCACCACATCTTCGCGGGTTGCTGCGGCGAGTTCGGGTTGGGTGGGCCAGCGCTCGAGCAGTCGCAGCAGGGTCGGCGCGCCCAGGTCGTCTGCGGCCAGGATCAGCGCCGCTGGGTAGGTCAGTTGCAGATCGGCGCGCAGCCGGTTGAGCAGCCGGCGCTGGTCGCGGGCGGCGCGGTCGTCATCGCGGGCGATGGCGCGCAGCTCCGCACCGATGGGCCCGTGCGGGATGAGCGCCTTGAGCCCGGCGTAGCGGTCCAAGGCCAGCAAGCCCCAGATCCGGGCGTCTTCACGTCGTCTTTTTGGCATGCTGGTCCCCGCCGCCGCGCCACGATGTCGGGGTTGACCGGCACGACGGTGAACCCCGCATCGATCAGCGCCTCGACCAGCAACCCATGGCGGGTTTCCAGCACTATGCGCACCTCGGCTGGATCGGCTTCCAGCTCCAGACACCGCCCGATCAAGCGGTCGATTCCGGCTGGGCCGTGCTCGATCCGGAACTGCTCGATCACCCCCCTGTCCACCGTTCCCAGAGCGATGTCGTGAAACTCTTCCGCCCAGTCAATACCGACACCCAGCACCAATCCCCCCTCCGTCGTGGCCAAGTCACGCGGCGGATCGGGAAGGCGCTGCGTCGTGCTGATGAACCAGTCCTCCAGGGACGACACCCTCCTGGGCGTCAGGCCTTCGCCGGGCCCCGGCAGGGGCGCCGTCTCATATCAGTCCTCACCGGACATGCGCCGCAAGCACTCCCTGCCGGGATCCACCGTGCGAAAGGAAGGTAGTGCCATCAGCGCCGACACGACGACGCGCGGCAGCCCGCTGTTGCAGCCACCGGAGGAAAGCCCGCGGGTTGTCGTGGAGTGCGTGTCGGCAAGCCGCATGTACGGTCGAGGTCCCGGAGCCGTGGCTGCGGTGCGGGAGGTGAGCGTCGCGGTGCCCGCGGGTATCCGGGTGGCCCTGACCGGGCCGTCGGGCTCGGGCAAGTCGTCGCTGCTGCATCTGATGGCCGGGTTGGAGGCCCCTACCAGCGGCACGGTGCGCTGGCCCGGCTTGGGCGGTTCTCCGCACGGCCGCCCCGGCGTGCTGGGGATGGTGTTTCAGGGGCCCAGCCTGATCCCCGCCTTGAACGTAGTCGAGAACGTGGCCTTGACGTTGGCGCTGGGTGGCGCCGGTCGGGATGAGGCGAGGCGGCGCGCGCTGGGCGCGCTGGACCGGCTGGGGATCGGCGAGCTGGTGAGCAAGCTGCCCGAGGAGCTGTCCGGCGGCCAGGCCCAGCGGGTGGCGGTGGCCCGGGTATTGGCCTGCCGGCCGGAGCTGATCCTGGCCGATGAGCCCACCGGGCAGCTTGACCATGAGACTGCCGAGCGGGTGGTGTCGGTGTTGCGGGAGGCGGCCGAAGAGCTCGGCGCGGCGCTGGTGGTCGCCACCCATGATCCAGCGGTGGCCGGCAGGTTGGGCCAGCGGTGGCGGATGGTCGACGGCCGGCTCATGACCACCGCGGGCGACGACGCGGTGGCCTCCGCCGCCGGGCGGGAGCTGCCGTGATCACGACATGGGTGCGTGGGCTGGTGCGGCGGCGAGTGGGGCGGCTGGTCGCGACCGGCTGCGGGGTGGCGCTCGCGGTGGCGCTGCTGGCCTCGTTGGGAGCGTTCCTGGCGGCGTCGCAGGCCTCCATGACGGCCCGCGCGGTTCGCACAGTCGCCGTCGATTGGCAGGTGCAGGTCCAACCCGGGGCCGACCCGGCCGCAGTACTGGCCACGACGCGCGCTTGGCCGGGGGTCCGGGTGGCCGTGCCGGTGGGATACGCCCGGGTCCCGGGCTTGACCGCGGCCGGTGGGGGCACCATCCAGACCACCGGACCCGGGGTGATGCTAGGCCTGCCACCCGGTTACCGGGCGGACTTTCCCGGCGAGATCCGCACCCTGACGGGCACCGACCACGGGGTGCTGCTGGCCCAGCAGACCGCGGCGAACCTGCACGCCAAGCCCGGTGATGTGGTGCAGCTCGCCCGGGCGGGGCTGGCGCCGGTATCGCTGCGGGTCGACGGGGTGGTCGATCTCCTGCAGGCCAACTCGCTGTTCCAGAAGGTCGGTGCCCCGCCAAGCTCGCAACCACCCGCCCCACCGGACAACGTGGTGTTGTTGCAGGCGTCCCAGTGGCATGCCCTGTTCGACCCGCTAGCCGCGGCCCGCCCCGATCTGGTGAGCACGCAGATCCATCTCGCCCGCACCCGGGCGCTGCCGGCCGCTCCGGCCGCGGCTTACACGCAGGTCGCCGCGGCCGCGCAGAACCTGGAGGCGCGCAGCGCAGGCACCGCGGTGGTCGGGGACAACCTGGGCGCCGCGCTAGATGCGGCCCGCTCAGATGCCGCCTACGCCTAGGTGCTGTTCGT
>DATFDO010000144.1:0-3640 GCA_035252045.1 Pseudonocardiaceae bacterium
CGGGCCGCCGCGTCGGCCTTGGCCCGCTGCCGCTGCTGCGCCATCAGGGCGCGGAAACCCGCCTCATCGACGGACAGACCGGCCTCGGCGGCCATCTCCAGGGTGAGGTCGATGGGGAACCCGTAGGTGTCATGCAGCTGGAACACCTGATCGCCGGACAGCTGCGTACCACCGGCCTGCCGCGTCTGCGCCACCGCCAGATCGAAGATCCGCGACCCGGCGGACAGCGTTGCCAGGAATGCGCCCTCCTCAGCCCGGACCACCGCCTCAATCCGCTGGTAGTCCGTGACGAGCTCCGGGTAGGAGGGACCCATCGTATCTCGCACGACAGCGGTGATCTCACCGAGGACCGGCTCGGTCACCCCTAGCAGGCGCACGGCGCGCACGATGCGGCGCAACAACCGGCGCAGCACGTACCCGCGTGCCTCGTTGCTTGGGGTCACCCCGTCACCGATGAGCATCACCCCGGTGCGAGCGTGGTCGGCGATCACCCGGAACCGCACGTCATCGGTGGGATCGCTGCCGTAGCGCCGGCCGGACAGCTGCTCGGCTACGGTGATCACCGGGCGGAGCAGGTCGGTCTCATAAACGTTGGGCACGTCCTGGAGCAGCAGCGCCACCCGCTCGACACCCATCCCGGTGTCGATGTTCTTGGCCGGCAGCGGCTCGAGAATCGAGAAGTCGCTCTTGCCCGGACCGGTGGACGGCCCCCGCTCGTCCTGCATGAACACCAGGTTCCAGATCTCCAGGTAGCGGTCCTCGTCGACGACCGGCCCGCCAGGGCGGCCGAAATCGGGCCCGCGGTCGATGTAGATCTCCGAGCTGGGCCCGCACGGGCCGGCCACGCCCATGGACCAGAAGTTGTCGTCCATGCCGCGGCGCTGGATGCGGTCGGCGGGGATCCCGGCAACGGTGCGCCACAGGTGCTCGGCCTCGTCATCGTCGGCGTACACGGTGACCCAGATGCGGTCTGGGGCAAACCCGTAGCCGCCGGCATCGACCGGGCCGGTCACCAGTTGCCACGCGTACTCGATCGCCCCTTGCTTGAAGTAGTCGCCGAAGGAGAAGTTGCCGGCCATCTGGAAGAAGGTGTTGTGCCTGGTGGTCTTGCCGACCTCGTCGATGTCCGGGGTGCGGACGCATTTCTGGATGGAGGTCGCCCGGCTATAGGGAGGTGTCGCCTGGCCGAGGAAATAGGGCTTGAAGGGCACCATGCCGGCATTGACGAACAGCAGGTTCGGGTCGTCGACCAGTAGCGATGCGCTAGGCACCACCGTGTGTCCGGATCGTTGGAAGTGATTCAGGAATCGTTGGCGGATCTCATGGGTCTGCACTGGGCCGTCCTCAAGAGCTAATGACCTCGAAAGCCGATAGAGAGCGCAGGTGCATAGCGATTCAGCCTACGACCACGTGGCAGCCGCTCACGCTTGATGCGCTCCGATGCGGGTGTCGATACCGGTACGCGCAGCGACGGCCGCGTGAAGCTCAGCCTCACGCTCCATCATCCCGGCCCGGACATCGGCACCGAAGGAGCCCATCGCGGCGGCCAGTTCGCGCATCGCGTCGCTGATGTTTTCCGCTGCACCGGCCGGTGTCATGCGCCGGGCTTTGGCGCTGGCCTTGCGACTGGCCACAACTCCAGCAGCAATTCCCAAGCCGAACCAGAGTATCCGCTTCACCGCGTGTCCTTAGTCCCGACGGCGCCCGCGCGGCCGGCGGCCAGCGTCCTTGCGCTTGCGGCGGCTCATCGCCTTGCTCACGCCATAGGATAGCGCCGCGACGCGGACCAGCGGCCCACCCAGCGTGGCGGTGAACAGCGAGGTCAGCGCGGACACGTTACCGGTCACCACCTGAGCGTTCGCGGTGATCCCGTCCAGCCGCTCCAGTTGGTGATTGACGTGCGTGACGGTGGTGTTCGCACCGCTGAACAGCGGATCGGCTTCCGCGCTGGCCTTGCGGATCGCCTGCGTTGCCTCGTCCAGAGTGCGGCCCAGCTTGATCAAAGGCACGGCGAGCAACGCCACCAGAACTACGAACGCGCCAGCGGCAATCAGCGCGGCGATCTGACCTGCCGACACGGGTCCTCCTTGGCCGAGGGCAGCTGGGCGATCAGGCTACCGGGCCCGCTCACGCGCCGTCATGGTGGGCTAGGAGTTGAAGCGGACGCGCAGATCAACTGGGCCGGGTGTGGGTGGCTGAGGAAGTCGTGGTGGGAAATCTCCCAGCCGTATGCACCAGCCAGCGGAAATACCACCAGATCGCCGATACGCAGCCGCTCCACCCAGACCTGCCGGGCCAGCACGTCGCGGGGCGTGCACAGCTCACCAACCACGTCGATGCACTGTGCGTGCACCTCGGGCCGGGTGAAGGGGTAGCCCCACTGCTCGACCGGCAGCACCGCGAACGGGTGGCTGTATCCCCACGCGGCGGGCAGCCGGAAGTGGTGGGTTCCGCCGCGGAGCACCGCGAAATGGCGGCCGTGGGTGCATTTGAGGTCGACGACCTCCGCGGCGTACCAGCCGGCCTCGGCCACCAGGAACCGGCCCAGCTCGAAGATCAGCCGGAGGCCACCGGGCAGCTGGGTGATCGCCGCACCCAGTCCCGCGGCAAACGCCGCCAGGTCGAAACCGTCACCACCCGTGTACGGCACGCCGATACCGCCCCCGACGTCGACGACGTCCAGGTCGATTCGATGCCTGGTCGCCTGGTGCAAGCACCACGCCACGGTGTCGATCACGAAGGACGCGTGCGCCTGGGCATCGAGGTTGTTCGACACCGCATGCAGATGGAACCCACGCAGCGTGACAGCTGGCGAGGCGCGGCACAGCTGGATCGCTTCCGGCAGTAATGCCTCATCGATACCGAACTGGCTTGCGGTCCCCGCCATCCGCAGCCGTCCGGGCAGACCGCCGTCACGTCGATTGACCCGCAACGCCACCGGAACCCGGACACCGAGCTCGGCACCGATCAGCCCGGCTCTGCGAAGCTCGTGCAAGCTCTCGACATTGAGCAGCTCCACACCGGCCCGCAGCGCACTGGCGATCTGCGCGTCTGTCTTGGCCGGGCCCCCGAACGCAAGGCGCGCTGCGCCGGCGCCAATAGCCTTGCGGATCTCGCCCAGCGAGGCGACTTCGAACCCGTCGACCTGAGTCGCCAGCGTGTTCAGCACTTCGGGATGACTGTTCGCCTTGACCGCGTAGTACAGCTCGCATCGCCCGGTCAGCGCTGCGCGCACCGCCTGGACCTGGCTCACCAGGGCGTCCAAGTCATAGACGTAGGCGCATACCGGCTCGCCGGTTGCGGCCTGCCCTCGCAACAACGCGCCCACCCGCTCCCAAGCCGGTCCCGGGGGTTGCTGGGCTCGGGCCGTCAACGGGTTAGCCGGTGCAGCGGGTTGCACACTGGTACATATTGGTCACCGGTGGTTCGATCCAGGCGCATCCGGGCGAATGCCTTAACCGGCAGGGTGGGTCCGAACAGCACGGCGCGGTCGGTGGCGACGTCCTCGCGCAGGTCCTGGTCGGCCTCCAAGTCGGTGAGCAGCTGCGCCACCAGCGCTCCGACGCGTTCCCACACCGGTTGCGGGTCGACGCCGCACCGCGTCGCGAGGTGGGCAACGATCTCTCCGAGGTGGTTCGAC
>DATFDO010000145.1:0-4759 GCA_035252045.1 Pseudonocardiaceae bacterium
GATGGCTGTGGTGCAGCCATCCCTCCTTGAACGTGTCACCCGATCATGAGTTCGGGCGCAATCCTGGACCTAGATTGGTTCAGCCGCTAACACTCGCCTGGCAGCCAGCCAAGAGGTTGACGGCGGCCGCGATCGGAATGACCTCGATGAGTCCGCCGCCGGCGCTGGCATTGCCGCAGTTGTTGGCAGCGATGTGGTCGCCGCCGCCGGTGCTGAACAGGGACAGGACGGTACGGGAGGGAAGCAACTCGGCGTGCTGCCCGTCAATCTCTGCGTAGCTCAATGCATCGAACATTCAAATCCTCCTCGGAGTGGCCTACAAATGGCCTCATCGGTTTGGACTTCCGATTCGGCTAATTCAAACCATAACAGCATGGAGTCGTCTGACAACATGCATTCGCCACGTATCTTTGCATTGCGTCACGGAGCTTAAAACTGCTTTTTGACTACTGAGTCAGCGGGAGCGCGGCTACCGAGTTGCCGAGGCTTCCGTACCTATCGTGGCCCGCGTAGGGGTCCTTCCCTACTGGCCTCAGCCCGCATGAGTACGGTCATCTGCGCTCGTCAGAAGGGTACCTAGGGCGACGCCGCCGGGCGGGACGAGTACCACGGGATCGGCGAGTCACCGCAGCCAGTCGAAGCGAACACCGGGATGCTACGGAGGAGATGCCCGTCACTTACCTAGCCTCACCGCCAGTGGCTACCTGGGGTTTCGAGGATCTGATACCGGTCCGGCCGGACATCCGCTCCGCGACCACGTAGTGCCCTGCGACTTCTAGGTGGATCGCAACGGACCTCGCGCGGTTGCTGGTGGTGCCACGTTCAGTTGGAGGCTTTATCCCCGACAGCGCTATTTCTGATCGGTACGGACACGATGCATCTATGCGTGCCTCAACGGTATTGGTTATGGGCGTTTGCACTGGTCTTCCGGTGCTATTGCGGAAAGTGGCCAGCCGGCGATGGGCTCATGCAGTGCCGAACCAGCTGGCCCCGCGCCCAACCGGCTACGCACAAGATTGAGTTCAGTCGTCACCCATGGCGGACCCTGCCAAGATGACAGCCGCTGGACCAACGGCTGTAGATCCACCTGTCCGGATGCCCGGGCCACTGTGAGGTGCGGCCGGTACGGGCGGTCCTCCACCGGGAGCCGGGCGCGACGAGCTGCGGCCGCCGCCGAGCCGGCCAGCCTGCGCAGCCGGTCGCGATCGCCCTGTACACCGGTCCATAACACCCTGTTGCCGAACCGGCCGGCGCCGCCGAGGGCCAGCGACAGTGGCGGGCACCGAGCGGCTGCCCGGTCGAGCCGGCGGGTCAGCTCGCCAACCACCTCGTCGCCGACCTCTCCGAGGAAGGCCAGCGTCAGATGCCACTGTTCCGGACGGGTCCACCGCAACTGTGCCGCCGGCTCGGGCGCCAGTTCGCGCAGCCCGGCGATGGCCGTACGCAGCGCGTCGATGACCTCGTCAGGTGGGGTCAGCGCAACGAACAACCGCACGTCGAGATGGTGGCAGCCTCGGGCATGAGGTATTCGGCGGGCCGGAACCGGCGGGTGGCGCGGCGGATATCCAGCCCAGCAAGGTTTCGGGACCTTCGGTTCGGACAGCGGTCTGGTTGCGGTGATCAGCACGTTGCAGCTCAGCTTGCCGCGGTTAGTACTGACTGACCTGCCAGGGCTGCTCCCAGTACCTCATGATGGAAGCGGATGCGCCGTGCCAGCCGGTAGCGCCGCGCGCAGTACCGTCAGTAGTTCCAGATCTCCTGCTGGCCGGAGAACGAAAAACGCTGACGGCGCGTCGCAGGCGCAGCCCGGATAGCTGTTGTCACGCCATGTGGCGCTCACCTCGGCGGCCCGTTCCACATCACGAAATCGGTTATTTCGTACTACTGGCGCAGAATCGCCATACCAAGGCCGGCGAAGCCAGCGCCGAGAATGAGGTGATCGGGGCCTGCTCACCCCCAACCGCTTCCATCTCGAACGGGTGTTTCGACCGTAACAGCACTGATGTCCAGGCATCGGGACGACTCCAACCGACTGGCGTAGCCGCTTACCGCTGTCCCCCGCAGTCCCGCTATCGGCGGGCCGAACCCTGCCGACCAGTCGGCGCAGGAGGGCCGCCGCCGGACGCCGCAGCCGCCGCGCCTGCGCCACACCACGGTGCTCTCCTGGTAGTCCTTATTCCCAGCGCCGCTACTTGCTCCCGCGGCTGACTACAGCGGACTTCGAAGTCCGCGCGATGCGCAATCCGCAGGTAAACGAGGGGAGATCGACCCCGGTGGCACCCGAATCGCTCGTCGAGGCCCGCGGGACCGCGTTCGGTCCTCGGATCTGGGCACCTGACACCGTCGAGGTTCTGTCCGCGCCCGATCACCTCGCCCGGGCCGCTGCTAGCGCGCTGGGCTGGGACGGCGTCGTACTGCCGCCGATGGTGTTGCTCGGCCGCCGGGTGGTGGTGGTCGCCCAGCTACTCGGCGATATGCACGAGTACCGGATGAGTGCCGGCTGGCGCCCGGTGACCGATCGGGTGTCGGTATCCACCTGGGATTGGCCTGAGATGCGGAATCTCGTGCCGCCGCCCGCGGTGCGGCTGGCCGGCATCATCGCGCCCGCGCGCCACTGGCGCACCGGGCTCACTGGGGCTGCGCCGTTCGCCGGGCTGTGCCCGACCGCGCTGCTGCTGCCTGCGCACATCGCTCGCAACGTGGAGTGTCTCACCCACGCGGAGTACTACGGCCCCACCGTGCTGGCCGCGGCGGGGCCCCACGACGTCGACCCCGACGCCGTCGACGTGGTGCACGCCGGGCGCTCTCGTGCGGTCACGACCACGCCGCTGACGACCACCACCCGGTGGGTGCACGAGATCGTTTACGACCGCCTGCTCGCTACCCGCTAGCACTCCGCGCCGGCCCACCCGTGCGGTGTCCGGGTGGGGGCGAGTTCGACACCGGGGCTGTTGGCGGCCCCGTGATCGCTGAGCTGAGGCGTCAGCCCAGCAGGGCAGCGGTGATGGCGGCTGTATCGAGAGGATCGCTTCGGCGCAGGCCGCCGAGCCCGTCGAAGGCCCGGTCAGTCGTCACGACCACGTCGCAGCCGGCGTCGATGGCGACCGCTGCCTCCAGCCGAACGGCCGTTCCCAGACCCGGCGACTCGGTGTCCAGCGCGGCTGAAGGTGCTGCGGTGTCACGGGTGTCACGCTGAGCAGGACGGGGAACAATTCGCGAGCCATCCGGGCCGTGCCCTTCGGTAGCGGCGGCCGGCCCCGATGCTCCGGGCGCCATCCCCCTTCGATCACCAGGACGGACGTCGTTGCCTGCAGCCGTCCTTCCGCCACCCAGGACATGATCTCGGTGCAGGCCGGCTGCTGTGCGCTGCATAGCGGGTGGAGGCGATCAACGCGGTATCGATGAAAGCGAGCACGCCGATCAGCTCGGAGGACGACCTTGTCGACGCGATCGTCGAGCAGCGCCTCCAGTGCCTCGGGCGTAGGTACTCCAGGCCCCGACCGGGAGTGCGTTGAACCGGGCCCAGTTGGCTCGCCGTTGCGGTGCGTGGAGGCGAAAACGCCTCGGCTGCCAACGCACATTCGCCGCCGCGGCCCGGGGGAGCGCGCGGAGGTGGCTACCCAGCCCAGCCCGTCCGCAGTGATCCAGCGTCTCACCGCGGCGATGGCGGGCATTTGACTTCGAGCGCGCTCTAAGTCCTACCGTCGATCGCATGACGGCAGCTACTGCGCGACTCCGGGAATTGCTCGAGTCCTTCGACGGGCTGGACCTGCCGCCACTGTCGGAGGAATTGGTGTGTGCGCTGGGCCTACCAGAAGGCCTGCCCGCCGAGTTGGCGATCAGCGAGGTCGCCGAGTTGACCGGGGTCAGCGCCCACACGTTGCGCTACTACGAGCGGATCGGGTTGGTCGGTGTCGGCCGCGACCCTGGTGGCCGGCGGGTTTATGACCGCGATGCACTCGGTCGCGTGGTGTTCATCACCCGCCTGCGCTGCTCGGACATGCCGATCCGCGACATCACCCGCTACCTCGCGCTGGTGGGCCAGGGCGAGGCAAGCGTGCCGGCGCGTCTGACGCTGATGCTGGCCCATCGCGAGTCCATCGTGCGCCGGTTGCAGGAGCTGCAGGCTGCGTTGGCCGTCATCGACTACAAGATCGTCACCTACGGCGGTGATTGCGCGCCGTGATCTGCGAGGAACTGTGACTTGGGAGGAACTGTGACCACCACGCGAAATCTCGGGGCAAGTGGGCTGACCGTCTCGGCATTGGGGCTGGGATGCATGGGCATGAGCTACGCCTACGGCCCGACTGACCACCCCGAGTCGATTGCAACCATTCACCGAGCACTCGACCTCGGCATCACCTTCCTCGATACCGCGGACGTGTACGGGGATGGCGACAACGAGAAACTGATCGGCGAGGCGATCACCGGCCGGCGCGATGAAGTCGTGCTGGCCACCAAATTCGGTATTCTGCGCACCAATTTCACGGGCCGAACAGCCGCGGTAAACGGCTCACCCGACTATGTCCGCGCCGCGATCGACGGATCGCTGCGTCGCTTGAAAGTCGATCATGTTGATCTCTACTACCAGCACCGTCCGGACGCGGATGTGCCGGTGGAGGAAACCGTCGGGGCGATGGCCGAACTCGTTACCGCGGGCAAGGTCAGGTATCTGGGACTATCAGAAGCCTCCGCGGACACCATCCGCCGCGCGGCAGCGGTGCATCCGATCGCCGCGGTGCAATCCGAATGGTCGCTG
>DATFDO010000146.1:0-7845 GCA_035252045.1 Pseudonocardiaceae bacterium
ATCGAGCAGATCGTCGGCGTCGGGGCCAGCCGGGTCCGCGACCTCTTCGAGCAGGCCAAGCGGGTCGCCCCGTCGATCATCTTCATCGACGAGCTGGATGCGATCGGCCGCTCGCGCGGCGGCGCCCAGTCGATCGGCGGGCACGACGAGCGGGAGCAGACGCTCAACCAGATCCTCACCGAGATGGACGGGTTCACCGGCAACGAGGGAGTCGTCGTGCTCGCCGCCACCAACCGGCCAGAGATCCTCGACGCGGCGCTGCTGCGCCCTGGCCGCTTCGACCGGCGAGTGACAATCAGCCCACCCGACCTCACCGGGCGCCGGCAGATCCTCGAAGTGCACGTGCGCGGCGTGCCGCTGGATCCAGGTGTGGACCTCGACGACGTGGCGGCCTCGACGCCGGGGATGGTCGGCGCGGACCTGAAGAACCTGGTCAACGAGGCGGCACTGCTCGCGGCCCGGCGCAACCATGACCGGGTGACCGCGGCCGATTTCAGCGACGCCCTGGAAAAGATCGTGCTGGGCACGGTACGAGGCATCATGCTGTCGCCGGAGGAGAAGGAACGCACCGCGTTCCACGAGTCGGGGCATGCGCTGCTCGGCATGCTCACACCGGGTGCGGACCCGGTGCGCAAGGTCTCGATCATCCCGCGCGGCCAGGCCCTCGGGGTGACATTCCAGAGCCCGCAGACCGACCGGTACGGGTACTCGGTGAAGTACCTGCGCGGCAGGATCGTCGGAGCTCTCGGCGGTCGA
Source organism: Pseudonocardiaceae bacterium (assembly GCA_035252045.1). Classification (GTDB taxonomy): domain Bacteria; phylum Actinomycetota; class Actinomycetes; order Mycobacteriales; family Pseudonocardiaceae. Next base: position 757 of record DATFDO010000146.1, read on the forward strand.
GCGGCCGAGGAGATCGTCTACGGCGACATGACGACGGGCGCGGAGAACGACCTGGAGCAGGTCAGCCGCATCGCTCGCCAGATGGTCGGTCGATGGGGAATGTCCGCCGCGATCGGCCCGGTGTCCGTGCTGCCGCCGGCCGGACAGGAAAGCCCGTTCGGCCAGGACGGTGTCGCTCCGGCGACCAAGCAGCTGGTCGACGAGGAGGTCCGGCGCATCGTCGACGACTGCTACGCCCAAGCTGTCAGCACCTTACGTGCACACCGTGACCAGCTCGACCGGCTGGCACACATCCTGCTGCAGCGGGAAACCCTCGACGAGGACCAGGCGTACGAGGCCGCCGGAATCCGCCGGGAATCCGCGCCGGCCGCAGTCGCCCGCGGCGAAACCCCCGCCGCCGAGCCCGCCCCGGGCCTCCCCCTCCCTGCTCCCCGATATAGAGACATATCGGAGTGAGCAGCGCCCTGCTGAGCCCGATCGGTCTCCATATCCGGGATGGCGTGAGCCAGCCGGTCGCTGAATGGAGTGGTTACCGCGTAGGCTTTGCGTGGCCCGGACCGCGTAGGACTGGAGGCGCCACGGTGAGTGATAACCTGGCTTCCGGCCCCGGACCACCGCGGGGGCCAGGTTCCTCCCCAGGTGGATGTACGGCCAACCCCACTGCCGATGAGCTGCTGAGCATCGACTCTTACTGGTGCGGGCACGCTGCCGTCGTCGTTGTGGCGGGTGAGATCGACATGCTCACGGCCGCCCGCGTGACGGACGCTCTGCTCGCGCAGCTGAACTCCCGCCCCGAGGTGATGGTGGTCGATATGGAAGGGGTGCGCTTCCTGAGTTCGATGGGCTTGGCTGCACTGGCGCTGACCGAGCGAGTGGCTCGCGAGCGGGGCGTCGAGCTGCGTGTGGTGGCTACCAGCCGTGCCACGCTACGCCCGCTGGAGATCACCGGTATGAGCACTGAACTGGTCGTCCACGCAAGCCGGGAGCAAGCACTGGCCGGCAGCGGCGGTAGTGGCCCGGATTCGGTTCCGGCGCCTCGCACCTCGTAGCCGTGCATGGCAGCGGAGGACCGAGCGAGATTCTCGCGCAGCTCGTGGACAGTTTGAATCCCGGAGCGCAGGTCGACTCGACCCTCACCCCTCTGATCTGTACCGGAATTCCGGGCGAGCCCGGCAACCTTGTCGAGGTGCGTCACCAGCTGGAGCGCTGGGCTGCCCGGACCGGCCTGCCCGCGCCCGCTGTCGATGATCTTGTGCTGTCTACCTACGAGGCGCTGGCCAACGCCGCTGAGCACGCCTACCCCTCCGGTTCCGGCCCGGTCGATATGGTGGCGGCGCGTACCACCGATGGTCGGGTGTTGGTCATCGTCAGCGACCGCGGCCGCTGGCGCCCGCCGCCGGCCGACCCGGGCTTCCGGGGCCGTGGGCTGCTGATGATCAGAGCGCTGGCCCAACGGGTGGAGGTGCAGCAGGGTTCGCACGGAACGACAGTGCACATGGAGTGGGCGCGGCCGGTGACCGGACCGGGGTCAGCAACAGCGCAACACGACTAGGGCGACGTCGTCGGCTGGCCCTGACCGCATGCTCGTAACCGGTTCGCCTTGCCCACCAGCACGCAGGCGTCACCGTCGCGGATGCCGGCATCGCGCAGCACTGTCGCGGCGATCACCAGCGGTGTGCCGGACACCAAATGATCAATCTCGTCGAAGTTCCACCGCCGGCTCACGCCATCAGAGTGCAGGATGACCACCGCACCTGCCGGGAGTAGCTGCTCGAATGGCCGTATCGGGGGTTCGCGGTATCCGACGATGCCGTCCACGGACACCAGGCTGTGCTTTTCGTGCGCGCTGACGACCGCGCCCGCGATGTCGCCGATCCCGACGAAACGCAGCCGGTGCGCGGCCAGATCGAGCTCGGCGATCGCCACCGCGCCACCGCAGCTACCGGTTAAAGTCCGGTGGATCCGGCGCAGGGCGACCTCGGGTGGCGACACGGGTTGAGCCGGGTCGGTGAACGCCTGCACCGCCAGGTGCGCGGCTGCCGCGGCGAGCGATCCGTGCCCGGCCCCGTCGCACACCATGAGCGAGATCCTGGGCCCGTCGTGGCGCACGGCGTACGCGTCGCCGCAGACCTGTTCACCACTGACTGCGCGGGATATGCCAGCGGCCTGCGGGCCGGTGGCCTCGGCAGCCAGCGTCGGGCGCGCCTGGCGGTCGGCTTCGAAACGTGCCACCAACACGGTGCCCCGGCCAGGCCGTGACGCGATATCGAGTCGGTCAGCCAGCCGGGTCGCCATGCCGAGCCCGATGCCCAGCGTTCCGGCCGTCGAATGACCATCCCGGCGCGCGATCCCCACGTCGGCGATCCCCGGGCCGCTGTCCACCGCCACCACCTCGACGGCCGCCGACCCGCCTGCGCGGACCGAACGCAGCAAGAGCGCGCCACCGCCGCCGTGCAGATGGACGTTGGTGGCCAGCTCGGTGACCGCCAAGCCGACTTCAGCCACGCGAGCCCGGGGCAGGCCGATGTCCTGGGCAAGCTGCTCAGCGGCACGGCGCGCCGTGCCCGTGCCGCTCAGCTCATCCAGCAGCAGCCATGCCACGTCCTCGGTGGTGGCCGGCCTGCTCATTCCCGCCCGGCAGTCATCGCGTCCACTTCATCACCGTGACAGTCGTGCGCTTAACCCGCCTCGGTGTCAATCGTCCGACCGGATGTCCACGTTGCCCTTGGTCAGGGCAGCGATCAATCGACAGTAGTTCATCGAAATGCGCTGGGAGCTAGCGAGCCGCTCATGATCACGGACCGTAATGTCAGGGCACGACCTGGACCATATCGCCGACGTGCAAGGTGTTGTAGAAAGTCTGGGCTGCTTGCTTGGTGAGGTGCACGCAGCCGTTGGACGCAACCTGCACGCTGTCTTGGTGGAAAGCGTCATCGCCGTTGAAGAATACCGAATAGGGCATCGGTGCGTTGTTGAACAAGCTGCTGCGGTGATGAAGGTCTTTCCAGAAGACGTGGAAGGTGCCCGGGGCGGTGGGGGCGCTGGCTTTGCCGGTCGCTACCGGAACCGGTCCGTAGGTCACCGTTCCGCCCCGCATCAGCCACGCTTGCTGCGAGGACAAGTCGACGCAGGCCCGGGCCGCTGCCGCGCACGGAGCGCTGCTCGACGCGGTGGCGGCGGTCGCGTTTCCAGGCAGGACGCCCGCGGCTCCCAGCGCCGTGAGCATGACGAGACCGGCTGTGCGGGTAATCGACATCAATCTCATGCTCCTGAATCAGGCTCCTTTGGTAGCAACGAGTTACCCCATCCCACCTGACCGTAAACATCCGGTGGGCGCCCGCTAGCGGCGACCGCGGCGTGGCAGAGGGTGGCGGGGTCTTGAGAGACAGTGGCCGCTACAATCGGGCCGGGACCATGGTGACTGCTGTTGTATGGCGGCTGCTGTTGCCTGGGCCGGTAGCGTGCAGGGTGAGTCGGGGACAACCAGGAGGCAACCTGTGACGGCCGTTGCACCCCAGCCGATCGCCACGCGCCCGCGTCCAGTTCGGCCCACGGTCAAGGGGTCGACGTTACTCGGGTTGCTGCAGACCACTGATCACAAGGTGATCGGCATGCTGTACCTGGTCACGTCGATGGCCTTTTTCTTCATCGGCGGCAGCATGGCCATGCTGATGCGGGCCGAGCTGGCCCGTCCAGGCCTGCAGTTCCTCTCCAACGAGCAGTACAACCAGCTGTTCACCATGCACGGCACGATCATGCTGCTGTTGTATGCCACGCCGATCCTGTTCGCCTTCGCGAATCTGGTCTTACCACTGCAGATCGGCTCGCCGGACGTGGCGTTCCCGCGCCTCAATGCGTTCTCATACTGGGCGTTCGCGTTCGGTGGGCTCATCGTACTGTCCGGCTTCTTGACGCCAGGAGGCGCCGCGGACTTCGGCTGGTTCGCGTACACGCCCTTGTCCGATGCGGTCCACTCGCCAGGCGCAGGTGCCGACCTGTGGATCATGGGGCTGGTCCTCGCCGGCTTGGGCACCATTCTGGGCGGCGTCAACATGGTCACCACGGTGATCTGCCTGCGGGCGCCCGGGATGACGATGTTCCGGATGCCGATCTTCACCTGGAACATCTTCGTCACCTCGCTTCTCGTCCTGCTGGCATTCCCGATCCTGACTGCGGCGCTGCTGGGCCTGGAGGCCGACCGACGGCTCGGAGCGCACGTATTCGATCCCGCCAACGGTGGCGCGATCCTGTGGCAGCACCTGTTCTGGTTCTTCGGCCATCCCGAGGTCTACATCGTGGCCTTGCCCTTCTTCGGCATCGTGTCGGAGATCTTCCCGGTGTTTTCCCGCAAGCCGCTGTTCGGCTACAAAACCTTGATCTTCGCCACCCTGTCGATCGCCGCGCTGTCCGTGGTGGTGTGGGCGCACCACATGTACGCCACGGGTGCCGTGCTGCTGCCGTTCTTCGCCTTCACGACGTTCCTCATCGCGGTGCCCACCGGTATCAAGTTCTTCAACTGGATCGGCACCATGTGGCGCGGGCAGCTCACGTTCGAAACACCCATGATGTTCGCGATCGGATTTCTCATCACCTTCCTGCTCGGCGGCTTGACCGGGGTGCTGCTGGCTGCACCGGCGATCGACTTCCACGTCAGTGACACGTATTTCGTGGTGGCGCATTTCCATTACGTGCTTTACGGCACGATCGTGTTCGCCACCTTCGCCGGCATCTACTTCTGGTTCCCGAAGATGACTGGCCGGATGCTCGACGAGCCGCTGGGCAAGTTCCACTTCTGGGCCACCTTCATCGGCTTCCACCTGACGTTCTTGGTGCAGCACTGGGTCGGTAATGAAGGCATGCCACGCCGGTACGCCGATTACCTGCCCAGTGACGGCTTTACGACCTTGAACATGGTGTCCTCGATCGGCGCGTTTGTCCTGGGTGCCTCGACGCTGCCGTTCTTGTGGAATGTGTTCCGTAGCTACCGCTACGGGGAGCCCGTCACCGTCGATGACCCGTGGGGTTATTGCAACTCGCTGGAATGGGCCACCTCATGCCCGCCACCCCGGCACAATTTCACCGAACTTCCTCGGATCCGTTCTGAGCGACCCGCGTTTGAGCTGCACTATCCGCACATGTCGGACCGGATACGGCATGAAGCGCATATCGGCGCCCGTGGGCACCCGTCCGCACCGAGCGAGCAGGCGGCGCACGCTGTGCAGCGCGGCGCGACCAATGTGGACGACTCACGCGAAAAGTGACTGTCACGGGCGGCAACTCACGGACCACCCTGCTCGTAACGGTCACTGGGCGGGATAAGCCCGGAGTCGTGTCGGTTATTTTCTCCGCGCTCACCAGGCATGACGTGGACATCCTCGACGTCGAGCAGGTGGTGATCCGGGGACGGATCATTCTGGGTGTACTCGTGGCGACCTCGGCGGATCCCGAAGATCTGCAGGAGGCCGCCGAACAGGCCATGGCCAGTATTGGCATGCAGCTGGAAGTCGAAGTCGGTGCCGGCGCGATCGGTGCGATGGTGGCAGCTTCCACGCATGTCGTCTTGGTGCTGGGCCGGCCGGTGACCGCACAGGCCTTCACCGACACGACCCGCGCGCTTGCTGCTTTGGACATCAACATCGACGCTATCCGGCGGATTGCCGACTACCCGGTCACCGGGCTGGAGCTGCTCGACTCGGTGCCCGGCAACGGCAACCCAGAGGCGGCCGACGCCGCGCTCCGTGCCGCGCTGGTTGAGCTCGCTGCGCGCGGCGAGGTCGACCTCGCCGTCGAGCGGGTGGGCATCGCCCGCCGAGCCAAACGCCTGGTGGTCTTCGACGTCGACTCGACTCTGGTGCAGGGTGAGGTGATCGAGGCCCTTGCCGAGCACGCCGGTTGCGGGGCGGAGGTACGGGCGGTCACCGACGCTGCCATGCGCGGAGAACTGGACTTCACCCAATCGTTGCGCCGCCGGGTCGCGCTGCTGGCAGGTCTTCCCGTGAGTGCGCTCGCCGAGGTGAGCAGGGGGCTGGCGTTCACGCCGGGGGCACGCACGACGGTGCGGACTCTCAAGCGGTTGGGGTTTCGGTGCGGAGCCGTCTCGGGTGGCTTCAGGCAGATCGTGGAACCGCTGGCCGACGATCTGGGGCTGGATTTCTGTACCGCCAATGAGCTGGAGATTCGTGGCGGCAAGCTCACCGGCCAGGTCATCGGGCCGGTGGTGGATCGGTCCGGAAAGGCCGATGCGCTTCGCCAGGCGGCGGATCACTTCGGAGTACCCCTGGCCCAGTGTGTCGCAGTCGGGGACGGTGCCAACGACATCGACATGCTCACCGCGGCCGGTCTCGGCGTCGCGTTCAACGCCAAACCTGCGCTGCGGGAGGTTGCGGACGCCGCGATCAACCAGCCGTTTCTGGATGTCGTGCTGTTCGTGCTCGGTGTGACCCGCGATGAGGTGGAGGCCGCCGACGCAGCCGAGGGGTTGCTGCGCAGGGTGCCTCTGTGAGTGGCGACCCCCTCGACCGGGCGATGCCGCTGATCCTGCACCTGGAGCGAGACGCGATGCCACCGCGCAGCGCGCTGCTGGAAGCCGCGGCATCTGCCGCGGTAGCGCTGTGCTGCGATGAGCGTTCGCAGCCGGGTGGGCCATGGTGGCCTGAGGTGCAGCCCTGGCTGGCCGGCCGGATCCGGAAGGTCGCCCGCCGAGCCCGCGGTGCGCACTGGGTCGCGGTGACCGAACTGCCCGGTGTCACGGTCGAGCGCCGTGGCGCCCAGGTCCGGGCATTGCTGCCGTGGTTGGTCGCCGAAACGCCGCGCAGCGTGACGCGACTGCAGGTGGGTGGCACCGACCTGCCGCCCGATGATGCCGATCCACCACCGGACGGGCTGCCGGTGCTCTGGCTGACGCCGCAGCCGTTGATGACTGTGGGTAAGGCGGCTGCCCAGGTTGGGCATGCCACGGTGCTGCTCGCGGCGCGGCTGGTCGCCGAAGGCCGGGTCGCCGAACTGCAGAGCTGGGCCGCAGGCGGCTTTCACTGTGCGGTGCGCGCCGCCAGCCCGGCCCAGTGGGCTCAGCTAGGAGGTACGGAGCGC
>DATFDO010000147.1:0-15615 GCA_035252045.1 Pseudonocardiaceae bacterium
CCAATGCCAGGCAGTGCGGTATTCCTCATGGCTGAGCTCGATCGTGGTGGCGCGCACGCCGACCTCCAGCCCTAGTAGTCGGCGCCGATCACCGGTGGCGCGGTGGGCGGCAGGTCACCGACGATTGCGCTGGAGTCGTCGTGTAACAGGTACTTGCTACGGTGCTCGCGATCCTGGTCGCCCTGCTGGTTGGGGCCACCGGCGAGGGGGGCGCCGTACCCGGCAGGCCCGCTGGTGCCGCGTGCCATGGCGGCGCTGCCGCGGGCGCTGCTCATCTCGTCCATCGGCGGTGGGGTGTTGGCTGTGGGTCGGGGCCCGAATTCGGTGGCCGGCCGCGGGCTGAACACGACCTCGCTTGATCGGCTGCTCCGGCGCGCACTACCGAACCGTGTTGGCCGTGTTACGGCGCCGGCAGTAACGCCGGCAGCCGATGCATCCAGGACCGCGCTCCCGTCCGGGACCGGGCTGCCGGCCCACTGGACCGGCGGCATGACGCCACCGGTCCGCCCTGTGGACGCGCCGGGCGCGAGTTGCGAGACCGTGGCTGCCGGTGGATGACTCGCTGGTCGAGGGGTTACCGGTGTGCGGGCTGGGGCTGGCTGCGGAGCGGGTTGGCGAGCAGCCATCAGGTGGGCAGGCGCGCTGGGGCCTGCGATCGCCGCGGTGGCGGCAGCAGTGCCGACGCCGGAGCTGGTCAGCGGCAGCGTTCCGACGCTGCCGTCCAGCGCCTGGGGCGCGGTGAATGCAGGCGCAGAGTCGATGTTGCCATTGGAGCTGGCCTGATACACCCGCATTGCCTGGCGTGCCTGTTCTGCGGCGTCCTGCTGGGCTCGTTGCTGCGTTTCCTCGTCGGAGGTAACGCCGGGAAACCAGTCCATTTTCTCGGCGACCCACTCGCCGGGATCGCTGAAAAAGCCCACCGATTTCGGCGGCGGTGGCACCGGTGGCACGCTGTGTTTCGCCTTCACCCAGAAATCGGCCTGATCTTGCGCCCGCTGCGCCGCGGCGTGCGCGATTTGCGTCACATTGTCCATCCACGGCACCATCGCGCTGATCGCGGCCGCCGCCGCGTCCGCCGCTGCGCCCTGCCTGGTCGTGAGGATGGTGCCCAACACTGAGTGGACGTAGGACGTGCCGGTCTCACCGATCTCATTGCCCAGCTTAATCCACTCTTGGCTGCTTAGCTGGAGCGGCTCCGAGCCCGACCCGCCATTGATCTGGTCGTAAATGACCTGATGGCTGGTGTGGTCGTAGTTGAAGTTCGTCCCCATCGAGTGAGCCCCCTCAACTCTTCAACGGAAAGTTCATCAGCACCGCCGCGGCGACCTGCTTACCCACCTCGCACGACTGCTGCGGATTGTTCCTCAAGTCCAGCGCTTCGTAAGTCAACGTGAAGCTCTGCCGCTCCGCCGGTTTAACGTCGATATCGCAGATCGGGATGTCCGCATTTGTCCGCGTTATGATGGCGGGATAATTCGCGATCTCCGTGAGCGCGAAGAACGGAAGGTTCCGATCCTTGCTGTAGACGACTTCCAGGGTTGGATTGTTAGTAAAGGTACTAATATTGACCTTGCGGATCAAGGCTTGGTCTCGCGCTGTCGTCTCCCATTCGCAGCCCACGTCGCCGAGGCCTGCATCGTATTGCCTCGGCGGCACACCAAGCCCAAACTCCTTCGCTTGTTGCGCAGTCAGTAGTTCGCACGGCCGACGGGCCAGTGCGGCGACATCACGCGGGTTCTTGACTGGCAGGATCGGGCTGGCTGACGGCGCGGAGGTGGGTGCCGCCACGGTGGTCGCGCCGCACCCCGCGAGCACGACTACTGCGCCCACTGCCAGGAGGCCGGTTCTCATGGTGACAGCCCTTCCGTGGGGTTTTTGGGCAGATTCAGCTCCTCCACGTGCAGATAGGTCTTGAGATCTTTTTCTAGCCTCTGTGCCAGGTCCCGCAGTTGTAGCGCACCGGCTTTAAGGGTGGCCCCCAGGTTGTTCTGACCGCTGTCCAATGCCCACTTGCCGATCTGCTCGACCGCGTTGATGCTAACGCCATCAGCACCGGGCGGCGGGATCCTCGCCAGGCGCTCCGCTAACAACACGCGACTTTCGAAGAACTCTGCGGCATGCTCCAAATCGGTGATGGCTTGGGGGAGGCGCTCGTAGTCGATCGAGAAGCCGGCTGCTGCGAGGTCGCCCAGCGGCGTGCCGCTCAGTACGTTACCGGTATCGGTCCGCTGAACCTCGTTACTCATCGCGTTCCCGCTCAGCTCTTCAGTGGCACATTCGTCAGCACCGCCGCAGCCACCCGCTTATCTATGTCACACGACTGTTGTGGATTCTTATTGAGCGTTCTGTCCTCGTAGTCCACCGAGACGCTCTGCTGATCGGCCACCTTGATCCTCACTGTGCAAATCGGCAGTTTCACGTTTACCATCGTCACGAGAGCGGGGTAGCCGGCAATAGTGATAACGTCGAAGACTGGAAGGCCGCGATCTCGATTATAAGCGGCATCGAAGGCTGGACTATTGACGGACAGGCTGACGTCGAGCATTCGAACTATGTTGTGGGCGGGACTAGTCGTGGTGGTCCACATGCAGCGCAAGGTGCCGTGCAGGCCGGTCAGCTGGTCGGCAGGCAGATCCAGCTGGAACCCGGTTGCCTGCGACGCGGTGAGCAGATCACATGGCCGCTGAGTCATGGCAGCGAGATCTCGCGGAGGGCCCACGGGAGTCGTGGCAGGGGCTGGCGCCTGCGTAGCGCTCGGGCGCGGGGCCGTGGCGGGGGCATGAGCGGGAGCAGCGCCGGGTGTGTGGCCAGCGCCAGCACAGGCCGTCAGCATGGTTACCAAGCCAGCCGCGATCGCGGCTGCGGTAGCGCGTGGCCAGCTACTCACCGTGATCTCCTATACGTAGCGCGTTCTTGTCAGCCGCGCAGTGTGCCACACACGCCAGCGGTTACGGTGCATCAAGTGGCAACGCAGATCATCCTGCTGGGCGGCGATATCACCGAGCAGCACGTCGACGCGGTGGTGAACGCCGCCAACAGCTCGTTACTCGGCGGCGGCGGCGTGGACGGCGCGATCCACCGCCGCGGCGGGCCGGCAATCCTGGCGCAGTGCCGCCAGCTGCGGGCCGGCCGCTACCCGGATGGTCTGCCCGCCGGCCAGGCAGTTGCCACCACCGCCGGTGACCTGCCGGCCCGCTGGGTGATCCACACCGTGGGCCCGGTTCACAGCGCAACCGAAGACCGCAGCGCGCTGCTCGCCTCGTGCTACCGAGAGTCCCTGCGAGTCGCCGACGAACTCGGCGCGCAGACCGTCGCGTTCCCCGCGGTGTCCGCCGGCGCCTACGGCTGGCCGCTGCCCGACGCCGGCCGCATCGCGCTGACCACCGTCGCACGCACCCCTACCGGCGTGCGCGAAGTTCGCTTCGTCCTGTTCACCGAAACAGCCCTCAAGGCCTTTCGCGCCGCCTACCGGCCGCCCGACATGGAGACATAACGGGCTAGTGCACCCGCCCGAAGCCCCGTTATGTCTCCATGTCAGGAGAGGGGGCGGCCGGAGAAGGGACGGGGGGAGAGGGGGCGGGGTCGAGGCGGACGCAGCAGAAGGGTGGCGAGGGGTCCAGGCGGGCGGTCAGCCCGGTGGTGCCCAGACCGTCGAGGAGACCATCAAGCAGGGATAAATTCATCCCGCACACGAGATCGGTGTAATCCTGCGCCAGGCCGTGGAACGGGCAGTTGGCCAGCGTGACGCGGCCGCCGTCGAGGCGAGGTTCAAAACCGTAGGTTTCGAGCACCTCCAGTGCAGCGTTGCGGGCATCACCGTCGCCAGTGCTCTGCGCTGCTTCGCCGAGTTGCTTGCCGAGCTCGTAGGCGCGCTGATTGAGGATGGCCCGCGGCGACTCGCCGGAACGTTCGGCGTGCGCGAGCGCTCCGGACAGCAGCCGCCCGGCGAGCTCGTACCGGCGCTGCGGCAGCGAGACGGCCACATGCTGATCCGACCTCCGGTACAGCTTGGCGGGCCGTCCCGCGCCGGGGCCGGTGCGCCCGGTCCGGCGCTGGTAGACGACGTCGAGCAGCTTCTCATCCACCAGCCGGTCGAGGTGGAACGCCGCGGTCGTGCGCGGTAGTTCAAGAGCCGCGGCGGCATCGTCGCGGCTGACCGGTTCAGGCTGGTGCACCACGTAGTCGTACAGCTGCCGGCGGGTCGGTTCGTCAAGTGCGGCGACTGCCGAGATCTGGGCCTCGCGAGACTCCATTCTAAAACCAGTTTCTATTGACGAAACAACAGGGGAGTTCTAATGTTAACATATTATGTTGTTAGAGCGCGAGGAGCCGGAGTGAGCGACCAGTTGGTGGTGGTCGGCGTCGACGGTTCTCCAGCGAGCTTCACCGCGCTGCGCTGGATACTGGCCTGCCGCCGGCGTCCCGATGTCCGGCTCCAGGCCGTCCGTTGCTGGACGCCTGTGCTGGCGTCGCGATGGGACACGGCGGTGACCGCTCGACCGGTACCCACCATCGCCGAGCAGGAAGCGCAGGCAAGGCGGGAACTCGCCGAGGTCGTGGCAGTCGCCCAGGCCAGGGTGTTCGGTAGCGCGGCGCGGGTTGCGGTGCACCAGCAGGTGGTGCGCGGCCCAGCCGGTCCTGGATTGGTCTCCCAAGCCGCCGGCGCCGACCTGCTGGTTGTCGGCCACGGCCGCCGATCGATCGAGGTGCTGCATCGATCGGTGAGCTGGTACTGCGTGCGGCATGCAGACTGTCCAGTGCTGGTCTTTCCCCCTGTGATGGCCACGCGCCCTGAACTTACCCCCCTGCGAACGGGGGTGCCGGCATGACCACCGCGCAGCGACTCCCTAGTGTCGCCCGCTCGGTCGCTGCCCATCGGTGTCAACCCGTCTTGTGGCGCCTGCCCGCTACGCTGGGCCGTCCCCTCGCCGGCGCCGCTGACCCCAGCGCAGCGCTGGTTGCCTTGCCGGGTCGAGTCATCGCGCTGGTCACCGTGGCAGAGCAAACGCTGATCGCATTACGCGCTCTCATGGGAACCGCTGATCGGGCGGTCGCCGAGGCCGCCGCGGCAGTGGAGCGAGCCCGCATCATCACCGACCACGCCAGGTCGCTGCTCGACGCGTTGGACCAACTCGCGCCGATGGTGCGCCGCCTGGCCGACACCACCTACGCAAGCGACATCGATGCTCTCGCGCGCCTGCTCGAACGGCTACCGCGGCTCGCCGACGCGATGGATCACGAGGTGATACCGCTGCTGGGTCACCTCGAACAACTGGTTCCCGACGTGAATCAGCTGCTCGACCGAGCCTGCCAGCTCGGTCACCTGGCCGGCCCGTTGCGCAAGGTTCTCCGCCGACCCCACCACCAGCCGTCTTACCCACATCCGACCCGTATCCCGACGAAAAGAAAGAGCCTGATGAGCGTTCTCGAGCCGACTGCATCACTGCCCGAGCGGCCAGCACCCGTGCGCCACCCCAGCCTGCGGGTGCTTCCGCCGCGGGCAGGGGTGGACCTGGCCGCGGCAGAGCGGGCGGTGGCCGATCTGCTCGTCGCGCTTGGTAAGGACCCGACTTCGGAACACCTTTCCGACACACCCCGCCGGGTCGCGCACTCCTTCGCCGAGCTGCTCACCCCCCGGGAATTCGATCTGACGACGTTCCCGAACGACGAGGGCTACGACGAACTGGTGCTGGCCAAGAGCATTCCGGTGCAATCGTTGTGCGAGCACCACCTGCTGCCCTTCCACGGCATCGCCCACATCGGTTACCTGCCCGGAGAGCGCATCCTCGGGTTGTCGAAGCTGGCCCGGGTAGTCGAGTTGTTCTCCCGGGACTTGCAGGTTCAGGAGCGCCTGACCCAGCAGGTCGCCGACGGGCTCCAGGAGCACCTGGCTCCCAAGGGGGTCGGCGTGGTGATCGAGGCCGAGCACTTGTGCATGTCACTGCGCGGCGTGCGAGCCACCGGCTCGCGCACCGTGACCTCGGCCCTGCATGGAGTGTTGCGGGAGGACGCCCGTTCCCGCCAGGAGTTCTTCGCGCTCGCCGGAGTAGCGCGCTAGGCAGCGAGGCCATGATGAAGTCTCTAGAACATCGTGCGATAGGCGAGGTTGCCACCGGCGGCGCCACCGTGCACGTCGGGGGCGCCAGTACCGAGGAGTACTTAGTCCTGGGCTACGGCGACGTGGTGGCCCTGAGCGGTGACTTCTTCGCAGGCGCCCGAGCTGGACCGCAAGATGACCTGTTCACCTTGGCCGCCATCCCCGGCAGCCAGGGCACCCAACTCGGCTCCCGCGATGAGGTCATCTGCGCGCTCAAGGTCATGACCGTCGACGGCGCCTTCGTCGACGCCCGCTTCGAGCCGGGGGGCCAATTCAGCCACTTCCGCTTCACCGACAAGGCGGCGGCTACCGCGGTCGAAAGGCGAGTCCGCGACCGGTTCCTGACGCTGGCCACCGCAAACGGCGACCACTTCGTCGCTCCCGGCCACGGCGGTGGGGCGCACTCCAGCGGCTTCCCGTCGGCCGTCGTCGCTTACCGGCGCCTGCACGAGGCCGCCATCGACGAGGCCTACCGGTTGGGGGTGTGCCGGGGTGACGAGTCGCGTGCGATAGCCCGAGAGGCGGCAGCCCAGCACTACCTCACGGACGCTTTCGCGGCGGGGCATCTGCGGACTCCAGTGTCGGCGATCCGTCACTACTGGCACCACCGGTACCCACAGTTCTGGCCCAACCTGCAGCGCAAAGTCGCCGCCGAGACGGCCTCGGCGCTGAAAGCACTCATCTGGCCGGCGCGGCTTGTGTCGGATGGTTTTCTCTACGACCGCACCCATACCGCGGTCAAGGCACGAACCAAAGACTATCCGCCCATCACCTTCGGTGACTTGCTGGCCCGGGTGTTCCACGACTGGGACAACACGCATGGCCTGCTCGTGGAGTCAGGTGGCACTCTGTACGGCGACGGCCTGCTCGAGCGGGGCGTGGGGTGCAAGCTCGTGGTCCCCGCGGTCCGGGCGGGCATCGACGACATCGAAGAGGCCTACCGGCTTGGCGCATCGGGCAGCCAGCTGCGCGGTGCGGCCCTGTACGAGGCGGTCCGGTCAGCCACTGGTGCTCCCGGCACCGCCTTCGTACCGGAGACGTTGATCCCGATCCCGTCGGCTGATAACCCCCCGCAGAACTGGTGGGCGCCGGACCTCGACACGCTATGGGATTGCCCCATCGTCGGGACGACGGGGACAACCGTGGGCATGGCCGTCGAGCAGACCTTGCGCCCGGGCACGGAGGTCTTCCGCCGGCTGGATGGTCTGGGACCGGGCGTCTTCGAGGTGCCCGGGCTGCGGCCCGTGCCTGCGTTACGGCGTTGGGTAGCCCGCAAGGCCGGCCAGGCCTATCACCACGGCTTCATCCGCCATCTGGCCCAGGATCCGAAAGCGGTCACACTCGCGATCGTCGGCCACGAGGCGGGCGAAGCGGGTCTTGATGCACCGGAGCCCATCCACGAGGCCAGACACCTTGCGCCGTCGTGAACTCGAACACCACCGCCACCGGTGGCCGCTTGTCGCCGAGTTCGACGGCACGGTTGATCAGCTGATATCCAGCAGCCATGGTGTCGAATCCGGCGACAAGGCGGCTGAATCGAAACCCGTTCAATCCCGCTGATCGCAGCTTTGTGGCTGATCCGTATCCGGTGTTCGCGGCAATGCGCCGCAAAGCTGCGGTTCATTGGCATCCCCAGCTGGGACAGGCGGTTGCGGTGACGCACGCGGCCTGCTCGGCGGTGTTACGTCACCGGTCGCTGGGGCGGGTGTGGTCGGATGCGCGTCCGGTGGGGCAGTTCACCGCTTTCAACCTGCTGCATCGGCACTCGTTGCTGGAAAGCGAGCCGCCCGCCCATGGTCGGCTGCGCGGGCTGATCTCTGCAGCATTCGGCCGTGCGCACGTGCAACGGTTGCGGCCCTGGGTGGCCCAGCAGGCCCACGCGCTGGTCGACCAGCTGGTCGAGCGGATTGATGCGGACGGCTCGGCCGATCTGTTGACCACTCTGGCGGCACCCTTACCCATCGCGGTCATCGGTGAACTCCTGGGTATCCCCCCAGCCGATCGGCCCTTGCTACGTCCCTGGTCCAACAGGATCGTGAAGATGTACGAGGCCGACGTCGACTCAGCCCACCAGCGCGACGCCGAGCAGGCGGCAGCTGACTTCACCGGTTATGTGCGCGACCTGCTCGCCCAGCGACGCAAGGACAACCAGGCCGGCGAGGATTTGATCAGCGATCTGGTTGCGGTGACGGACGCCGACGGAGGCCGCCTGAGCGAGGATGAGCTCGTGGCCACCGTGGTGCTGCTGTTCATGGCCGGGCACGAAGCCTCGGCGAACGTGGTGGGCAACGGTGTGTCAGTGCTCATGAGCCACCGCGATCAATGGCAGCGGCTGATCAATGACCCTGGCCTGGCCGGATCCGCGACGGAAGAGCTCATCCGCTACGACAGCCCCCTGCAGTTGTTCGAGCGCACCGCCACGGCCGATGTGACCGTCGCCGGGTACCCCGTGCCCGCCGGCCATAGCATCGCCGTGCTGCTCGGTGCAGCCGGACGAGACCCGCAGGTCTTCCCCCAACCAGACCAGCCGGACATCAGCCGCGCCCGGAATCACCACCTCGGCTTCGGAGCCGGCATTCACTATTGCCTCGGAGCGCCGCTGGCCCGTATCGAAGCCCAAGCCGCCCTGCAGGCGCTGTGCCACCGCCTGCCGACCCTCGAATCAGCTGGCCAACCGCACCAACGACCCGAATTCGTCATCCGCGGCCTCGACGACTTCCCCGTCACCGCTCGATTACGGTAAGCGATCGCCATTGGCGGCCCTGCGGGCTCCTTCAGCTCAGGGCGCGGACCTCGATCTTGCCGTCACGGACCCGGGTCTGATAGGCGGGCTGGGGAATTGTAGCCGGCCCGCGCACGACGTGGCCGTCGGTGAGCCGGAAGGTACTGGCGTGCCACGGGCAGATGACGCAGCCGTCTGCAAGCTCACCTTCATCGAGCGGGCCGCCGGCATGGCTGCAGGTGTTCGCCAGCGCGTAAATCTGCCCGTCATCACGCACCAGCAGCACCGGAGCCTCGCCGACGGAAACCCGGCGCAGCTCGCCCTCGACGAGTTCCGCCTCGGCGAGCACTGTCGTCCAGTCCTGCGATCGGTGCTCAAGGAACGTGTGGTTGACGTTGACCCCTTTGGCGAACGACAGGTGACCGCCGAGGTAAGCACCAACGACCATAACTCCGAATCCGGTCAGCCCGAGCACCTTGCCGGTGCCCCGCGCGCCGCCGCGCCGGGCGATCAGCGACGCCAGGTACAGGGTCAACGCGGCCACATTCGCGGTCGCATGGACGGCCCCGATCCGCCGCTCCCCACCGATGGTGTCCGACCAGTCGTTGAGGCCGGTGGCCGCGGTGGGCACCGCACTGAGGATGCCGGCACCGACGAGCAGGTCAGCAGCACGCTCGGCGTCGGCACCACCGAAGATGTCCAGCAGCGCCGACATGCTCCAGGCGCCGATCGGCAAGTCGGTGAGCATGGGATGGGCGGGATGGCCCAGATTCGTACCGCTGAGCAGATTACGGACCGCTCGAGGTTGCACGGCCTTGCCGACCAAGCCGGCCAGCGGCTTGGCGACCTTGTCCAAGGCGGTGAAACCTTCAATGCGGCGCACCAACGCGTGTGCAAACGCCATGACCAGGAATCCTTTCCGGCTAAAAGTTCCCCACCTGGGCCGCTGCCCGACGCTACCAAAAGCAGGTCCGGTGCGCGCGTCGTCACTTCACGATCAATGTGCCCGTCATGGACGGATGGACGGTGCAGACATAGGGATATGTGCCCGGCGTGTTAGGTGCCGTGAATTCCCCGCGCTGACCTCCGGAGATTGTGCCGGTATCGAATGCTTTGTTGACGGCGGTGACCGTATGTGGCGCCCGGTCCTCGTTCACGACGCTGATCTTCGTTCCCGGCGAGACCACCATGGTGGCCGGCCCGAACGCGAAGTTCTTGATCACAACTGTGTTGGGCAGGATCGTGGAGACCGCCGCTGTGCCACCCGCGACATCAGCGCTACCCGCGGCGGTGCCAGTGCCCGCCACGAGGCCCAACACGGCGATCACCGCTGCGAGCAGGATCGCCATCGTGCGCGGCTGGAAGGCGGCATGAGAGCCGCCCACTTGCTGGAGTCGATCCTCGCTGCGTACGCGCGTTGTACTCATCTATGCCACCCCCATTGCCGGAACCCAGCGGGCCCCCCGAACCCTTCTAGAACCATGATTTGCTCACGTTAGACCTGCTGTCACCTTTCGTCAACACATGTGCGTTCTAGAAGAGGGGCTTCCGACGGCCAGGTTGGCGGCAGCCGTGGCGGGCGTTGGTGACATGCTCCATAAAGGGCGTAGAAGTTTCAGACAGGAGATCGTCGAATGAGCCAGCCAGACCTCAAGCCGCGCAGCCGGGACGTCACCGATGGGCTGGAACGCGCCGCAGCTCGCGGCATGTTGCGTGCGGTCGGCATGCGCGACGACGATTTCGCCAAACCGCAGATCGGTATCGCCTCGTCCTGGAATGAGATCACCCCGTGCAACCTGTCCCTGGACCGCCTGGCCAAGGCCAGTAAGGAGGGCGTGCACGCCGCCGGGGGCTTCCCGATGGAGTTCGGCACCATCTCGGTGTCAGACGGCATCTCTATGGGCCACGTCGGCATGCACTACTCGCTGGTCTCGCGGGAGGTGATCGCCGACTCGGTGGAGACGGTGGTGGAAGCCGAGCGGCTGGACGGCACGGTGCTGCTGGCCGGCTGCGACAAGAGCCTTCCCGGGATGCTGATGGCCGCCGCTCGGCTCGACCTGGCAGCGGTCTTCCTCTACGCCGGCACGATCTTGCCCGGCCGGCTGGGTGATCGCGAGGTCAACATCGTCGATGCGTTCGAGGCGGTGGGGGCATGCCTGCGCGGCCGGATCAGCCGCGCCGAGGTCGACGCGGTCGAGCGCGCGATCTGCCCCGGTGAGGGGGCCTGCGCCGGCATGTTCACCGCCAACACGATGGCCTGTGCGGCCGAGGCGCTGGGCATGTCGCTACCTGGCTCGGCCAGCCCGCCCGCGGTGGACCGCCGCCGCGACGGGTTCGCCCGGGCCAGCGGCAGCGCCGTGGTGGAGCTGATCAAGCGCGGGATCACCGCCCGCCAGATCCTCACCCGGCCGGCGTTCGAGAACGCGATCGCAGTGGTGATGGCCTTCGGGGGCTCTACCAACGCGGTGTTGCACCTGCTGGCCATCGCGCACGAGGCCGGGGTGCCACTGGAGCTCGACGACTTCAACCGGATCGGCGCCACGGTGCCACACCTGGCCGACGTCAAGCCCTTCGGCGCCCACGTGATGGCGTCGGTCGATCAGGTCGGTGGCGTGCCGGTGGTGATGAAGGCGCTACTGGGAGCCGGGCTGCTGGATGGTGACTGCCTCACCGTCACCGGCCGCACCGTCGCTGAGAACCTCGCCGAGCTCGATCCTCCCGACCTGGACGGCAAGATCTTGCACAGCCTCGACGATCCCATCCACCCCGTCGGAGGGATCACCATTCTGCGTGGCTCGCTGGCTCCGGACGGTGCGGTGGTCAAGACCGCCGGCCTCGACTCGGCCACGTTCGACGGGCGCGCGCGGGTCTTCGACGGCGAGCAGGCCGCGATGGCCGCGATCCCTGATCTGCACCCCGGCGATGTGGTGGTGATCCGGTATGAAGGCCCGCGCGGCGGCCCGGGGATGCGCGAGATGCTCGCCGTCACCGGCGCGATCAAGGGCGCCGGCCTGAGCAACGACGTCCTGCTGGTCACCGACGGGCGCTTCTCCGGCGGCACCACCGGCCTGAGCATCGCGCACGTGGCTCCCGAGGCTGCGCACGGTGGCCCCATCGCGCTGGTCCGCGACGGCGATCCGATCACGCTGGACATCGGCCGCCGCGAGCTGAACCTCGCGATCGATGCCGACGAGCTCGCGCGGCGCCGCCAGGAGTGGAAGGCGCCTGAGCGGCCGCTGCGTGGCGTGCTGGCCAAATACGCCCGTCTGGTCGGCAGCGCTGCTGAGGGTGCGGTGTGTGGCTGACGAAGTCCCGGCCCGGGTGGGCACGTCCGGATGGACATATCCACCCTGGCGCGGCGTTTTCTACCCGCCGGGCCTGCCACACCGCCGAGAATTGGAGTACCTGTCCCGGCAACTGAACAGCGTCGAGATCAATTGTTCGTTCTGCTCGCTGCAGCTTCCGTCCAGTTACCAGTCTTGGGCGGCGGTCACGCCGGAGGATTTCGTCTTCGCCGTCAAGGGCAGCCGGTTCATCACTCATATGAAAAAGCTGCGCGACGTGGCGACGCCGCTGGCGAATTTCTTCGCGTCCGGGGTGCTCGCGTTGGGAGCCAAGCTCGGGCCGTTGCTGTGGCAGTTACCGCCCAATCTGCCATTCGACGCCGACCGCCTGGCCACGTTTTTCGGCCTGCTGCCGCGCAGCACCGCCGAGGCCAGCCTGCTCGCGCAGCAGCATGACGAGCGACTTGCGGGGTGGGCGTGGACGAGCATCGACGCGGATCGCCCGATACGCCACGCGTTGGAGGTGCGCCACGACAGTTATCGCGATCCCGCGCTGATCGAATTACTCCGCGCCCACGGCATCGGTCTAGTCGTCGCCGACACCGCGGGACGCTGGCCTTATCTGGAAGACATCACCGCCGACTTCGTCTACGTCCGCCTGCATGGCGACGTGGAGCTGTACGTCAGCGGCTACACCGACGAGGCGCTGGACACCTGGGCGCAGCTGGTGCGCGGTTGGCGCACCGGTGCCAGTGCCCGCTCGGACTACACCCTCGCCACACCGGCGCCGCCCAGCCCCCGCGACGTCTTCGTCTATCTCGACAACGACGCCAAGGTTCGCGCCCCCGCGGATGCCATCTCCTTAGCCCGCCGGCTCGCCACACCCAGCGGGTTAAGGGCAGTCTGGATGCAGACTGCCCTTTTCGGGCCTCCAAAAGGGCAGTCTGCATCCAGACTGCGGGCGATCGGCTACCCCGTAAGCGGGGCAATCCGGGGCGGGGGGCTCGACGATCAGGGCAGCCGTCCGGGGACCCCGAGATCGGACAGGATGTGGTCGGAGAGGGCGGGCCACGCGGTGCGGGACCACGGGCCGAAGTCGCGGTCGGTGAGGGCGACGCACGCCGCGCCGGCGACCGGATCGACCCACAAGAAGGTGCCGGACTGGCCGAAGTGGCCGAAGGTCTGCGGCGAGCTGCGGCCACCCGTCCAGTGCGGACTTTTGTGATCGCGCAGCTCAAAGCCCAATCCCCAGTCGTTGGGCCGCTGCATGCCGAATCCGGGCACCACCCCGTCCAGCCCCGGGTAGGCCACCCGGGTGGCTTCGGCGAGGATCTCCGGCGCCAGCAGCCTCGGCGCCTGCAACTCGGCAGCGAACCGGGCCAGGTCGGCACAGGTAGAGATCCCTCCCGCGGCGGCCGAGCCGGGCAGTTGGGAGGAGGTCATGCCCAGCGGCCGCAACACGCCCTCGGTCAGATACTCGGAAAAGGGGATGCCCGACGAACCGGTCACCGCATCGGCCACCGCGTTGAAGCCGGTGTTGGAGTAGATCCGCTTGGTGCCCGGTGCCGCCGTGACTTCCGGCGTGTCGTAGGCCAGCCCGGAGGCGTGCGCCAGGAGATGGCGCACCGTGGCGCCGGGCGGCCCCGCCGGTTCGTCGAGTTCCAGCGCCCCTTCCTGCACTGCTAGCAAGACCGCGTAGCAGGACAGCAGCTTGGTTACCGACGCCAGCCGGAACGGCCGATCCAGCGGCCCCTGACTGCCCAGCGTCGCACCGGCGGCATCGATCACCGCGACCGCGACCGCGTCGACCGGCCATTGCTGTACGCCGCGCAGGCTGTCCATGACCGCCGACGGTACGCATCCGTGGCAAGATCGGGTTGTGCACTCTGATCGCTTACTCCTCGGGCCCGGGCCGTCCAACCCCTACCCGGAGGCCCTTGAGGCGCTGAGTCGCCCGGTGCTCGGGCACCTGGATCCGGAATTCCTCGCTCTGGTGGCCGACACCGCGCAACGATTACGGACCGTCTTCGGCACCCGTAACCGCCTGACCGTCCCGGTCAGCGGCACCGGCTCGGCCGGGATGGAGGCGTGCCTGGCCAGCTTGCTCGAGCCTGGCGAGCTGGCCATCGTCGGGGTGAACGGTTACTTCGGCGAGCGGTTGTGCGAGGTGGCTCGCCGGGTGGGCGCCGACGTCCACGCCGTGCAGGCCCCCTGGGGACGGGCGCTGGATCCCGAAATGCTGCTTGACGCCCATCGCGCCGCGCCGCAGGCCCGGCTCGTGGCGGCGGTGCACGCCGAAACCTCGACCGGGGTACGCAATGACGTCGCCCCGCTGCGCGCGTTGCAGGACACCGACACGCTGCTGGTTCTCGACACCGTCACCTCGCTGGGCGGGATCCCGGTCGAGGTGGACGCCTGGGGGGTGGACGCCTGCTACTCGGCGACCCAGAAGTGTCTCGGCGCGCCCTCGGGCATCGCGCCGGTGACCCTGTCGGACCGCGCCGTGCAGCGGATCCAGGCCCGGGAGACCCCGGTGTGCTCGTTCTATCTGGATCTGACCCTGCTGGACGCCTACTACCAGGGTGAGCCGCCGCGTTACCACCACACCGCGAGCTCGACGTTGATCTCGTCAGTGCATGCGGGGCTCGGGCGGCTGCTGGAGGAGGGCCTACCCGCGGTCTGGGAGCGGCATGCCCAGGCGGGTGAGCGGCTACAGGCGGCGCTGCCCGAGCACGGTTTCGAGCTGTTCGCTGAGCCCGGCCACCGCCTGCCACAACTCACTACTGCCCGGCTACCCGAGGGAATCTCCGACGCCGCTGGCCGCAAGCGCCTCCGCGAGGATTTCGGCATCGAAGTCGGTGGCGGCCTGGGCCCGCTCGCCGGCACGGGCTGGCGCATCGGCCTCATGGGCCACAACGCCCAGATCCGCCCTCTCACCACCCTGCTCGCCGCCCTTTCGTCTGGGTCCTGACGCTGGCTGAAATACCTCCTCCCGACATGGAGACAATCGGAGGCGCCTAGATGAGGCTTAGATGAGGGAGAAGGTGGCGGGGTCGGCGCCGTAGCGGCGGCCGGCGTCCAATGCGGTGATCGCCGCGACGTCGGATTCGGACAGGGTGAAGTTGAAGATGTCGCGGTTTTGCCGGATGCGGGTGGGATTGGCCGATTTCGGGATCACGATGTTGCCCAGCTGCAAGTGCCAGCGCAGCACCAGCTGAGCGGGGGTCACGCCGTAGCGGTTGGCGAGCCGAGTGATGGTGCGGTCGGACAGCACCGCGCCTTGGGCCAGCGGGCTCCACGCCTCGGTGGCGATCCCGTGCTCGGCGTGCAGGGTGCGAAGCTCCCTCTGCGGGAAGTACGGGTGCAGCTCGATCTGGTTGACGGCAGGCACTGTGCCGGTCTCGGCGAACAGCCGCCGCAGGTGATCGGCGGCAAAATTGGACACTCCGATCGCCCGCACCCGGCCGTCGGCGGCCAGCTTCGCCAGCGCCTTCCAGGTCTCGACGTAGCGG
>DATFDO010000148.1:0-10033 GCA_035252045.1 Pseudonocardiaceae bacterium
GTCGAACAGGACAATCGGTAGCGGCAAATGCCCGAATCCTCCTTGTTCACGGTACTGCCGTGAAGTGCTCACACTCGGTAGAGTGAGCGCTGCTCCACATCGGTGATGCGCCGTCGGGAGTGTGCGGCTGAAGGTCCTTGACGACAAATCCATCGATCGTGTCAAGTTCCGGCTCCGCATGGCCGATAGGGAGGTGGGCACATCAGTTGGCTGCAGGAGAGGAGTCCTTCCGTGACCGCAGTTCTCATCTGCGACGACCGGCGAAGCGTCCGCGAGGGACTCACCCGTGTGATGTCCGCGGTTCCCGGCGTTGCCCGGATCGACTGCGTGGCGCACGGTGATGAGCTGTTAGCTCGGTATTCCCGGCAGCCCGTGGATGTCGTCCTGGTCGGAACCCAGCGCGCGGTACCGGCCGGGGTGGAGGCGACCCGCCGGCTGGTGTCGGCGCACCCGCAGGCGAATGTCATCGTCTTCGGAGCGCCTGACGACGCGGGCAGTATCGCTGCTGCGATCGCTGGCGGCGCGCGTGGCTATCTGCGATGGGATGCATCGCGTCCGGAGCTGGTCGCGGCGCTGGCGCACACGCTCGCCAGCACGTCGGTGCCGGCTCCCAGGCCCCCGTCCGACCCCGGTGTCCAGCTCACTGAGCGGGAGCTGCAAGTTCTGCGCGGAATGAGCCAGGGCAAGAGCAACGGCCAGATCGGGCGGGAACTGTACTTGTCCGAGGACACCGTCAAAACGCATGCCCGCAGGCTGTTCCGCAAGCTCGGCGTGCGCGATCGTGCGCAGGCTGTGGCACACGGCTTCCGGCGTGGCCTGGTGGCCTGAAGGCGGCCGTCTGAGTGCGTGCGCTCGTGAAGACCGGTGGTTCCGCCACCGGTCTTCACGCGTTCTGCCCAATTTTCCGGTCGGTGCTGTCCGGTGATACCGCCTTACCTGCCCGATTTGTCTACCACTACGGTTACCCGCGAGGTGGCCCGTGTCTCGGGATGGTGATGGATGGTCGAGACAGCGAAGTGGCTGCCGCCGACCGGTGTTTCCCCCGGTCGGTCCCTCGTCGTAACGGCAGGGCTGCATTCTGCGATGACCGCTGTGGGGGACGACCTCGACGTCCTAATCGGTGACGCCGTCGATGGCAAAAGAGAGGCCGTCGAGGGTGTACTCCGGCGGATTCGTCCCCTTGTGGTGCGGTACTGCCGCTCCCGTGTCGGTAGCCAGGAAAAAACGTTCGCTTCGGCGGATGATGTAGCCCAGGAGGTGTGTCTCGCGGTGCTCACGGCCCTGCCCAGTTACCGCGACCAAGGTCGGCCCTTTCTCGCTTTCGTGTACGGCATTGCCGCGCACAAGGTGGCCGATGCCCACCGGTCGGCGGCACGAAATCGCGCCGAGCCGGTCGCGGAGGTCCCAGACACCCAGGACCTGGCCGACGGGCCGGAGGCACAGGTAATGCAGGGAGAGTTCGCCGAGAAGATGACCCAACTGCTGGACACCCTGCCGGACAAGCAGCGAGAGATCCTGCGCTTGCGAATCGTGGTCGGGCTGTCCGCGGAAGAGACCGCTGAAGCCGTGGGTTCGACTCCGGGTGCGGTCCGGGTAGCTCAACACAGGGCTTTAGGTCGGTTACGCGGCGTATTGGCGTCTGAGGGGGTGGTCTGAGTGGCTGGTTGGGACGAGCACCCGCACGCCGGATATCCCAACGGGGATCCGTACGACATGCCCGCGGATCTGGCCGCGTTGCAGGCCGATGACGCGCTGCTTGATCTGATCGGCAGTGGCGGGCATACCCCGAGCGACTCCGACGACGAATTGACCCGGGTACTGGCCGCGTGGCGCCGCGAGGTCCACGCCGAGCCGGTCAAAGAGCTCGTGGACACCAGGACCGCGATGTCGGTGATCCGGGCGGCCGCTCGCCGGCCAGCCCGTCACCGCAACCCGGTATACGGCTCGGCCGCAGCTGCCGCGGCGGTTCTCGTGATCGCCTTCTCCGGGGTGGGATTGGTTGCCAAGTCAGCCCAACCCGGTGACCACCTCTGGGGTGTGACCCAGGTGCTCTACAGCGACTACGCCCGGTCGGTGGAAACCGCAGCCGCGGTCCGGACCGAGCTCAATGAGGCCAAAGTGGCCTTGAATCAGGGCCAGCCCGAACGGGCCAGGGCAGCGCTGGCGCACGTCCGGCAGCAGCTACCGGCAGTCGGCGAGTCGGAAGGCCACACCGACCTTTCAGCTCTGCGCCAAGAGCTCGAGCAGCAGTTGAATAAGCCGGAGACGGGTCACGCGAAGCCACCCGAGCATGCAGCAGCCAACCCCTCGATGCCCAACGGCGCCGAATCCACCACAGCGCCTAATCCCAGCCAGCAACCCTCAGAGGGGTCGACCACCGGGACGCCGGATACCAGAACTGAGGTACCTGCCGGCGCGCCTGCCACGCCGTCCGACCAGTTCCCGTTCCGACGCGATGAAGACTATCGCCACTACCGGCCCGGCGCCGGCATGCCCGGTAGCAACCGCCGAGACAGCGGGTCCTCCACCCCCTCCACTACTGGTCAGCCAGGTGTCCCTGCCGGCGGCGGTACCGGCCAAGATGGCACGACGACCGGTGCGACGCCAGGAGCCGACTCTTCCACGCCTAACTCAGCGCCGGATGCACGCAGCACGCCCGGCAACGGTTCGAATCAGGTCGATGCTCCTCGCCCCCCGGCCCCTCATGGGTTCTCGTCGTTCTGCGATCACGCCGTGCCACGGCCGGGTTTCTGCCGCTGAGATGGGTCAGCCACCGTTCTCGGCGAGCACCGCGTCGGTGTAACCCCGGCAATACTCCCAGCTGACGTAGCCGGCGGGGTCTGGATCGTAGGCTGGCTCGTGCGGGCGCATCCGGCCGGCTTCGAGTAGCTGGCGCAGGCTGGACCGAAGCAGCTGCCAATCGTGGTAGTGCTGTTCAGCGCAGTCGGGGCAGTCCACCACGATGCCGCGAATCCCACGCGGGGCCAGCAGCGCCTGGTAGACAGCGAGATCGCTCAGGTCGGCGAGCAGGCCGGCCCGCTCGTCGTCGTCCAGCTGATCTTCGAGACTGTCGTCGCCATCGTCCAATGCCCCCAGCGCCAGAGCCGGGTCCTCCGGATCACCGGCGAAGGGGTCGGGGGGAAGTGAGTCGTGTACCACGGCTGCACGGTACCCGCTTGGCCGATGGGCCGTCGCACCGTCTGCGATCGAGAGCGTGCCGAAGGATGCACTAGGCTGACGAACACACCGGGATGCATCGCGCGGACCTATACCATCGTGACATGACCAGCGAGCTCGCGGTGTCCAACGTGCCCGGCGTGGCATCAAAATTCGCGCTGCTCGGCCTGACTTTCGACGATGTCTTGCTGCTCCCCGCTGAGTCCGATGTCGTGCCGGCGGAGGTCGACACGTCGACCAAGCTGTCCCGCAACATCACGCTACGGGTACCGCTGGTGTCCTCGGCGATGGACACTGTGACCGAGGCGCGGATGGCCATCGCGATGGCCCGCCACGGCGGGATGGGGGTACTGCACCGCAACCTGCCGGCTCAGGAACAAGCCGCGCAGGTCGAGGTGGTCAAGCGCTCCGAGGCGGGCATGGTGACCGACCCGGTGACCTGCTTGCCGGGCAACACCCTGGCCGAGGTGGACGCGCTGTGTGCCCGCTACCGCATCTCCGGCTTACCCGTTGTTGATGCCGGCGGGGTGCTGGTGGGAATCATCACCAACCGGGACATGCGCTTCGAGGTCGACCACGACAAGCACGTTGCCGAGGTGATGACCAAGCCGCCGCTGATCACCGCGCAGGTGGGAGTCACCGCGGAGGCGGCCCTTGGTCTGCTGCGCCGGCACAAGGTCGAGAAACTGCCGATCATCGACGGGCACGGCAGGCTCAGTGGTTTGATCACGGTCAAGGACTTCGTGAAGACCGAGCGCTACCCGCTGGCCACCAAGGATCCCGACGGGCGATTGCTGGTGGGCGCCGCGGTCGGGGTCGGTGATGACGCCAAGAAGCGCGCCGCATTGCTGGTGGAGGCCGGCGTCGACGTGCTGGTGGTGGATACCGCGCACGGGCACTCCCGTGCGGTGCTGGAGATGATCGCCATGCTGAAGGCCGAGCTCGGCGACAGCGTCGATGTCATCGGCGGCAATGTGGCCACCCGGGCCGGCGCCCAAGCGCTGGTTGACGCAGGCGCAGACGCGGTCAAGGTCGGCGTCGGCCCCGGTTCCATCTGCACCACCCGGGTGGTGGCCGGGGTGGGAGTACCGCAGATCAGCGCCATCTTCGAGGCGGACCAGGCCTGCCGACCGGCAGGTGTGCCGGTGATCGGTGACGGCGGTATCCGGTTCTCCGGGGATATCGCTAAGGCCATCGTTGCCGGGGCCAGCGCGGTGATGCTGGGCAGCCTGCTGGGCGGTACCGCCGAGGCGCCGGGGGATCTGATCCTGGTCGACGGCAAGCAGTACAAGGCTTACCGGGGGATGGGCTCGGTGGGCGCGATGGCGTCGCGCAGCGGTGGCCGATCATTCTCGCGGGATCGCTACTTCGCCGAGGACGTGCTCTCCGATGACAAGCTGGTGCCCGAGGGCATCGAGGGCCGGGTTCCGTTCCGGGGGCCGCTGTCGCTGGTGGCTCACCAGTTGGTGGGCGGTCTCCGGGCGGCGATGGGTTACGCCGGCGCCGCGACCGTCCCCGCGTTGCAGGGTGCGCAGCTGGTGCAGATCACCCCGGCGGGCCTGACCGAGGGGCATCCGCATGGCATCACCATGACGGTGGAGGCCCCGAACTACGCGGTGCGCTGAGATGCGCGATCTGGTGGAGATCGGCATGGGCCGTTCCGCGCGGCGTGCCTACGACTTCGATGACGTCCAGATCGTGCCGTCCCGGCGCACCCGCTCGTCCCGAGATGTGTCCACTGCCTGGCAGATCGACGCCTACCGGTTCGACATTCCGCTGGTCACGCATCCCACCGACGCGATCGTGTCGCCCGCGATGGCGGTCCGGATCGGTGAGCTGGGTGGGCTCGGCGTGCTCAACGCCGAGGGGTTGTGGGCCCGCCACGCCGACGTCGACAAGCTGCTGTTCCGCCTGGCGTCCGCGATGAACGAGGCCGACGAGGCGGCGGCAGTGCGACTGTTGCAGCAGTGGCACGCGGCACCGATCCGGGTCGAGCTGCTCGCCGAGGTGATCGGTCAGGTGGCCGCCGCCGGGGTGACGGTGGCCGCCCGGGTCAGCCCGCAACACGCCCGCGATCTCGCGGGTGATCTGCTCGCGGCCGGCGTCGAGATTCTCGTCGTGCAGGGCACCATCGTGTCGGCTGAGCATGTCTCCCGCGCCGCCAAGCCGCTCAACCTGGTGGAGTTCATCGCGTCGATGGACGTCCCGGTGATCGCCGGGGGCGTGGGCGACTACCGCACCGCGATGCATTTGATGCGCACCGGGGCGGCCGGGGTGATCGTCGGCTACGGGGCGTGCGTCAGCACGTCAACCGCCGATGTGCTGGGCATCGGAGTGCCGATGGCCACCGCGGTCGCCGACGCGGCAGCCGCGCGGCGTGACTACCTCGACGAGACCGGCGGGCGCTATGTGCATGTGATCGCCGACGGCGGGATGCGCACGAGTGGCGACCTGGCCAAGGCGATCGCCTGCGGGGCCGATGCGGTGATGCTCGGTGAGCCGCTGGCCAGCGCGATCGAGGCTCCGGGCAACGGCTTGTACTGGACCGCCGCTGCGGCGCACCCGTCGCTGCCCCGCAGCCACGTCACCGGCGTGGCCGGCGCGTCTGCCGGCATCGAGACCGTGCTGTTCGGCCCGTCGGCGGACTCCAGCGGCACCCTGAACCTGTTCGGCGCGCTTCGCCGCGCGATGGCCAAGTCTGGCTACTCAGAGCTCAAAGAGTTCCAGAAAGTCGGCCTCACCGTTCGCCCCTGACCCCACCATGACCCGGCAGTCTGGAAGAGGAGGGCGAGTGGAGTTCGATGTGGTGGTGGTGGGGTCTGGGTTCGGGGGGAGTGTGGCGGCGCTGCGACTGGCCGAGAAGGGATACTCGGTCGGG
Source organism: Pseudonocardiaceae bacterium (assembly GCA_035252045.1). Lineage (GTDB taxonomy): Bacteria > Actinomycetota > Actinomycetes > Mycobacteriales > Pseudonocardiaceae. The sequence continues at coordinate 6,056 of DATFDO010000148.1, forward strand.
GTGCTGGAGGCGGGGCGGCGCTTCGCTGACCACGAGCTGCCCACCACGTCGTGGCAACTCCGCAAGTTTCTGTGGGCGCCGGCCCTGGGCTGTTACGGCATCCAGCGTATCCACCTGCTGCGTAACCTCGTGGTGCTGGCCGGTGCCGGCGTCGGCGGCGGTTCGCTGAACTACGCCAACACTCTCTACCGGCCGCCGCAAGTGTTCTACGACGATCCGCAGTGGGCGCATCTCGCCGACTGGCGCGCCGAGTTGGAACCCCATTACGACCGGGCGCAGCGGATGCTCGGGGTCACGAGCTATCCCGGGCATACCGCGGCGGACGAGGTGATGCAGCAGGTCGCTCGGGATATGGGGGTCTTGAAGACCTACCGACCCACCCCCGTGGGGGTGTTCTTCGGGGCCCCGGGCGAGGAGGTCGACGATCCGTACTTCGGGGGCGCGGGACCGAGGCGGACCGGTTGCATCGAGTGCGGTGCGTGCATGACCGGCTGCCGGGTCGGCGCCAAGAACACCCTGGTCAAGAACTACCTGTACCTCGCTGAGCGGGCCGGCGCGGTGGTGCATGCCCTGACGACGGTAACGGCGGTGCGCCCGCAGCCGGATGGCACCTGGCTGGTCGACGCGGTGCGCACCGGAAAGCGCTGGCGCCGGACGGTCCGGACGGCCCAGGTGGTGCTTGCTGCCGGCACCTGGGGGACTCAGCAGCTACTGCACCGGATGCGGGATAACGGCGTGCTGCCCCGGCTGTCACCCCGGTTGGGTGAGCTGACCCGGACCAATTCTGAAGCGATTGTGGGCGCCAGCCGGGCTACCGTGGACCCGCTCCGGGACTTCTCCCGCGGGGTGGCCATCACCTCGTCATTCCACCCCGACGAGCACACGCACATCGAACCGGTCCGTTACGGGCGGGGCAGCAACGCGATGGGTCTGTTGCAGACGGTGTCCACCGATGGTGCGTCGGACACTCCGCGCTGGCGGCAGCTCCTGCGTTTCGTCCGCCGGCATCCGATCCGGACAGCGCGGCTGCTCTCGCTGCGGCACTGGAGCGAGCGCACCGTGATCCTGCTGGTGATGCAGACCCTGGATAACTCGCTGACCACCTACCGCCGCCGCGGCCGGCTCACCTCGCGCAACGGCCACGGCGAGCCCAATCCCACCTTTATTCCGGCCGGTTTCCAGGCCAGTCACCTCACTGCGCAGCACATCGGTGGCACCGCCGGCGGCACGTGGGGGGAGCTGCTCAACATCCCGATGACGGCGCATTTCCTCGGCGGCTGCCCGATGGGCGCGACCGCTGACGAGGGGGTCATCGATGCGTACCACCGGGTGCACGGTTACCCGGGGCTGTCGGTAGTGGATGGCTCGGCGATCAGCGCCAACCTTGGGGTGAACCCGGCACTGACCATCACCGCGCTGGCCGAGCGCGCCTTCGGCCTGTGGCCCCGCAAGGGCGCGCCTGACCTCCGGCCAAGTGATGGAGAAACCTTGCCGGCCGCCACCCGGCCACGTTCATGATCACGGTTTGAGTGCCTCCGGCGACATGTCGTGTTGTCCTTGGCACCCAAACCGTGATCATGCGAGGTCACCGGCGAACGCTGGCGGGGGCACGATCTACTTAGACTCTCACCATGACCTCGCCTGGCGCGCTCGTGCTGGTCATCGACTTCGGGGCGCAGTACGCGCAGCTGATCGCTCGCCGGATTCGCGAGGCGCAGGTGTACTCCGAAGTGGTGCCGCACAACACTGCCCCGGCGGAGATTCTGGACCGCAAGCCCGCAGCGATCGTGCTCTCCGGGGGTCCCGCCAGCGTCTACGAGCAAGGCGCCCCCCGCCTCGATCCGGCGCTGTTCGGCACCGGGGTACCGGTACTGGGGATCTGCTACGGGTTCCAGGCGATGGCAGACGCGCTGGGCGGGGCGGTGCAACGCACCGGCACCCGGGAATACGGGCGCACCGATCTGCAGGTGCTCGGCGGCGGGGGCGTGTTGCACCGCGAGCTACCGGCGCGAGGTCCGGTCTGGATGAGCCACGGCGACGCCGTCACTGCCGCGCCGGACGGGTTCACGGTCACCGCGCAGTCGCCGGGCTCCCCGGTGGCGGCCTTCGAGGACATCGAGCGGCGGCTGGCAGGGGTGCAGTACCACCCCGAGGTGGTGCACTCGCCGCACGGCCAGGAGGTGCTGCGCCGGTTCCTGCACGAGGTCGCCGGCATCCGGCCCAGCTGGACGACCGCAAATGTGATCGACGAGACGGTCGCCGCGATCCGGGCCCGCACCCAAGGCGGCCGACTGATCTGCGGGCTGTCCGGCGGGGTGGATTCCGCGGTCGCTGCGGCGCTGGTGCACCGGGCCGTCGGGGATGCGCTGACGTGCGTGTTCGTCGACCACGGCCTGCTGCGCGCTGGTGAGCGGGCCCAGGTAGAACGGGACTACGTGGCCGCGACCGGAGTCCGGCTGGTCACCATCGATGCCCGGGAGCGGTTCCTGTCCGCGCTGGCCGGGGTGGCTGACCCGGAGCGGAAACGAAAGATCATCGGACGCGCGTTCATCCGGGTCTTCGAGGCCGCAGCCCGGGATGCGCAAGCCGAGGCGGGCCGCCACGGCCAGCAGATCAGGTTCCTGGTGCAGGGCACGCTGTATCCCGACGTGGTGGAATCCGGTGGCGGCACGGGCACCGCGAACATCAAGAGCCATCACAACGTCGGCGGCCTGCCCGAGGACTTGAGCTTCGAGCTGGTCGAGCCGCTGCGAGCACTGTTCAAAGACGAGGTCCGCCGGGTGGGGCTGGAGCTCGGGCTACCGGAGACGATCGTGCATCGTCAGCCCTTTCCCGGACCGGGCCTGGCGATCCGGATCATCGGCGAGGTCACCGCCAGCCGTCTCGAGACGCTGCGCGCCGCGGATGCGATCGCGCGGGAAGAACTCACCGCGGCGGGAATGGACCGCGATATCTGGCAGTGCCCGGTCGTGCTGCTGGCTGAGGTCCGTAGCGTCGGGGTACAGGGCGACGGGCGAACCTATGGTCATCCGGTGGTGTTGCGCCCGGTGTCCAGTGAGGACGCGATGACCGCGGACTGGTCACGGGTGCCCTACGACGTGCTCGCCCGCATCTCCGGTCGAATCACCAACGAGGTGCGTGACATCAACCGGGTAGTGCTCGATGTGACCAGCAAACCGCCCGGAACCATCGAATGGGAGTAAAGGACCGAAGGAGACCACCATGCTCGCTACCGTCGCCGCTGTCTTGTTCGCCGTTGCCCTGGTGCTCGCACTCGTCGGAACTGGCTACGGCCCGCTCAATGTGATCACCTTCATCAGCGCTGGGTTGCTGTGCCTTGCGCTCCAGCAAGCTGGTTTCGGAGCCGGCTCCGTGCGGAGCTGGCGGCGTGGCCGGCGGTAGCGATGGCGAGTACGGCCGCGGTGTATCAGGCCCCGGCGGCGCCACCTCTGTTCAAGTGCATGGCTTGCATGAACCTTGGGTGGCGACGTGTGATGGAAACTGCGATCAATGCTCCGATCGACGCGGCCGCGGCAGCGCTGGCGACCGCGGCCGCGCTACCGCTGACTGCGAGCGGTGATGACACCCTGGCGCTGGTCCGCGATCTGGCGCGGATCGCCTGCCACCTTGGAGAGCTCACCGCGGCGGTCCGGGATCGCTGGGCGGCGTGGGGGACCGTCACACCACACCTGCAGCGCGCTGAGGCCCTCGCCGCCGACGCCACCCGCTGCCTCAGCCACGCGGCCGGTATCTACGTCTTCAACAGCACGCATGCCCTTACCGAACCTCATCCGGCCGGTCAGCGTGCCGGGCGCCTGTTCGACGTCGCCTGATCCGACCTCGGCGCTACGGCGGCGATCTCGACGGCAAGGCAGACAGTTCTGTATCGTGGCACTCCCGGCGAAGGGGGACACGGGTGTCCGAACTTCAGGTGACCCTCAACACCATCGCGCTCGAGCTCGTCCCGCCGAACGTGGA
>DATFDO010000149.1:0-16435 GCA_035252045.1 Pseudonocardiaceae bacterium
TTACCGTCATCGAGTACCCGACGGAACGCATCCAGGTCGCTGGCCACCACCGGGGTGCCGGCGGCCATCGCCTCGCTGAGCACGATGCCGAAGCTCTCCCCGCCGAGAGCCGGCACGCACAGCACGTCGACACTGGCCAACACCGCGGCCTTGTCCTCATCGGCGACCGGACCCAGCACCTCGATCCGGGATGCCAGCGCCGGGCCAGCAGCATTGAGCAGGGCTTGGGCGTCTCCGTGGCCAACCACTAGCAGGCGCAGCGCGGGTCGTGTCTGGATCAGTGTTCGCAGGGCTGCCAGCAACACCGGCATGCCCTTGCGCGGTTCATCGAAGCGCCCCACGAACCCGATCGTGCCCCCGCTCCTCGGATACCCGGCCAGTGGTCGCGCCGCGGAGAGCGAGGCGACGTCGACCCCGTTGGGAATCTCCACCGCGTCCCCGCCGAGGTACTCGACGTGCACCCGCCGAGCCAGCGACGACACCGCGATCCGCGCGGTGATCTTCTCCATGGTCGGTTGGAGCAGTCCCTGTGCTGCTGCCAGCGCCCGCGACCGGGTGGTCGCGAAGTGAAAGGTCGCCACGACGGGCACCTCGGCAAGCGCCAAGACGATCAACGACAGGCTCGGTGCGACCGGCTCGTGCAGGTGTAACACGTCGAAGTCATGGTCATGCATCCAACGCCGGGCCCGGTTGGCGGCAACCGGACCGAACGCCAGGGGCACGACCGATCCGTTGTAAGGCACCCGGATGCCCCGCCCCGCTGGAGTGACGAACTCCGGCAACGAGCCCATCGTGTTGTTGCCCCCGACCGGGGCGAGAACCTCCACCTGGTGGCCGTGGCCGCGCAATCCCCTGGCCAGGCCAAGCACGTGCGCCTGCACCCCGCCCGGCGCAGACAGGGAGTACGGGCAGACCATCCCGATTCTCACCAAGCGCCCTGCTATCCCGCATCGCGAAGGAGGGTGGCGGGCAGATCGTCGATCCACAACGGTTGCAGCATGTGCCAGTCTTGCGGATGCGCCGCGATGTCCATGGCGAAACAGTCCGCCACCGTCTGGGTGGCGCGGTGCACCGCTGTCCGGTCCGGCACGGGTACCGGCGGATGAATGCGCAAACCCCAGCCGTCTGCGGTGAACCAGGAGCCGAGCACGAGCAGCGTGGCCCCGGTAGCGGCGGCCAGCCGGGCCGGTCCCAGGGGCATCCGGGCGGCGGCGCCGAAGAATTCCACGGTCGTCCCAGCGCCGGTGAGGTCCCGATCGCCGAGCAGGCATACCACCCCTCCGGCACGAAGCCGGCGCAGCAGCCGTGGGATCGGATTACCCGCCCCGGTCAGCGGGATGACGTCGAAGCCCAGTGCGGCACGGTATTCGACAAAGCGCTGGTAGAGCTCCTCGGGCGCCAGGCGCTCCACTACCGTGCTGAACGTTCCGTGCCGCCGGACCAACCACAATCCGGCCATGTCCCAGTTGCCGGTGTGCGGCAGCACCACCACGACTCCACGGCCGGCACTCAGTGCGCTGTTGAGATGCTCCACTCCGTCGAACGCGCTATCCAACCGGCTCACCAACGCGGCGTGGTCAGCCCACGGCAGCAGGAAGACCTCTTGCCAGTACCGGGCATAGGAGCGCAGGCCACCCCGAACCAGCGCGTCGAGTTCGGCGCGATCGGCGTCCGGCACCACCCGGGTCAGGTTTCGCCGGAGCTGGCGGGCGCCGGGGCCGTCTCGACGGGCGGCCAGGTCCGCGACGGCCCGGAAAGCTCGGGTGGTCAGTTCCTCCGGAACGAAGTGCAGCAACCGCCATCCGGCCTCATAACCACCGAGGACCGCTCGCCGGGTCCGAGCATTGATACCGAGGACCGCTCGCCGGGTCCGAGCATCGATACCGTCAGCGAGTGATCTCACCTGGCCTCGCGATCCCATGCGCTGCGCCGCACGGCCGCCATCCGCTGGATTACGGTCACCACTTGTAAGCCGGCAACCAGCCACAACGCGACATCGAGGGCAAAGGGGACACCAAGGCCGGTCAGGCCGGCGCCCAGCAAAGTGATGATGTAGCGCTCCGCACGCTCGACCATCCCGCCATCTCCGCGCAGCCCGGTGGCTTCCGCCCGGGCCTTGATGTAGGAGATGACCTGAGCACTCACCAGGCACAGCAACGCCGCCACGGCCAGCGGCCGATCGTCGGCAACCACAAAGCACCACCAGGTCAGCCCGGCGAATAACGCCCCGTCGGCGATGCGATCGCAGGTAGCATCCAGCACGGTCCCCCAGGGAGTACCGGATCCGCGAGCCCTGGCAACCGCGCCGTCGAGCACGTCGAGTAGCACGAACAGAGTGATGACGATGGTCCCGGCGAGCAGGTAGCCGAAGGGGAACAGTCCCAGCGCAGCCGCGACCGTCCCGACCGTACCGATGATCGTGATGGTGTCGGGTCCGATACCGGCCCGGACCAAACGGATACCCACCGGTTCGATGAACCGGGAGACCGACGCACGGGCGAAGATGTTGAGCATCGCGCGACTACCGCCACCACCAGCGCACCGGCAGCGGCGAGTTCAGGACACTTGTTTCCATGCCTCCACCAACAGCGTATGAGTCTCGGCCAGCAATTGGGGTAGCACCTTGGTGCCGCCCACAACTGGCATGAAGTTCGCGTCGCCGCCCCACCGTGGTACCACGTGCTGGTGTAGATGCGCGGCGATACCGGCCCCGGCGATGGAACCCTGATTGATCCCGATGTTGAAGCCATGCGGGGCGGATGCGCGACGGGCGGCGAGCATGGCCTGCTGGGTGAAGGTGGCCAGTTCAGTGGTCTCTTGGGTGGTCAGGTCCGGGTAGTCGGCAACATGCCGGTAGGGCACCACCATCAGATGGCCGGGATTGTAGGGATAGAGGTTGAGCACCGCGTAGACGGTGGCGCCCCGGGCGATCACCAGCGCCTCGGCATCGTCCATGGTGACGATCCGGCAAAACGGGCACGGCTTATCACCGGCGTGCGGTCCGGCCTTGCCCTCCTGCTTGATATAAGCCATCCGGTGCGGCGTCCACAGTCGCTGCCAGGCATCCGGTGCCCCAGCCCCCTCCTGGGTCACGACGGTCCTATCGGCAGCTCCGCAGCACTGGGCGAGCGGTTCTCCCGCCGGGCCACCCAGCCGGTGATGGCGCTGACCGCATCCTCGATTGCTACCCCGTTGATCTGGCTGCCGTCGCGGAACCGGAACGACACCGCGCCGGCCTCGACATCCTTACTCCCGGCGAGCAGCAGGAATGGCACCTTCTGCGTGGTATGGGTCCGGATCTTCTTTTGCATCCGCTCGTCCGAGGCATCGACCTCGACGCGGATACCTCGCGTCCGCAGCGCCTTGGCGACCTGATGCAAGTGCTCGACGTGCTCGTCGGCGATCGGAATCCCGACCACTTGCACCGGCGCCAGCCAGGCCGGAAATGCGCCTGCATAGTGCTCGGTAAGTATCCCGAAAAATCGCTCGATCGACCCGAATAGGGCCCGGTGGATCATATACGGACGCTGCCGGGAACCGTCCTTCGCGGTGTATTCGAGCTCGAAAAGCTCCGGCTCCTGGAGGTCGACCTGGATCGTGGACAGCTGCCAGGTGCGGCCCAGCGCGTCTTTGACCTGCACGGAAATCTTGGGTGCATAGAAGGCCGCGCCACCGGGGTCGAGCACCAGCGCCAGCCCACTAGCTTCGGCGGCTTGGCGCAGCGCATCGGTCGCCTCTTCCCATTGCTCGTCACTGCCGACATATTTTTCGTCGTCACGGGTGGACAGCTCCAGGTAGAAGTCGTCCAGCCCGAAGTCGCGCAGTAGCTCGAGTACGAAGGTCAACAGCGAGCGGATCTCGGCCTGCAGCTGCTCGGGAGTGCAATAAATGTGCGCATCGTCTTGGGTCATCCCGCGCACCCGGGTCAGGCCGTGGACCACGCCAGACTTCTCGTACCGGTATACCGACCCGAATTCGAACAGCCGCATGGGCAGTTCTCGGTAGGACCGTCCCCGGGAGCGGTAGATCAGGTTGTGGAACGGGCAGTTCATCGGCTTGAGGTAGTAGTCCTGGCCAGGCTTGCGGACCGTGCCGTCGGCCGCCAGTTCCGCGTCGAGATGCATCGCAGGGAACATGGCATCTGCGTACCAATCCAGATGCCCGGATGTCTCGAACAGCTCACCCTTGGTGATATGGGGCGAGTTGACGAACTCGTAGCCGGCCTCCTCGTGCCGGCGCCGGGAGTAGTCCTCCATGACGCGGCGTACGGTGCCACCGCGCGGATGGAACACGGGCAGCCCCGAACCGATCTCGTCGGGGAAGCTGAACAGGTCCAGCTCGACGCCGAGTTTGCGGTGGTCGCGGCGCTGCGCCTCGGCGAGTAACTCCAGATGCCGCTCCAGGGCCTCGGTTGATTCCCACGCCGTGCCGTAGATCCGCTGCAGCTGCGGGTTTCGCTCACTACCCCGCCAGTACGCGGCCGCGGTCCGCATCAGCTTGAACGCTGGGATGTACCGGGTGGTCGGCACGTGCGGGCCCCGGCACAAGTCGCTCCAGACGGTGTCACCGGTGTGCGGATGAACGTTGTCGTAGATCGTCAGATCCCCGGCACCGACCTCCATGACCTCATCGGAGTCGAGCCCGGCGTCCGGCCCGGCACTCTTGAGATCGATCAGTTCGAGCTTGTACGGTTCTTCCGCCAGTTCCTCTTTGGCCTCGCTCACCGATCCGAACACGCGCCGCGAAAATCGCTGACCAGATTTGATGATCTTGCGCATGGTCTTCTCGAGGTCCCCCAGGTCTTCGGGGGTGAATGGCCGTTCGACGTCGAAGTCGTAGTAGAAACCGTCGGTGACGGGTGGACCGATGCCGAGCTTGGCATCGGGATAGTGCTGCTGAACGGCTTGGGCGAGCACGTGCGCACACGAGTGCCGGATGACGTTGCGCCCGTCGGGGCTGCCGGCTGCGACGGCCTCGACCTCGGTGTCGACGTCAGGCACCCAGGCGAGGTCACGCAGCACACCCCCCGCGTCCCGCGCGACCACAGTGGCGTCGGGTCCGCTGGTGGGTGCTCCCCCGTCGCGCAGCGCCGCTCCGGCGGTCGTCCCAGCCGGCACCGTTACGCGCACGGCGGGCTGGACGGGTGAGGACGGCGCAACCACGAGAGCTCCTCGGTGATACAGCGATGGCGATTGACGTTGTCGGTGCTGTCGATGCTATCCGGGCGGCAGACCCGCCAGGTGATTACCCCCACTGCCCGCAGCGCCAGACGAAGTCGACCGCATGATTTAGCGGACGGATTAGCCGCGGTTTGGCGGGGGTTTGGCTGTCCCGTGCAAGTGGGTATATCCCTCGCAGGAAGCGGTGATGGACACCGCCTACCTGCGGTTGGCGCGATGCTCGCAGCAGGAGAGTTCGAAAGGCGGAGGATATGCTGCTCATACAGGGCGTCAACCGCCAAGTGACCACCTCGGCAAAATCCGCTGCGCCGAGACTGGCGCAGGCGAAGATCCGTTCTGATCAGCTCAACACCAGCGAGCGCGACGTCATCGCTGATCTGTTTGCGGTGCTGGAGACGCTGGTTGTACGCGATGAACTCCCCGCTGAGGCGCAAGGAATCTATGACCAGGCAGTGCTCCTGTTGGCCCGGCGCTGGGACTGACCCAACAACCGTGAGCGGTCGACAGACGTCAGCCGATCGGCAGCAATGAGTTCAGCATTGCCAGCGCCGGTTGGGTAGCCGGCTGAATGAGCGGTTGCTTGGTGACCGGTTGAATGGCGTTGTCGAGTGGTGCGACAACTGTATTGACAGTCTTGGCAACACCGAGCGTAGTGCGCTCATCGCGGCGAGGGGACGCCTGTTTATTAAGTGGCGAGGAAATGCGGCTGTCAGCACTGTCCACATCAGCACTGTCTACCTCAGCACTGTCCACACTGGGATTTGTCGGAGCCAATATGTCGCCTACTGGCGCGACCCGGCCTACATCCCTGGTGGCGGGGTCCAGTACCGGACTGATCGGTGCAATCGGAGCAGTTGGAGCGCGATCTGGACTTGACGGCGATGCGTTTCGCGGTCGCGGTGCGATGACCGGGTGCTGGGCTTGCGCATCGACGGGCATGTCTACCGACATGGGGGCGTTGCGGCGAACTCGCCCGAGCCGAGGTGTCACTAGCGGGCTTGGATCCGCGACCGCCTGTGCGCGAACCGGGTCCGGCGCTGCGGCCGCCGGCTCGGCCGGTGCGTCTGCGCGCAATTCCGCTGGATCACTCGTGGTGGTGCCCGGCGTGATCGGGGAGGGCTTGCGCAGAGAGGCGCTGTCGGTAGCGAGCGGACCATCGCCGACGTGCGTCGCGCCGACCAACACCGAGCCGCAGGCCAGTAAGGTCCCCGCGGCCAGACCGCAGGCGCGGCCGAACAGGATCGCTCGGCCACCGACGACCCGATCTTCGACTTCGTCGATGACGGGGACTGGCGTTGCGGCGGGGTCGTTGAGGGCCATTCGGGGGCCCCCGACCCACGCGATCAATGCAGTGGCAGAGGGCCCAGAGCCCGACTTCCTACGACGCCGCGCCGTCATTGTGCGTCACCAGGAGCCTCCTCAGGGTAGTGGAACTGGGGAAGAATACAGGTTTCAGGTCGTAAGCCCAGACCCTTCACTCCACCGGCGCAGCAGGGTGGAACGCCGTACCGGCACTCAGCAGCCCGGCCCGCCCCTCGCCGGTTGGCACCGCGGGCCGTGCTCGGTTGATTACTCTTTCTCCTCTTGATTCTTTTGGGTAACCAAGCCTACCCTTACCCCACTTTCGCCCTGGTCTACTTTGGAGCCGTTATGCTGCTGCGCGGACGTGTCGGGGCGTTCCATCGAGGCGTGGCGGGCCTTGCTGCCTGCATCACGGTAGCTGCCTGCAGCAGCGCAGCTACCAGCTCCGGCCCCGCACCGTCGCCGGACAATCACTACCGCCAGGTCAATCTGGCGGCCAATTCCGAGGCGTACCGGGCACGCTTCACCATTCCCGACATGGTCAACGCGTGGGGTATCGCGATCCGCCCGAAAGGCGCGGGTGGACATTTCTGGGTCGCGGCCGGCAACGCGTCCTATGAGTTCGTCGGCGATGTCACCACGTCGGCCGATCAGAAGATGCGCGAGCTGCACCAGGATCCGCTCAAGGTGGTGACCATCCCCGGCACCGACACCAGCGTGGAAGAGACGTCCATCGGCAAGGCCACCGGGGTGGCCTTCAACGGGGCCGACATCACCTCCGACAAGTTTGTCGTCACCAACCAGCCGGCGCAGGCCGACGGCCGCACGGTGATGGTGGGCGGTTCGGCGCGGTTCATCTTCGCCACCGATTCCGGACGCATCGCCGCCTGGGGCGAGCGCGGTCCCGACGGCAAGGTCGTTCGGGTCAACGGCCCGAGCCAGGAGATGTTCAACGGGGACCCGCAAGGAATGAAGTTCTTCGGGGTGGCCCTCAAGCAGGGCAGTTTCGACACGCTCTGGGCTGCGGATTTCGGTACCGATCCGCAGATCCGCCAGTTCGACAAGAGCTGGAAACTGGTGCCGACCCAGGGTTTCGCCAACCCGTTCGCCACCGGGGACCCCGTCGACCCGGCCGACGCGGCCAAGGGCAAGAAGGCCAAGGCCGGCGACCCGGTTCCGTGGAACGTCACCACCATCGGTGATCGGGTGCTGGTGAGCTATGTGATCTCCAAAGCGCCCGACAAGCCAGAGCCCGGCGGCCCGGCGTTCGACGCCGGCGAAGAGGACTCGCTGAACAAGGAGCAGGAGAAGACCACTGAAGGCCACCCGGACAAGGGCAAGCTGGCCGAATTCACCTCCACCGGCGCCTTGGTCCGGGTATTCGCTGACGACGGCAGGCTCAACGCACCGTGGGGAGTGGCGCTGGCTCCGTCAAGCTTCGGCCCAATGGGGGGCAAGCTTCTGGTGGGCAACTTCGGCGGATCCGGACGGATCGCCGCATTCGACGACTCAACCGGCAAATTCGTCGACTACCTGCGCGATCAGGACGGTGCACCGGTCGAAATCGACGGTATCTGGAACATTCTGTTCGGCAACGGAGAAAGCCTCGGCGACGCGAACGCGCTGTACTTCGCAGCTGGGCCGGCCGAGGAGAAGGAGGCCCTCTTCGGCGCCCTCCGAGTCGCCGGCTGAGCCATACCGTCCACCGCCGCTGCTGGCGCGGCGATTCACCCGACGCCGCGGGGCCGAACGCAGCAGGCTGGCCTAGGCTTGGAGAACACGCGTACAGCGCGCGTGCTCGGTGGAGCCCGATGTCGATGGCTGTGGGCGGGGTGAACGTGGAGGAGCGGACCGGTGGCGACCGCGAACGACCCTCGGGATGAGCGGGTAGGCCCGTCCACCGCTGATTCTCCAACCGACCCGCCCGACCTGGCGGTACGCGTCGGTACCGACCTGCTCGGGTTGGTTGTGCAGCAACGGGCCAACGGGGTATGTGTGCTAGCCGTGGATGGGGAGTTGGACGCGCTGACTGCCCCGCTGCTCGGGGCTTGCCTGCGCGAGCAATTCGTCGCCAATCCAGTGCATGTGATAGTGGACCTGCAAGCGGTGTGCTTTCTCGGGTCCAGCGGCTTGAATTGCCTGCTCGAGGCGCGTGAAATCGCCCAGCAGGTCCCGGGAATGCACCTGCACCTCGCCGGCCTGGCCACCCGCGCGGTGGCGCGCCCGTTGGAGGTGACCGGCTTGCTGGAGCGGTTCGACACCTACCCTACCCTCGCAGACGCCCTCACTGCCCTGGCCGAGTAGCCGCGGGACTCCGGCGCTGTCGTCGCCACCACCAGCGCGCTACCACGGCGAGGATGATGACGCCGATCAGCACGAGCAGCACTACCTCGTAGCGGGAGGCCTGCTGGTAGATCTCGCCAAGGTGGCCGCCGGCGAGGTACCCGACGCAGGTCCACACCGTGACCCATGCGGCCGCACCCAACGCGTTGAAAGCCAGAAACCGCTGCCACGGCATTCCGGCGATGCCGGCCACCACGCCATTGAGCTGGCGCAGTCCGTCGATGAACCGCGCAACGCCGACGACCTTTCCACCGTGGCGTGCGAAAAAGTCTTCAGCCTTTGTCAAGCGCTTTTCGGTCACGAAGATGTAGCGGCCGAAGCGAAGCACCAGCCGCCGACCACCGTAGTGCCCGATCAAGTACCCGACGTTGTCACCGGCGACGGCGGCGAGGAACCCCAGTATCGCGATCCCGAAGACATTGAGCCTGCCGGCTCCGGCAAACACCCCAGCGGCCATCAGCATGGTCTGGCCGGGAACCGGCGCGCCGAAGCTTTCGATGAACAAGAATCCGAATACCGCCAGGTAACCGTACGAGTCGAGGATCGGAACCAGCCACGCGAGCACCCCCGGCAGCTCTGGAGCCACCCCACCACCTCCCCGGTCACGGGGCGCCTCGACTGCGCAGTCCGCTGCCGCTGCCAACATTACCCGCTGACCGCCAAGCCACTGCGGCGGTCGGTGCGACGTCACGGCGTTTGGTTGCGCGTGAGATGCAGTGTCTGCGTGCTCAGCGGAGGGGTCAGCGACGAACCGGACACCAGCCCGCTGGCCCCGGTCTGGTCCTGATGATCAAGATGCCTTCTGCTTCACCGAGGAGATGCTGCGCTGCAGTGCTTCGAGCAGGTCCGACATCTCAGTGGGCTCGGGTGGCTCGGCTTCGGTGACGATCTCGCGACCGCGGCGCTTGTCGTCGATGAGCCGCTCCACCCGCTCGGTGTAGGTGTCGTGGTAGTCCTGGGGTTGCCATGGCCCACTCATCGACTCAATCAAGGTCTTGGCCATGTCGAGCTCCTTGCCGCTCGCCGGTTTGCGGCCCGGGAGGTTGTCAAGCTCGTCAGCCGGGTTGCGGATCTCATCGGCGAAGAACAGTGTGTGCAGCGCGAGCACGCCCTCATCGGCGCGTATCGCGGTGAGGTACTCCTTGCCGCGCATGACGAAGGTGGCGACACCGGCGCGGTTGGTCCGCGCCATGGCCTCCAGGAGCAGAGCGTAGGGCCGGGTGTACTGCTCGCCGGCGGGGGCAAGCCAGTAGGTCTTCTGGAAGTGCACCGGATCGATCTCGTCCAGGTCGACGAAGCTGGTGATATCGATGCTGCGCGAGCGGCCGGGGGCGATGGCGTCGAGCTCGTCGGGCTCGACAATTACGTAGTCACCGCCGCCGACGTCCGCGCCCTTGACGATGTCGGCGTAGTCGACCTCCTTTCCAGTCCGCTCGTTGATCCGCTGGTAACGGATGCGGTCGGCGGTGCCCCGCTGGAACTGATGGAAGTGGATGGTGTGATCGTCAGTCGCGCTGTACAGCCCGACCGGAATCGACACCAACCCGAAATTGATCGATCCGCTCCAGATAGCCCGTGCCATCGCGGTTCACCTCCTCGCGCTGAATACCCCGATGGTGCCCATTTCTCACCCGCTGCCGCGCTGGTCGAGCCGGCGTTGCACATCGTGCAGCCGGCGCCGGACCTCCCGAGCTGCACGGTCAGCTGATTCGAAAGCCTGTCGCGCCGAGTGGGTCCGGCGGCGCATGTCATGCTCGGCCTGCTCGGCGGCCTCCAGGCGCGCCCGTAAGTCCTGCAACGCCGTGGCTGCGTCGCGCGCCGCCTGATCGGCATCGGTCAGCGCGCGCTGCGCCGCGTCGCAGGCAGCATCGGCGTCATCCGCCTCCCGGCGTAGGCGTGCCAAGTCCTGTCGCAGGCGGTCCTGACCGCGAGCGTCGCCATCCGGTACCTGTTCGCTGGTCTGAGCGCTACCGGCAGTGGCGAACAGTTCGGCGGCCGCGTCGGCGGGATCCAGAGCCGAGGTGAGCCGCCCGCTGGCCAGCGCCTGTGCCGCCGCAGAGCTGTTGACCGCGGCCGTGAAGGTATTGCTCAACTCGCGGCTGACCGCCTCGCCGGCCGGGTGCCCAGCCGCGCGAGCCAACGCCTGCGCCTGCTGGACCAGACCGTGCACCAGCTGGTGACGCTGCGACGACAGCCGCCGCAGCTCCTCGCCCTGTAACCGGTGCTGCGCCTCGCGCAGTCCGTCGCCCAACTCGACCAGCGCGCGGATCTCGCTGGGCTGTTCCCGGGCCAGCAGGTTGGCCACCCATGCCGCGGTGGACGGCCGGCGCAGCGTACCGATCTGTTCGGCCAGCTCGCGGTGGCCCTGCTCGCGGGCCTGTTTCGCGGCGGCGTTGCGGGCGGCCGTGAAATCTTCGCGCGGCAGTGCATAGAGCTCGTCGGCCACCGACTCGAAGTCCACCCCAGCTGACTTTACCGGTGGACAGCTGCGCTGTATCTGGTAGCGATCTGCTGGAGGCGCCGGTTGCCTCGGCACAGTGCAGCCGCAGTCGGCGGGCGTCCAGCCTGAGCCCCACGACGACGATCAGCTCGTGCAGGCCGTTCCGCCGCTTAATGGCGCACACTGGTCGCCGGCGAACTGCACGGCTGACCGCGCGCTAGCCGGTCGGGATCCGGGGAAGCCTGCCATAGTGCAGACCTTCCTGCCCTACCCGGATTTCGTCGCCAGCGCAGCGGTCCTGGACGATCGGCGGCTGGGCAAGCAGCGCGTCGAAGCTCTCCAGGTCTTGCGGGCTGTGACCCGCGCGACGTATGGCTGGCAGCGCCATCCCGCGGTGCGGATGTGGATGGGCCACCCCGAAGCCGTCGCGGCCTACGGGTTGGCGGTGTGCGACGAATGGGTGCGCCGCGGGTGCGCCGACACCTGCGCAGCGACCATCCTGACCGATCTCGCCGAGGCCGGCCTACCTTCACCACGCGGCCAGACCGAGCTGGCTCGGGCGGGCAACTTGCCGGCCTGGCTGGGCGACCAGCGCCTGCACCGCAGCCATCAGGCCGCGTTGGTGCGCAAAAACCCGGAGTACTACCAGCCGCTGTTCCCCGACGCCGATCGCGAGCTGCCCTACTTCTGGCCCACCACCGCGGATTAGCGATCACAAATCTCAGGTACCCCAACGCGCCGACATGGAGCCAAATCAGGGTTGTGCACCGGCTCCTGACCCCGATATGTCTCCGTGTCGGGTCGGGATGAGGCTGGCGGGAGGGGCAAGCCTGTGGGCACCGCGAAGACAAGCTGCCGGTGGTCACCAATCAACCGGTCGAGGTCGCCAAGGATGCGGCGGTACGGGTATGGGGACTGTGGGCCAGCTCCATCGCTCGATGCCCTCGGAGGGGTGCCCTGCATCCAGTGCGAGCTTTACACCAGGCACGACACCGACGCCTCCCTGTACCGCAAGACTATCGAGTCGGTGCTAATACCTCGCGAGCCCTCCGGCGAGCCAGGCGACAGCTGACGGTGAAGGTCACCTGCTCCTGCGCCCGGCGGCAGAGGTAGTCGACGATCACCGTCGGGTTCTCCTCCCGTTTCTGGATCCGGCAGGAATACCCGGTCGGTGTGTCGTAGCCGGCATCCGCCCGGTTTTCCGCCAAGGCCGCAAAGTCGCGAGCAACGTCGCAGTTGTGCCCTTGGCCTCGATTCCGGAGGCTTCACCGTCCGGTCCGGTATCCGGCCTGACGAACAGGACGCTGCCGCACTCGCGTTGGTCTGCGGGTGCGTGCGGCGGATGCTTAATCCGGATGATGGTCCGGGCGTCGATGTTGTCCACCTGGACAGCGAGATCGCCCTCGCCCTTGACGCCGATCCCGAGAACGGTCTCGCCCCGGGAGGAGCCCAGGACCCGAAGCTCAGCGACGGAAGGCAGGTCGGCCGGCGCTGGGGCGACGTCGCCGATCAGAGGGGGCTCACCCAGCAAGGCCGGGAGACGGTAACGCGCGCAGGCTTGGTTTCCGGCGAGCTGGACCAGGTCGTTGGAGTCGGGCTGGCGGATCTTGCCGGCGTCGCTTTCCTCGATGCTGGCCAGCGGTAGCTCGCTGCCCGGTCGAAACCGCCAGCACGACCTTGTCGAACGTGCCGTCCTTATCGTCGATCTGTGCGCTGAGCCCGATCAACCGGGGCATTTGTTCGTCGATGCTGGAGTAGCCTGGCGGCGGTACCGGCGCTTGACCGATCGGTGCGGTGAAGACCTGCGGAGGTCTCCCGTTCGCAGGCAGCGGGCAGTCCTCGCGGGGTTGGTCCGGGTTGTCAACCCACAGCCGCAGCCGCAGCTCACCGGCTCGGGCGAAGGTGAACACGACCGGATAGGTGAGGCCGGCGCGGATCGGCGTCTTGAGGTCGGTCAGGCGCAGGCCGACCGGCGTTGTGTCGGGCAGGGTAACGGCGGCGACCGACTTGGGGTAGCCGGCGGTCAGCGTATGGCGGCCGGGCAGCGCAGTGTGCACGCACCTGGGATGCCCCGCCTCGCTGTACGACTCGCAGAACCACATCAGCCTGTGTCCGTGCCACCAGTCGGAATTCCTGATCACGGAGTCGGCGAAGCCGGTCTTCGGGCGGCTACCCGCCCACTGCTGCTCGCGACGCGTCACGAGGAGTGACTACGCACCCACTGCGATGCCGGGTGTGCCGCCGACTTGGCGGCACACCCTAGCGGTTGCAGTCGCGTTGCGTCCGGCGTCAGCGACCTTGGCTGTTGTTCGCCAGGTTGGCGCTGACCGGCCCAGCGAAAACGGCCTGAACGTAGGGCTTGCCGTGGTAGGCGGTGAAGGCCGCCTGGTCGAGGTTGCCTCCGGTGAAGGTTTGCGCCTGGTTGGTGTCGAAGGTGGGCTGCAACGTGCCGGTGACCTCCACGGGTGAACCCGGAGTCAGCGACGTGTTCTCCTTGTCCACGGCCAGCAGGGTTTGCGTCCCGTTGCCCTGGGCGGTGTTGTTGCCAGTGGCGGCAACGGTGAAGGCGTGCGGGCCGACGACCTGCGCGACCGTCCCGGTAACCGTGACCTGCTGGCCGGTGTAGGACTGAGTGTTGTTCAGGACCTCGCTGGCCGCGGCGCAACCACTGCCGTTATTGCTACCACCCAGGACGCCGCCTTGATTGCTGTTGGTCAGGTTGGCGCTAACGGGTCCCGCAACCACGGCCTGAACATAGGGCTTGCCGTTGTAGGCGGTGAAGGCCGCCTGGTCGAGGTTGCCTCCGGTGAAGGTTTGCGCCTGGTTGGTGTCGAAGGTGGGCTGCAATGTGCCGGTGACCTGCACGGGAGAGCCCGGGGTCAGCGACGTGTTCTCCTTGTCCACGGCCAGCAGGGTTTGCGTCCCGTTGCCCTGGGCGTTGTTGCTGTTGTTGCCGCCCAGGATGCCGCCGTTGTTGTTGCCATTGGCGGCAACGGTGAAGGCATGCGGGCCGACAACCTGCGCGACCGTCCCGGTGAACGTGACCTGCTTGCCGGTGAAGGACTGCGCGTTGTCGACAATCTGACCGGCGGCGGCGCAGCTACTGGCAACTGCATTGGAGTTGCCGCCCGGCGCGTTTCCATTCTGCTGGCTCTGCTGGCTCTGCTGGCTCTGCTGGCTCTGCTGGCCTTCTACGCCATTTCCACCACCGCAAGCGCCGAGGATCAGCGCCGACGACGCGGCGACAGCGGCCAAACCCATCCGCGCTACTGTGCGTCGTTTCGTGTTCAAAACCTCTCCTAGGTTGTGCGAGCAGGCGCCGGCACACATCACGGCGCCGATGAATACGGCTACCCCACAGGGCCTCGGCCGCACCTAGGCGAGCGGTTCGTTACGGGACCGTTACGCCGGTTGTTCGTCCGGGTTTGACTGCGCCGCGCACGGGAAACCGATCCGCGACGGAACGCGGAACGAGACAAGGGTGGACATGGACGCGATCACGCTGCTGCGCGAGGACCACGTCAAGGTGCTCGCGATGCTCGATGAGCTGGAGCGCGGCGCGGCCAGTGGCCGGTCGGCGACTCCAGAGGACAACGCCGCGCGCAAGCAACTCGTCACCGAACTGGTGATGGCGGAATCTGCCCATGAGGCGATCGAGGAGCAGTTTTTCTGGCCGAGCGTGCAGCACTGGTTCCAGGAAGGCCGCCAACTCGCCGGCCCCGCGCTGGAGCAGGAGCAGGCAGCCAAGCGGGTGTTACATGAATTGGACAAGCTAGAGCCGGGCGATTCGGGATTCGAGATCTTGCTGCGGCGCGTCATCGCCGATGCCCGCGAGCACATTGCTTACGAGGAGCGCGAGGTCTGGCCGGTCGCACAACAGTTGGCCCCCTCCGAGCTCGAAGAGCTCGGCAAGAAGATGGCCATCGCGCAGAAGGCGGCGGCTCCTACCCGTCCGCACCCGCACACTCCCCCCAAGCCAGGCATGCTCAAGACAGCTGGGGTGGCCGCCGCCGTGGTGGACAAGATGCGAGATGCAGCGACCGGCCGCGGCAAGAACTGACACCGCTCGGCATCGGAAGACGCCAGGTTCGGTTACTTCGGTTACTCGGGTGCAGCCACCATCGCCTCGGGGATCGCCGCAATCGGGCTCCCGGAGCGGCGAAGGTCTGCGGTGGCCCAGTCCACCATCACGGCCAGCAGGCAGGCCGTAGCCGCGAGCAATAGGGCGATCCGTGGCGTTTTCCCCTGGCATCTCCCATGTCGAGCTCAAGCTGAATTCAGCCCAAGTGTCCGGAACTGGCGCACTGGCGAACAGGGCGGCCAGAGCCGGGTGCCCCCGAAGATCCTGATACCGAGGGCCACGTCGACCGGACGGGTCAACGCGGCGATCCGGGGCACCACAACACGGCTGCCACGACCACGAAGGCCAGCGCATCCGTCCAGCTGTAGAGCAGGCCACCACGACACTGAGCACGATCACCACGCGCAGCGCGTCCGCGACCACGTCGGCCAGCGGAGATGTACCGCACTGACCGCGCTGCCCGACACCTCGTGGCTACCTGGGCAGAGCGGACTGATACCGCCGGGGTCTGCTCACCGGGAGCGCCGCACGGCGATCAACCGGCGACCGGCACGCAGCAGCCGCGACGGTCGCCGGTCGACCTGGGTGGCCAAGAACACCGCGGTGAGCGCCGAACCTGCGGACACTGCGGTGACCAGGGTGCGCCGCCATAGCGGCAGCTCGGGTCCGCCTAGCCAGGTGGCCACGGCGTCCACCGCATCGGCCCCGCCGCCAGCGAGCACCCATGGGGTCAACGGGGCTCCGGTGAGAGCGCAGGCCACCGCGCCGGCGCCGAGCACCACGTCACGTCCACCAGCCGCCCGGCCGAGCACGACAGGCGTGAGACCGCGGGAGGCGTCGGGGCCGACCCACGCCTGCGACGCCAGTCGCGGTTTCTTCAGCGCGGCGACGCCCAGCCCGATGCGCAGCGCTGCCCACACCGCCGCCACCCGCCGAGAGCCGCGTCTTGACGTCAGTTTCATCGCTCGCCTTTGCTCCGGTCGCGTTGCGGGATAATGGTGTACTTCGGATCATCGGCCGACTGCATCCCGGCGTGGAAGATCCCCCACCTGGTCGCGGCCGACGACGCGAGCAGCGCGGCGCCGGACA
>DATFDO010000150.1:0-11508 GCA_035252045.1 Pseudonocardiaceae bacterium
GCAGGCCACTGGCGGCCAGCTCCCGGATCACCGGCACCACCCGGGCGATCTCGGTGGGTGCATCGACGCGGCGGGCCCCCGGGCGGGTGGACTCGCCGCCGACGTCTATCAGGTCAGCGCCTTGCGCGCGCAGCGCCAGACCGTGCGCCACCGCATCGTCGCGGTCCAGGTAGCGCCCCCCGTCGCTGAACGAGTCCGGGGTGGCGTTGATGATGCCTATCACCACACAGCGACCGGGATCGGGAATCGCGGGGTGCACCGCTCACCTCCGCCGCATCAACTCCAGCGCCTCGCCGCGGGACGACGCGCTGGTCTTGAACAGTCCGCGGACCGCCGAGGTGGTGGTGATCGAGCCGGGTTTGCGGATGCCGCGCATCGCCATGCACAGGTGCTCGGCTTCGATGACCACGATCACCCCCCGCGGCTGCAGCCGGCGCACCAGCGCATCGGCGACCTGCGAGGTGAGCCGCTCCTGTACCTGCGGGCGGCGGGCATACAGATCGACCAGCCGGGCCAGCTTCGACAACCCGGTGACCCGGCCCGCCGCGTTGGGGATGTAGCCGACATGTGCCATGCCGTGAAACGGCACCAGGTGGTGCTCGCACTGGCTGTACATCGGGATGTCCCGGACCAGCACCAGCTCGTCGTGGCCCTCGTCGAAGGTCCGCTCCAGCACCGTGTCGGGGTCGACGAACAGCCCGGCGAACATCTCCTGGTACGCCCTCGCTACCCGGGCCGGGGTTTCCCGCAAGCCTTCCCGGTCCGGGTCCTCCCCGCACGCGATCAGCAGCTCCCGCACCGCCGCCTCGGCGCGGACCCGATCGAACACCCGGTGCGGCCCGACGTCCGGGTCCGAATCGACGATGCTGGTCATAGCGACGTGCGGGTTCAGCCGGCTGGTGTCCAATTCGTCGGCTCAGCCGACCGGCGGCTGATCGTCGGTCGGGGGGTCCTGGGGCGACCGAGCGCCGGGTGGGCCCGGCCGCCAGGACGGCGCGGGCGGCTCGGTGGCTGGACGCCACCCGGGAGGTGCACCGTAGTTCGGCGGACCAGAGCTACCGCCGGCTGATCCCCGGGGTGGGTAGGGCGGCGAATACGGCGCGGGCTGCACGGGCTGTCCTGGCGCGGTCCCTCCGTTGACTACCCCCGCTGGGTAGCCGCCATGCGGGCCGGCGCCGTTAGGGCCGGGATGTCCCGGAGCGGGATGCGGTGGTCCACCGGGCAGGTCGTCGCCTCCCGGCGCCACACCCACCGGCGTGGGGTCGCGGCGGGGCTGGCCCGGTGGCCACGGCTCGCCGCGCTCCTTGGCCAGCTCGCCCGCCGTCTTGATCGGCGGCTTGTCCGACGGGGTCCGCCCGCCGAAGTCGTTGAACGCGGTGATCCGCGGCCGCTTCTCCACCTTGCTGAACACCCGCTCGAGGTCCTTACGCTGCAGCGTCTCGCGCTCCAGCAACTCCACGACCAGCTCGTCGAGGATGTCGCGGTAAGTATTGAGGATCTCCCAGGCCTCGGTGTGTGCGGCCTCGATCAAGGCCCGGACTTCCTCGTCGATCTCGTGCGCGACCTCCAGCGAGTAGTCGGGCTGGCGGCCCGCGGAGCGGCCGAGGAACGGGTCACCCTGCTCCTGGCCGTAGCGCACCGCGCCCAGCCGCGCGCTCATGCCGTACTCGGTGACCATCGCGCGGGCGATCTTGGTGGCCTGATCGATGTCCGAGGACGCCCCCGTGGTGGGCTCGTGGAAGACCAGCTCTTCGGCCGAGCGCCCACCCAGCGCGAACACCAGCCGGGCGATCATCTCCGAGCGGGTCATCATCTGCTTGTCGTCCTCGGGCACCACCAGCGCGTGCCCGCCGGTGCGCCCGCGAGGCAGGATCGTGAGCTTGTAGACCGGGTCGATGTCCGGCATCGCCCAGGCGGCCAGCGCGTGACCGCCCTCGTGGTAGGCAGTGATCTTCTTCTCACGCTCGGAGATGATCCGGTTCTTGCGGCGCGGGCCGCCGATCACCCGGTCGACCGCTTCCTCCAACGCGGCGCCATTGATCAGCTGGCCGCCTTCCCGGGCGGTGAGCAGCGCAGACTCGTTGATGACATTGGCCAGATCGGCTCCGGAGAAGCCGACGGTGCGCTTGGCCAGCCCGTCGAGGTCGACGTCGGTGCCCAGCGGCTTGCCCTTGGAGTGCACCTCGAGGATCGCGCGGCGGCCGCGAATGTCCGGCGCCGACACCGGGATCTGCCGGTCGAAACGGCCCGGTCGCAGCAGCGCCGGGTCGAGGATGTCCGGCCGGTTGGTCGCGGCGATGAGGATGATGCCGCCGCGGGCGTCGAAGCCGTCCATCTCGACCAGCAGCTGGTTGAGCGTCTGCTCGCGCTCGTCGTGCCCCCCGCCGAGGCCGGCGCCACGCTGGCGGCCCACCGCGTCGATCTCGTCGACGAAGATGATGCACGGGGCGTTCTGCTTGGCCTGCTCGAACAGGTCACGCACCCGGCTGGCGCCGACGCCGACGAACATCTCCACGAAGTCCGACCCGGAGATGGAGTAGAACGGCACCCCGGCCTCGCCGGCCACCGCCCGCGCCAGCAGCGTCTTGCCGGTACCGGGCGGGCCGTACAGCAGCACACCCTTGGGAATCTTGGCGCCGAGCGCCTGGTAGCGGCTCGGGTTGGCCAGGAAGTCTTTGATCTCCTCGAGTTCCTCGACGGCTTCGTCGACGCCCGCGACGTCGGAGAAGGTCGTCTTGGGCATGTCCTTGGACAGCTGTTTGGCCTTGGACTTACCGAAGTTGAGGACCCGGTTACCGCCGCCCTGGACGTTGTTCATCATCCACAGCAGCACCAGCAACAGCAGGCCCAGTGGGATGAGGTAGATCAGTACCTGGAACAGCAGCGACTGCTGGGTGACCTTGGTGTCCCAGCCGCTGGGGATCTGGGCGTCGCGCAATGCCTGGGTAACCTGGTCGGTGCTCTGCTCCGGGTACTGCGTCATCACCTTGGTGCCCGGGACTCCCTGGATGGGATGGTCCAAAGTCAACCGCAGCCGCTGTTCCTTGTCCTCCAACGTCGCCTGCTTGACGTTGTGGTCGGCGAGCTGCGTCAGCGCCTGTGAGGTGGTGACCTGGTTGTACCCCCGGGTGTCATCGAGCAGGAAGCCGAAGGCGTAGTAGAGCAGCAACCCGGCTACCACCCACAACAGCGGGTTGCGGAGTATTTTCTTGCGATCCATTCGGCTACGGCCCTCGGTGGCCTCGACCCTCCTGAGCTACGTGCGCTGGACTGTTAGACAGTGCTGGCGGACCGTCACAGGACAGCAGAGCACTCCCGTCGCCCCCACCCTACCCGGCAGCCCGGGTTGTCGGTTGGTGGATGATGAACCGGAGTCGACCTCGCGCCAGCTGCGTAAACCTCCCCCAATGTCGGTGCCCCATGCTCGGCAATCATCGTCGGCCCAAGTCATCGTCAGCCCAGTCGAGGCACCAATCTTTCCGGCATACACCACGCGCAGCTGCCCACATAACCGCTAATCGGCGTAGATCTCCGGTGCCAGGGTGCCGATGTAGGGCAGATCACGGTAGCGCTCGCCGTAATCCAGACCGTAGCCGACGACGAACTCCTGGGGGATGTCGAAGCCGATGTAGCGCACCGGCACGTCGATCTGGGCCGCGTCCGGCTTGCGCAGCAGCGTGCAGACCTCCAAGGTGGCCGGCCGGCGGGTCAGCAGGTTGCGCAGCAACCAGGACAGCGTCAGCCCCGAGTCGATGATGTCCTCCACCACGAGCACGTGACGCCCGGCGATGTCGCGATCGAGGTCCTTGAGGATGCGCACCACTCCTGAGGACGAGGTCGACGAGCCGTAGGACGACACCGCCATGAACTCCAGCTGGACCGGGATGGGCAAGGCCCGGGCGAAGTCGGTCATGAACATCACCGCGCCCTTGAGCACGCCCACCAGCAGCAGATCACCGTCGCCTTGTTCAGCGCGGTAATCGGCGGCTACCTGCTGCGCGAGCTCTCCGATGCGGCACCGGATCTGCGTTTCCGTCACCAGCACCGACGCGATCTCCCCCCGGTACAAGCCATCCCCCGTTTTCCCGTCAGGAGACATGCAGTCTGCCCTGGGTGCGCGCGAGGTCGTGGGTGCCTGGCAGGCGCAGCGGGCCCTGGCCTGACCAGCGGCCGATGAGGTCATCGGCCGCACGCAGGTGAGCGTCGGTCAGCTCGGTCACGCCCGCATCGAGCAGCCAGCGCCGCAGGACACGGCGGCGCAGCGCGGCCGGCTGGGGGGACAGCGCCGCGACGTCCAGTTCGGCACCACGGCGAGCAGCGGCGAGCAGCTCGCCGGCCTGCCCATCGAGCACGTCGAGGTCCTCCCGCAGCTGCTGGGCGGTGCGTGCCAGGGCTTGGGCTACCCCGCCGGCCAGCACATCCTCCAGCAACGGGAGTACCTCGGTGCGCAACCGGACCCGCCGGAAGCGCGGGTCGGCATTGTGCGGGTCGGTCCAGGGTTTCAGGTCCAATGCGGCACAGGCCGCGACGGTGACGGCCCGGCGAATCCCGAGCAGTGGCCGACCCCACGGCCAGTCGAGCTCCCGCATGCCCGCCACCGACCGAGGTCCCGATCCTCGGCCCAGCCCGAGCAATACGGTCTCAGCCTGGTCGTCCATGGTGTGACCGAGCAGCACCAGGGCTCCGGGCGGCGCGGCATCGCGCAACGCCTGGTACCGGGCCCGGCGCGCGGCGGCTTCCAGCCCACCGCAACCGGCGGTGGCGGTCACGACGACGGGCAGCACCTGTACCGCCGCGCACCCCAGCTGCCGTAGCTGGGTGCTGGCCGCGTCCGCCACCTGCGCTGAGCCGGCCTGCAACTGGTGGTCGACAACCAGGCCGTGCACCGGCAGGCCCACTGCGGCGGCGCAATTCACGGTCGCGGCGGCCAATGCCAGCGAGTCAGCACCACCGGAACACGCCACTGCGACGGTGCCTGCGCGCCGACCGACTTCGTGGCCGGCCAGAAACCGGCGGACCGCGGTGCGCACCTGATCGACCGCCACGTGCAGGTCGGGGTGCCGGTCCGGGTCGGGGTGCGGCCTCAGGGAGCAATGCGATACAGCCAGGCCGCTGGATCGGCGATCTCGGGGCGGGTGGGCAGCGTTTCCGGTGAGGTCCACA
Source organism: Pseudonocardiaceae bacterium (assembly GCA_035252045.1). Taxonomy (GTDB): domain Bacteria; phylum Actinomycetota; class Actinomycetes; order Mycobacteriales; family Pseudonocardiaceae. The sequence goes on from DATFDO010000150.1 coordinate 5,164, forward strand.
CCGTATTGAACCGGTCCATGCCGACGGCATCCACCACGTACTGGGTGAACGCCGCGCCCTCGGCGTACTGGCGCAGCTTGGCATCGATGCCCAGCACTGCACGCAACACCCGCTCGGCGAGCGTGCCGCCCTGCCGGCGGGCGGTGAACCGCTGCCGGATCAACCGCACTGACGGCACCACCGCGGGCCCGACGGCGTCCATCACATGGTCGGCGTGGCCCTCCAGCAGGGTGGCCAGTGCGATGAGCCGGTCCAGCGTCGCACGCTGCTCGGGGTTTTGCAGCAAGGTCAGCATGCCCAGCGCATCCGATGCCTCGCCCCGCCGGGCGCCGCGCAGCGCCGCGGGTAACCGGCCGACCATCTTGGCCAGCGTGTCCGGGTCTTCGGTGGCCGCCATGAACGACCGCACCTGGGTGGCGAAGTGCTCGCGTAGCCACGGGACGGCGTTGAACTGCAGCCGGTGGGTGGCTTCGTGCAGGCAGACCCACATCTGGAACTCATCAGCTGGGACGTCCAGGGTCTGGCCCACGGTGACGATGTTGGGAGCCACCAGCAACAACCGCCCCGGGTCTTCGGATGGCCCACCGAAGGGGTCGTACTGGCCGAGCACGCGCGACGCTAAAAACGCCAGCGCGACGCCCACCTGCACGCCCGCGGTGGTGGACAGCATGCGGCGGGCCCGTCCATCCGGGATCCGGTAGTCGGCGAGTAGCCGGCACAGCCCCTCGGTGGCCGCGTCCACCCAGCCGGGCCGATCCACGACCTCGGCGGCCGGTGGCGCCTTGCCGTCGTCGAGCCCGGTCAGTTCCCGCACATGCGTCTCGGCAGTGATCGACTGCGCGCGGAGCCGCCGCACCGTCATCGCCGCCTTCTCAGGCGGTACCGCAGGACCAGCCGGCAGTAGCCGTTGGGCGGTGACCGCGGCTACCGCCCAGTCAATGGGGGCACCGGCTGGACCGGTCCTGGGTGCCTGAGGTGTATCGAGCACGGGTTGTCCCATACCACGACGGTAACGCGGCTTAATGGCAGCCGCATGACCTCAATTCGGCTGCCAGCGCGTCCAACCGCGGCCGGACCGAGGCCGGGTTGGGCCCATTGGACAGTAAAGCGAAGACCAACATCCTGCCGTCGGTGTCCAAAACCGTGCCGGCGAGGCTATTGACGCCGGTCAGAGTGCCGGTCTTGGCTCGAACCCAGCCCCGGCCGGCCGCCGAGGGGCCGTGGTAGCGGTCGGCCAGGGTGCCGCTGCCACCGGCTACCGGAAGTCCCACCAGCAGCGGCCGTAACGCTGCATTCGTCGGCTGGTTCACCCCATCGGTGGTACCAGCTCTGCCCGCGGTGGTCCGATTACCCGCGGTCGTCTGATTGCCGCCGAGGGCGGCGGGCTGGTCGGGCGCGGCGGCTGCGCCCAGCAGCGCGGTGAGCAACGTCGCAGGGACGGCGTCGCTGGTGGACAGGCCGCTGCCATCGACCAGGGTGGCCCCGCTGACGTTGAAACCGTGGTGGGCCAACACGGTGAGCACTGCCTGCGACGCCCCGGCGAACGATGGCTGCGCGCCAATCTTGCGGGCCACCTCCCGGGCGAGCGTCTCGGCGAGCACGTTGTCCGATTGCCGCAGGGCGGTGGCCACTAGGTCCTGCACCGGCGGGGACGATACGTCGCCGAGTACCGCGGCGCCCGGTTCGGCGGCGCCGAGCGCGACGGTGTCCGGGTCGGCACCCAGCCGGCGGGCCAACTCGGCCGCCGCTGCGGTCGCTGGTTTCGCGGCTCGCGGCGAGATGTCCTGGAGGGGATCCGCGCGGCCGCCGTCGAGCATCACCGGTTCGATCGGCGCGATGTACCCGCCGGCCACGTCGGACGGCAGCCAGCCCGGCGCCAGCGCGTCGCCGGTGTAGCGGCTGACATCGACCAGCACGCGGCGGATCGGACCCGGCGCTGCCGCCCGGACCTGGCTGACCAGGTCATCCAGCCGGGCCGCTCCTGGATATCCGGTCTCGGTGCCCTGGGCCGCCCCCGACAGTGTCGGGTCACCGCCGCCGCGCAACACCACGGTGCCGGGGTCCGGACCGGCCAGCACGGTGGTGTGAAACCGTTGCTGGTGATCCAGCGCGAGCAGCGCTGCCGACGTGGTGAGCAGCTTGGCGGTTGATCCGGGCACCAGGGCATCGGTCGGGTGCCGCTGCCACAGCACGGCACCGGTCGCAGGGTCGACTACCTGCCCGGACAGCGTGCCCAGCCCGCCGGTCGCGACCAGTGGGTCGAGGACGGCACCAACGCCGGTGGGAGTCGGCGCCGGACCGTCGGCGGCGACCGGGCGTAGCGCCGGATGCGGCACCACCGGCGGGGGTGGTGCCACGCCCGACACTGCTGTCATCGCCGACACCTCGGCCAGCCGTTGGGTCAGCGCCGTCACGCCGAAGCCCACGCCGAGCCCGGTCGCTACCGCGATCAGCAGGACTGCAGCGACGACGGCGACCCGCTTGCCGTAGCGGCCCAGCATCTGCCACCAGCCACCGAGTCCGCGCATCGCTGCCGTTCCTACCCCACTGCCTCGTGCCCCCCTCGGCCGGGGCGCGGCGGACATGTCCCGTCCCTCCGGTGCCCGGATGGTTGATCAACCACTGCGCGAGGGAGGCGGGCGGTCCAGACTGGACGGGGGACGAAAAGGGGAGGGCGCGTGGAATTCGATGTGACGGTTGAGATCCCGAAGGGACAGCGCAACAAGTACGAGATGGACCACAGAACCGGCCGTATCCGGTTGGATCGCACGCTGTTCACGGCCACCCAGTACCCCGCTGACTACGGCTTCGTCGAGGACAGCCTCGGTGCGGACGGTGATCCGCTGGATGCGCTGGTACTGGTGCAGGAACCTACCTTCCCGGGCTGCTTGATCTGCTGCCGGGCGATCGGCATGTTCCGCATGCGCGACGAGAAGGGTGGCGACGACAAGGTGCTCTGCGTGCCCACCGCGGAATCGCGGATGGCGTATCTACACGACATCGACGATGTCGACGAGTTCTACAAGCTGGAGATTCAGCATTTTTTCCAGGTGTACAAGGCGCTGGAGCCCGGCAAGGGTGTAGCAGGCGCGCACTGGGTCGGCCGCGCCGAGGCGGAACAGGAGATTCGCAACTCCTGGCAACGGGCTCGCGACGCTGACGAGCTCAGCGGCGAGCTGAAACCTGATCCCGGGGCCTAACCGGGTCCGGCCGGTCGGCGCCCCAGCTCGCCTCGTAACCGGCGGTGAAGCGATCGATCAACTCGGCGAACTGCTCGCGCTCAGCGTGGTCCCAGGGCTCGATGATCGCCGCGATCCGTTCATTGCGACGTTGCCGGGCCCGTTCCAGCAGTGCGGTGCCCGCATCAGTGATGGCCAGCAGCGAGGCGCGCCCGTCATCTGGATCGGCCCGTCGCTCGACCAATCCCACACCGACGAGATGAGCTGCCTGCCTGCTCACTGTCGAGGGATCGGAGTGCACCGCTGCGGCGAGCCCGGTGACCCGCGACGGTCCGCCGCAGGCCAGCGTATGGAGCAGCATGAACGATGGCCGATCGAGGTCATCGCCACGCACCACCGCGGCACGCTCGATCAGGCGGATCAGCCGGGCCAGCCCGGTCCCGATCCGGCTGGACACCATGAGATCGTCGGCCACCGACGGGGAACCAGGCATCAAATCACCTTCACTGCATGCCCCACACAAGTATCTTTATGCAATCAATCCTTCACTCATTCCGGAGCAGCGGCAAGGATGTTCACCGGTACTGCTGACCCGCGGATGGGCGGCAAGCAGTAACCGCAGCGCTACGGCGAGGTGTCAGACATGAACGAAGCCGGCCTGGTCGGTGCCAGGCCGGCTTCGTTTCAGGCGTATCTAGCGCAGCGCGCGGCCGCGGACCGCGCCGAACACGCTAGTAGCGACGAACAGCACCAGGCCCACGATCGCCAGCCACAACAGAGCCTTAATGGTGAACCCGATGATGACCAATGCAACCCACAACACCAGCAAGCCGATGATCAAACCCATGACTTCACCATCCCTTGACCAGATGCCCCCGTAGTCGGGAGCTACTGGCCACCGGAGTTCCCGGCAATGATCGATCTCAAACCCGACCATTCGGACGCCTACCGCCGCCCGCCCCGTTAGACGAGGCGTTGCGCGGGGTACCCCAGGATCCCGCGCCCGCCCAGGAGGCACCGATGAGCACCGCGCCGCTGACAACGTCTGATCCGGTGCGGAGCCTGATCCCGGCGCGGATTGACCGGTTGCCCTGGTCGCCATTCCATACCCGGATGGTGATCGCGTTAGGGGTGGCGTGGATTCTCGACGGCCTCGAGATCACAGTCGCAAGTGCCGTCGGAGACATACTCAACAAACCCGAGACGCTGAACCTGTCATCCACCGAAGTGGGCCTCATTGCGACGGTGTACCTGATCGGGGAGGTCGTCGGAGCGCTGGTATTCGGCCGGATGTCGGATCGCTTGGGTCGCCGCAACCTATTTATGATCACGCTGGGTGTCTACCTTGTCGGTAGCGGTCTCACCGCGCTGACCTTGGGCACCGGCACTGCCTGGATTGTCTTTTTGTACATCACCCGATTCATCGCCGGAACCGGTATCGGTGGTGAATACGCGGCAATCAACTCCGCAATCGACGAGCTGATCCCGGCTCGCTACCGCGGGCGAGTCGACATAGCCGTCAATGGCACCTATTGGGCAGGCGCGATCCTCGGCACGCTGGGTACGTTCGTGCTGCTCAACGTGCTGACACCCAGCGTGGGCTGGCGGATCGGTTTTCTCATCGGACCGGTACTGGGCCTGGTGATCCTGCTGGTACGGCGCAACCTACCGGAAAGCCCCCGATGGCAGATCATGAACGGCCGCGAGCAAGCCGCCGAGCAATCGATCTCCTACATCGAACACGAGGTGGCGCAATCCGGAAAAGCGCTGCCCAAGGTCGATGAGAGCAAAGCGATCGACCTGCGGCCGGCCGACCAGATCGGCTATCTCGCGCTCACCAGAGTGCTGTTCCGGGAGTACCCGAGCCGCGCGATACTGGGCGCATCTCTGATGATCAGCCAGTCCTTCCTGTACAACGCGATCTTCTTCACCTACACCCTAGTGCTCGGGAAGTTCTATGGTGTGCCGGCGACATCGACGTCTATCTATCTCATCGCTTTCGCGGTGGGTAACCTGGCCGGACCGCTGACCATCGGGCGGTTCTTCGATACGATCGGCCGCAAAACCATGATCGCCGGCACCTACATCGGTTCGGGAATCCTGCTGGCCATCAGCGCGTGGTTGTTCAACGTGGGATTACTCACCGCGATGACTCAGACTGTTTCCTGGTGTGTGATCTTCTTCTTCGCCTCGGCAGGCGCCAGCGCGGCATATCTCACCGTCAGCGAGATCTTCCCGCTGGAGGTCCGGGCGAAAGCGATCGCGGTCTTCTTCGCCATCGCGCAGTGCTTCGGTGCGGTGGGCCCAGTGGTCTATGGCGCGCTCATCGGTGATGGCTCGCAACCGTTCAGGCTTTTCCTCGGATACCTGCTCGGCGCCGTCGTGATGATCGCCGGTGGGTTGGTCGCGGTGGTCTGCGGAGTGGCCGCCGAGGGCCGGTCGCTGGAGGACATCGCCGCGCCGCTGGCAGCGGCCAGCCGGGGGCGCGCAGGATCTACCCGGGCCGAAGGCGCGGCGTCGCCCCTATCGACCTGACTGGCCGGTGTAACTCAGACCAGCCACCACGCCAGCATCAAGGCCAGGACAATGGCCAGGATCACCAGCACCAGCACCCCAGAAAGCATTCGAGCCGGGTTCGACTCGCCGTGTTGCACACCCAGGCCACCGACGCCCAGATGCGCGGTGTCATAGCCGCCAGTTCGCGGCCGAGGCAAGGCCCGGGGAGCGTCATTGTCGCGGCCCGACCCGGGGGTAAGGTGCGCCGTCATAGTGCTGACGCTACGACCTGCGTGGTTACCGCTTCGCCCGAGCAAGGTTAGCCGAAGGTTAAAAAATTTGTGGGTTAACCCGTCCGGTTGACAATCGCCACCCCGGCGCGGTCCTTACCATTCGGTGGTGCCCGCAATGTGGCCGCTGACCGGTCGCGCGGAAGAGCTGAGGGTGATCAGCGGGCTGACCTGTCACCGCGACGGGCCAGTGGGCGTCGTGCTGGCCGGTGCGGCTGGAGTCGGTAAAACCCGGCTGGCGCGGGAGGCGCTCGCGCTCGCCAAAAAGCGTGGGGTGCTGACCCGGTGGGCGGCGGCGACTGCGTCGGCGCGGGCCCTGCCGTTAGGCGCGTTCGCGGCCACCCTGGGCGTGGTCGGCCCGGACCCGGCCCGGCTCGTCC
>DATFDO010000151.1:0-19081 GCA_035252045.1 Pseudonocardiaceae bacterium
CTCGGCCCAACGCCGGGCGAACGCCTCGTGATCGGCCACGGTCATGGTCGCCGGCCTACTACCGCATAACCGGTGAACCGCTCCGGATGATCATCGACGTCGGCCGGCGAGTCCGGGCGCCACAGCGGCATGAATACCACGCCAGGCTCCACCAGCTCGAATCCGTCGAGGATCGTCTCGATCTCTCGCCGCGAGCGCATGGTCAACGGCGCGCCAGCGCGCCGGTACAGCTCGGTGTGCGGCCCGGCTACCTCCGGCCGACCTTCGTGGGTAGCGTGCGAAACGGCGAGATAGCTCCCCGGCGGCATCATCTTGCGGTACTGAGCCACGACATTCGCCGGATCCGCCTCATTCGTCACGAAGTGCAGCATCGCCACCATGAGCACGCCGAGGGGCTGGCTCAGGTCGAGCAGCCGCCTGACGCGGGAATCATCGAAGATCGCCGCCACGTCGCGCAGATCGGCCTGAACGATGTCGGCGAACGGGTTTCCGGCCAGCATGGCACGGCTGTGCGCGACGGCCACCGGGTCGATATCCACGTAGACAACCCGGCACTCGGGACAGGCGACTTGCGCAACCTCGTGCACGTTGCCCTCGGTGGGAATACCGGAACCGATGTCCAGGAATTGGGTGATGCCCTGTTTGACCAGGTAGCGCACCGAGCGCCGGAGGAACGCCCGGTTGGCCTGCATGACCAACGGCAGGTCCGGCCACAGCTCGATCGCCTGGCGGGCCATCTGCCGGTCCACGGCGAAGTTGTGTGAGCCACCGAGGTAGTAGTCGTATACCCGCGCCGGACTGGCATGTTCGATGTCGACGTCATCCGATGCCCAGCTCGGCAGTTTCATCCGGTCACCCTCCCTACTGATGTCGACGAGCCGGATGCCGAACAGCTGCAGACCGCGCACACGAACCTACTCCGTGAGATCTCAATAACAGACCCGAAACGGTCCGTGCAAGACTGCATACCTGCGCCGTTGGCTGTTTCTTGATACTGCCTGGGTGGTGAACTCCGGGTGTACGTCGTGGGAAGATCGGCGAGTGGCGGCCACCGAGTCGACGAAGCGACGGGCAGCGGTGCTCGGTTCTCCGATTCGGCATTCACTGTCGCCCACCCTGCACCGCGCTGCTTACGCGGCGCTGGGCCTGACCGGGTGGTGTTACGACGCGGTTGAGTGCGAGGAGGCGGTGCTACCCGCCTTTGTCGAGCAGCTCGGTCCGGAATGGGCGGGGCTGTCCTTGACGAGGCCACTCAAGCGGGCCGCAGTGCGGGTGGCCGATGAGGTGTCCGCGCTGGCCAGCGCGGTCGGCGCCGCGAATACCCTGGTGTTCGGGCCGGGCGGGCGGCCCCGCCGAGCCGAGAACACCGACGTGGTAGGGATCGTCGCCGCACTGCGGGAAGCAGGCGTCGATCGGGTCCGCGGCGGAGTGATTCTCGGCGCCGGTGGCACTGCCCAAGCCGCGTTGGCCGCGCTGCGCGAGCTGGGCGAGACCGCACCCCGAGTTGCGGTGCGTGATCCGGCCAGAACGGCGGACCTGCTCGCCACCGCCGACCGGCTCGGGGTCCGGCCGCGGATCTACGGCGGGCTGCTTGAGGTGGAACTGCCGGACACCGATGTGGTCGTGTCCACCCTGCCGCCGGGTGCCGCCGACGCGATAAGGGAACCGTGGGCCAGCCGGCCGGTCGTGCTCGATGTCGTCTACACGCCGTGGCCGACGCCGCTGGCCCGCGCCGCGCTGGCCGCGGGTTGCCAGATCGTCAGCGGTCTGGCTGTCCTGCTGCACCAGGCCGTGGCCCAGGTTGAGCTGATGACCGGCTGCTACGCCCCGATCGCTGCGATGCGCACGGCCCTGGACGCCGCCGTCCGATCCCGCTAGGGACCTGGGCCCGGTTGGCCATAAAAGATCGGAAACGATGGTCAGCGTGGGGTTAGCATCGAGGCATGACCACATCGTTCCGTCCGCCGGAACGTCGTGATGTCGACGCCCTGATCGGTGGCGTCGTGACAGACGCTGGGTCGGATCCGTTTCCGGTCATCGGTATGGATCACATCCGCTTCGCCGTCGGCAACGCCCGGCAGGCCGCGCACTTCTACTCGACGGCGTTCGGGATGACCTGTGTGGCCTATCGGGGTCCGGAGCAGGGCTACCGGGATGCGGTGGAGTACGTGCTGATCTCCGGCCGGGCGCGGTTCGTGCTCACCGGGTCGACCCGAGCCGGCACGCCACTGGCTCGGCGGGTGGCAGCCCATGGCGACGGGGTGAGCGATCTCGCGATCGAGGTGCCCGACGTGGACCGGGCCATCGCGTTCGCCCGCCGGCAGGGCGCCACTGTACTGGCCGAGCCGGCTGACATGGCCGACGAGCATGGCACGGTGCGGATCGCAGCGCTGGCGACATACGGGGATACCCGGCACACCTTGATTGACCGAGCCCGCTACCACGGCCCCTTCCTGCCCGGATTCATCCCACGCCCGCCCTTGGTGCTCCCGGCTCGTCGGTTGTTCCAGGCGGTGGATCACTGTGTGGGCAATGTCGAGCTGGGTCGCATGGATACCTGGGTGTCGTTCTACAACCGCGTGATGGGCTTCGAGAACATGGCGGAGTTCGTCGGCGAGGACATCGCCACCAGGTACTCCGCTTTGATGTCCAAGGTAGTGAGCAGCGGTAACCACCGGATCAAGTTCCCGCTCAACGAGCCGGCAATCAGTGCCAGACGGTCACAGATCGACGAGTACCTGGAGTTTTACGGGGGACCAGGGGTACAGCACATCGCGCTGGCTACCGGTGACATCGTCGGCGCCGTGACGGCGATGCGTAGCCGGGGGGTGGAGTTCCTGGACACGCCAGGCTCTTACTACGACGCGCTGGGCGCGTGGATAGGCGACACCCGGGTGCCTGTTGCGACGTTGCGTGAGCTGGGTGTTCTCGCCGACCGCGACGAGGACGGCTACCTGCTGCAAGTGTTCACCAAGCCGGTGCAGGATCGTCCCACGGTCTTCTTCGAACTGATCGAGCGGCACGGCTCGATGGGCTTTGGCAAGGGCAACTTCAAGGCGCTGTTCGAAGCCATCGAGCGTGAGCAGGCCCGCCGGGGAAACCTGTAGGCGCGATGGCCTTCTACCGGCAGGCGGGCACGGTTCCCCGCAAGCGACATACCCAGCACCGTCGCCCCGACGGCAGCCTCTACTACGAGGAGCTGGTGGGCGCTGAAGGCTTTTCCTCGGATTCCTCGCTGCTGTACCACCAGCACATTCCCTCGGCGATCGTCGACGCCCGGCCCTGGAAGCTGCCCGAGCATGCCACGGTGCCCAATGAACCGCTGCTGCCCCGGCACCTGCGGCTGCACGAGCTGTTCGCTGGCCAGGAATGGAACCGCTGCGACGTGGTGACCAGCCGGCGACTGGTCCTCGGCAATGCCGACGTGCGCATTTCCTACGTCGTCGCCGGCGTCACGTCACCGCTGTACCGCAACGCTTTAGGTGACGAGTGTGTTTTCGTGGAATCCGGCTCGGCGACGGTGCCGACGGTGTTCGGAGCGCTTGACGTCGCCGCGGGCGATTACGTCGTGCTACCTCGCGGCACCACCCATCAGTGGCTGCCGGGCCCGGCTGAACCGCTGCGCGCCTACTGCATCGAGGCGAACAGCCATATCACGCCACCACCCCGTTACCTGTCCCGATTCGGCCAGTTTCTGGAGCACTCCCCGTACTGCGAGCGGGACCTGCGCGGCCCCGGTACGCCGGAGGTAATCGAGGCCGCCGATGTGGAAGTGCTGGTCAAACACCGTGGGGCGCACGGCGCCACCGGTACCGCATACATCTATCCGCGGCATCCCTTCGACGTAGTGGGCTGGGACGGCTGCCTGTACCCGTATGCGCTGAACGTCACCGACTTCGAGCCGATCACCGGACGCGTCCACCAGCCGCCGCCGGTACACCAGGTCTTCGCCGGCAACGGGTTCGTGATCTGCAACTTCGTGCCCCGCAAGGTGGACTACCACCCACTGTCGGTACCAGTGCCCTACTACCACTCCAACGTCGACTCCGACGAGGTCATGTTCTACTGCGGCGGCGACTACGAGGCACGCAAGGGCAGCGGGATCGGCCCCGGATCGATCTCGCTGCATCCCGGTGGCCACTCGCACGGCCCGCAGCCAGGCGCGGTCGAACGTAGCTTAGGAGCCGAGTTCTTCGACGAGCTGGCGGTCATGGTGGACACCTTCCGCCCTCTGGAGCTGGGTGAGGGCGCTGCCGCGTGCGAGGACCGCACCTACCCGTGGAGCTGGTCGGGGCGGGGTCCCGACCGGTGAGCAGCGCAACCGACATCGGCTGGACTGGGATAGCCGCCGACCATCCCTTCGGGATTCACACCCTCCCCTACGGTGTCTTCACCGATGCGGCGCGTGAACAGCCGCGGATCGGGGTGGCCGTGGGAGACGCCATCCTCGATCTCACCGCCGCCGCCGCGGCACTGCTGCCCGAGCACCTCGCGCTGTTCGCCGGCGGCACCCTCGACGCGTTGCTGGGTGCCGGGCCATCGACGTGGACCGTGGTCCGGGCCGCACTGACCGAGTGGCTGACCGACGAACGGTACGCCGCCGTGCTGTCGCCGCTACTGGTACCGGCCAGCGGTGCGACGATGCGGTTGCCGTTCACCGTCGCTGATTACGTCGACTTCTACTCCTGCGAGCAGCACGCAACCAACGTCGGTCGGATCCTCCGGCCTGACCAGCCGGCGCTACCGGCGAACTGGCGGCACCTGCCGACCGGCTACCACGGCCGGGCGGGCACGGTGATGATCTCCGGGACACCGATCTGCCGGCCTTCCGGTCAGCGACGCCTCCTCGACGGCACCATCACCTTCGCGTCGTCGAGCGCGCTGGACTTCGAAGCCGAGGTCGGCTTCGTCGTCGGCATGCCGTCGGTTACCGGCCGGCCGGTCCCGCTGGCCGGTTTCACCGACCACGTTTTCGGCGTGTGCCTGGTCAACGACTGGTCCGCCCGCGACCTCCAGGCGTGGGAATACCTGCCGCTCGGACCGTTCCTCGGCAAGTCTTTCGCCACGTCGATCTCCCCGTGGGTGGTGCCGCTCGACGCCCTGGCCGCTGCCCGCGTTCGTCCTCCGGCGCGGGACCCGCGCCCGTTGCCCTATCTCGACGACACCCGCATCGAGCCCTGGGGGCTCGATATCACGCTGGAGGTCCGGCTCAACGATCAACTCGTGTCCCGACCACCGTTCAGCGGGATGTACTGGACGGCCGCGCAGCAGCTGGCGCACTTGACCAGCAACGGCGCCTGCCTGCGCACCGGCGACCTGTTCGCCTCCGGCACAGTCAGCGGAGCCGCGCCAGACCAGCGAGGTTCGTTGCTCGAACTCAGCTGGAACGGCTCGTCACCGCTCATTCTTGCCGGCGGCGCCACCCGGAGCTTCCTGGCCGACGGCGATGAGGTATCGATCGCCGCCACCGCACCGGGCCCAGCAGGCAACACCATCGGGCTGGGAGAGGTGCGCGGACGGGTGCGTGCGCTGGTGAGTGCGTAACAGTGTTCTGGCACCGAACGCCTCGCACCAGCTCCGGGCCCTGGCCTGGAGCCCCCTACCCGCTGGGTGCCACCTACGACGGCGCAGGCACCAACTTCGCGCTGTTCTCCGAGGTCGCCGACGAAGTGCAGCTGTGCTTGTTCGATGACGGCGGCGGCACCGACGCGGTCGAGACCCGGGTGCGGCTCGACGAGGTCGACGGGTTCGTCTGGCATGGCTACCTGCCCGGTATCGGGCCGGGTCAGCACTACGGCTACCGGGTACATGGCCGGTATGACCCGGCCTCCGGGCTCCGCTGCAACCCGGCCAAGCTGCTCATCGACCCCTACGCGAAGGCGGTATCGACCGCCACCGATCAGCATGGGGTGGACTGGGACGAGTCGCTGTTCGGCTACCGGTTGGCTGACCCGGACCAGCGCAATGACGCTGACTCTGCAGCCCACGCGCCGAAATCGGTGGTGATCAGCCCGTTTTTCGACTGGGCCGACGACCGGCACCCGCGTACGCCTTACCACGAAACGGTGATCTACGAGGCACACGTGCGCGGCCTGACCATTGCCCATCCCGAGATTCCCCCCAGTATGCGCGGCACCTACGCCGGTCTCGCGCACCCCGTCATGATCGACTACTTCATCTCGCTGGGGATTACCGCGATTGAGCTGATGCCGGTGCATCAGTTCATCGCGGACCGCAGCCTCGTCGAACGGGGCCTGACCAACTACTGGGGATACAACACCATCGCTTTTTTGGCTCCGCACAACGGCTACGCCGCAGCGGGCACCATCGGACCGCGCGCGCATGAGGTTGTCACACAATTCAAGTCGATGGTCCGGGAGCTGCACGCGGCCGGTATCGAGGTGATCCTCGACGTGGTTTACAACCACACCGGCGAGGGCAATCACCTCGGACCGACGCTGTCCCTGCGCGGCGTCGACAACCCGGCCTACTACCGTCTCGTGGAGAACGACCTCCGTTATTACATGGACTACACCGGTACCGGCAACTCGCTCAACGTGCGCCAGCCGCACACCCTGCAGCTGATCATGGATTCGCTGCGGTACTGGGTGCTCGAGATGCATGTCGATGGCTTCCGCTTCGACCTTGCCTCCACGTTGGCCCGCGAGTTCTACGACGTGGACCGGCTGTCCACCTTCTTCGACCTGGTTCAGCAGGACCCGGTGATCAGCCAGGTGAAGCTGATCGCCGAACCATGGGACGTCGGCCCGGGGGGCTACCAGGTGGGGAACTTTCCGCCGCTGTGGACCGAATGGAACGGCAAGTACCGCGACGCGGTACGGGACTTCTGGCGCGGCCGACCCGGGACGCTCGGAGAGTTCGGCTACCGGCTGACCGGCTCCTCAGATCTCTACCAGGACGACGGGAGACGGCCGTACGCGTCCATCAACTTCGTCACTGCCCATGATGGGTTCACGCTCACCGACTTGGTGTCGTACAACGACAAGCACAACGAAGCCAACGGCGAGGGCAACCGGGACGGTTCCGACGACAACCGGTCCTGGAACTGTGGCGTGGAAGGCCCCACCGACGATCCCGAGGTGCTGGCTCTGCGGGCCCGGCAACGACGCAACATGCTGGCCACTGTGTTGCTTTCGCAAGGCGTACCGATGTTGCTACACGGGGATGAGCTCGGCCGCACCCAACACGGCAACAACAACGCCTACTGCCAGGACAACGAGCTGTCCTGGATGGACTGGAGTGCGGCCGACCAGGAGCTGGCCGCGTTCACGTCGGCGCTGATCGCGATGCGGCGCGAGCACCCAGTGTTCCGGCGCCGCAGGTTCTTCGCCGGCCGCCCGATCCGCGGTGGCGACGACCTGCGTGACATTGCGTGGTTCACCGAATCCGGCCGGGAAATGACCGAGCAGGACTGGGAGATGCCTGTTGGGCAGTACCTCACCGTGTTCCTCAACGGAGACGGCATCCCGGACGTCGACCCCCGCGGCCAGCCAGTCACCGACAAGTCCTTTTTACTGTGCTTCAACGCCGATGACACCGACATCGACGTGCAGTTACCCGGCAACGGCTACGGACCGGAATGGGCCATCGTGCTGGACACCGCGACCGGGCAGCGACCCGGCAGCCGCGGCGTCACCACACCGGGCGATGCCAAGATCACGGTAACCGGCCGGTCCTTGATAGTCCTGGAGCGTGTCAGGTGAGGCCATGCTGATCCCCACATCAACCTACCGGCTACAGCTTAACGCCGGGCTGACCTTCGCCGATGCCGCTGCTGTGGTGCCCTACCTGGACTCGCTGGGTGTCGGCGCGGTGTATACCTCGCCGCTGCTGGCGGCGATGCCCGGATCCCAACACGGGTATGACGTGGCCGATCCGAGCCAGGTATCCAGCGTGCTGGGCGGCGAAGTGGGCCGCCATGCCTTCGTAACGGCGGTTCGTAAACACGAGTTGGCGCTGGTGGTGGATATCGTGCCCAACCACCTTGGGGTGGCCGAACCGCAGGCCAACCCGGCGTGGTGGGATGTGCTGCGCTACGGGCCGTCCTCGCGTTTCGCACGGTGGTTTGACATCACTGGCTGGCCACTGCGCCTGCCCGTCCTGGCCGACTCCGCCGACGCCCTGTCCGATCTGCGAATAGACGGCGACCTGCTGTGGTACCACGAGCGCGCCTTCCCGCTGGCGCCAGGCACCGCCGGCGGCAGCCCGCAACAAGTACACGAGGCGCAGCACTACCGGCTGGTGTCTTGGCGCGCAGACGTGGGCTACCGGCGGTTCTTCGCGGTCAGCGACCTCGCCGCGGTCCGCGCCGAAGACCCGGAGGTGTTCGACGCCACGCACCGCGAGGTCCTGCGCTGGGTCGCCGATGGTGACGTGGACGGCTTGCGCGTCGATCACCCGGACGGCCTCACCGACCCCGAGGGTTACCTGCACCGGTTGCGGGCCCGCGCCACGGACACCTGGATCGTGGTGGAAAAGATCCTCGAACCGGGCGAAGAGCTGCCCCGTTCCTGGCCGGTCGCCGGCACCACCGGCTACGACGCGCTCGCCGAGGTCGACGGGGTCCTCATCGACCCGGCTGGAGCTGGGGTGTTCACCGCACTGGACACCGAGTTGGCTGGTGCGCAGACCAGCTGGCCGCAGCTGGTGCACGACTGCAAGCTCGATGTGGCCACCGGCATGCTCGGCTCGGAGTTGCGCCGCCTGGCCGGGCTGGCACCGTCCATCCCCGAGGGAGCTGATGCGCTCGCTGAGGTGCTGGCCTGCTTCCCCGTCTACCGCTCCTACCTGCCGGACGGGGTCGAACATCTCGATCAGGCGCTGGCGGACGCCGGGCAGCGGCGTCCCGATCTCGCAACGGCACTGACCGCGCTGTCGTCCCGGCTGCGGGATCCACGCGACGAGCTCGCCATCCGGTTCCAGCAGACCTCCGGCGCCGTGATGGCCAAAAGCGTCGAGGACACCGCCTACTACCGCTGGACCCGGTTCGTCGCGCTCAACGAGGTCGGCGGGGATCCGGACCGTTTCGGGCTCGATCTCGACGCCTTCCACGCCGCGATGGCGCACCGCGAGCAGCTCACCCCGGACGGGATGACCACCCTGTCCACTCACGACACCAAACGTTCCGCCGATGTCCGGACCCGGCTTGCGGTGCTGTCCGAACTGCCGGACTGGTGGGCTGGCCGCGTCCGGGAGTTCACCAGGCTGGCGTCCGCGGCCGGGGCCCACGTGCCTGATCCGGCTCTCGGTCACCTGCTATGGCAGACCGTGGTCGGCGGGTGGCCACTGCCTTCCGAGCGGCTGCATGCGTACCTGGAAAAGGCGATGCGCGAGGCGCGGACTCGGACCAGCTGGACCGATCCCGATGAGGCCTTCGAGACCGCCCTGCACGCGGTAGCCGACGCGGCGCTGCATGACCCCTCGCTGCGCTCCGCGCTCGCCACGGCGGCGGGGCGCATCATCACACCTGGACGGTCGAACTCACTGTCGGCTGTGCTGTTGCAACTGGCCATGCCGGGAGTGCCGGACACCTACCAGGGCGGCGAGTTATGGGATCTGTCGCTGGTGGACCCGGACAACCGCCGTCCCGTGGACTTCACAGTGCGCGCGGATCTGCTGGCCCAGATCGACCACGGCTGGCTACCCGGCATCGACGAATCCGGTGCGGTGAAGCTGCTGGTGGTGTCGCGTGTGCTGCGGGCTCGCCGTGATCACCCTGAGCGGTTCACCGGCTACGTCCCGCTGCGCGCTACTGGCCCGGCTGCCTCGCACGCCGTGGCATTCGCCCGCGATGGCGTGATCGCGGTGGCCACCCGACTCCCGGTTGGGCTGGCCACCCGCGGCGGCTGGGGTGATACCGCGCTGGCGCTTCCCGCGGGCACCTGGACCGACGCATTCACTGGCATGTCGACGTCGGGTGACCTGCCGCTGGCCGAATTGCTCGCCCGCTATCCCGTGGCCCTGCTGCTTCGACACTGACCCGGAGCCAGCCCCCACCAGTCAGGCAGACGGGACTGGCGGGCTCTCCAAAGCGGCGGTTTGCCCAGTCCGTGCGTCTTGGTCGCCGTTGGGTTGGTGTTTGTGAGCGTGGCCGTCACGCAGTCCTTCCAAGTGCAAAAGGCGCGCGCCGTCCCCCCAACTTCCGCAGAGCGCAGCGGGCGGAGTTGTCGTTCGGTTACGGGCGCAGCAGCACCTTGATGGCTCGGCGCTCGTCCATGGCCCGGTAACCCTTGGCGGCGTCGCCGAGCGGCAGCTCGAGGTCGAACACGTCGCCGGGGTGGATCTGCCGGTTCCAGATCAGCTCGATCAGCTCGGGCAGGAAGCGGCGCACGGGTGCGGGGCCGCCGTGCAGGTGCACGTGGGAAAAGAACAGCTCGTCGCCGGGCAGCTCGACGTCGTGGGCGACACCGACGTAGCCGAGGTGCCCGCCGGGCCGGGTCGACCGGATGGCCTGCATCATCGACTCCTGGGTGCCGACCGCCTCGATGACCGAGTGCGCACCGAGCCCGTTCGTGAGGTCCTTGATCCGGGCCACGCCCTCGTCGCCGCGCTCGGTGACGATGTCCGTGGCCCCGTACTCGAGGGCAAGCTTCTGGCGGGGCTCGTGGCGGCTCATTGCGATGATGCGCTCGGCGCCGAGCTGCTTGGCCGCCAGCACGCTGAGCAGCCCCACGGCGCCGTCACCGACCACCGCGACGGTCTTGCCCGGACCTGCCTCGGCGGCCACCGCACCAAACCATCCAGTGCCGAGCACATCCGAGGCCGCGAGAAGGCCCGGGATCAGGTCGTCCGACGGGATGTCCGGGGTGGCAACCAGGGTGCCGTCGGCCAGGGGAACGCGCAGGTACTGCGCTTGGGCGCCCAGCGGGCCCATGCCTTCGCGGTGAATGCACGAGCTCTGGTAGCCGGCCCGGCAGATCTCGCAGGTGTTGTCGGAGGCAAAAAACGAGCCGACCACGAACTGCCCTGGCCGCACGTTGCTGACCTCGCTGCCGACCTCCTCGACGATGCCGACGTACTCATGGCCCATCGGCGAAGGCCCGGTGATCTTCTCGATCCCGCGATACGGCCACAGGTCCGAGCCGCAGACACAGGTGGCGGACAGCCGGATGACCGCGTCGGTCGGGATGAGGATCCGCGGATCCTCACGTTGCTCCACCCGGACGTCACCGGGGGCGTGCAGAACAGCACCACGCATGATGGTTCTCCTCGATCAGGACTAGGTCTGGCCGCGATGCGCAACGGGGCTGGCGTTGGCTTCCCTGCTCGACATCCAGCAAACCCGGCGCCCGATGCGTTAGGGAGTTCCTGCTAAAAGGTGTACGGGCAGGGCACCCCACCGCCTCGCCGCGAGACGTACCGTCGAGGCCGTGGACAACCGCACCGAGGTCCGCGAGTTCCTCGTCTCGCGACGAGCCAAGATCACCCCAGAACGGGCAGGCCTGCCCGCCGGGACCAACCGCCGCGTCCCCGGGCTGCGCCGCACGGAAGTCGCCGCGCTGGCCGGCGTGAGCATCGAGTACTACTCCAAGCTCGAACGTGGCGCCCTGGCCGGGGTGTCAGCCAGCGTGCTCGACGCGATCGCCCGCGCTCTACAGCTCGACGACGCCGAACGCGCGCACCTGTTCGACCTCGCCAGCGCCGCCGACGGCAGCAACGCACTTCTGCGGCCCAAGCGCCGCAGCTCGAAGCAGTGGACCCCGCACCGCAGCCTGCAATGGAGCCTCGACGCCATCACCCAAGGACACACCGCTGAGCCAGGCTCCCCGTCCGAAGACGCGCTGCGCCTGCTCGCCTCCTGGGCCGCCTCGCAGGAATCAGACGCCACCGCGCACAAGCCGTCCACCGAGTAGGTGGCAATGCGAGACGGGTCAGCGGATCCGGGGTGGGTAAACGCGTCGACGACCACGGTATAGGCCACCGCATCCTTGACGAAGTTCGAGCCGAGGACCACTGCCACAGCGCCCGAACACACGAACCCACTGCGCTTCGGAGATGGGGTCGGCCGTGCCGTGATAGGCGGCCTCCAATCCGACCATGTCGTCAACCGAGTCCCGAGTATCGGGCCAAAACTGATCGCCCACCGTGCCACCAGTGGCGCCGCGGACCATCCCAGAATGTCGATCTTCGAATGGTAGGAGTCACGCATGTGGCTCACGGCGTCGACGACGTATTCCGCCGAGACCTGCATGTCGGCCAGGCCTCGCCCAGGCAGCTCGACGGTGCATACATCAAAGCCGGCGTGTTCAGCGCGGGACGTACTAGCAGCACCGGCTCATGGTCCGTCGGAGACGGTGTGTCGCGGCAACGCAGTGCTAGACGGCGTTACGGGTCCCCAGAGGGCCAGCCGAACGTGCCCAATATGTCTTTCGGACTTCGGGTCAGCCTCTCGTGTCGTTCCGGCAACCAGCCGTGTGCGGCCTCAGCTGCGTAGACCTGCCACAAGATCTAGCGAAGCCCGTCGTCAGGCATCCACTCGAGCTCGGCAACGGTGAACTCCCCCGCGGCCCCGAACGCGTCCATCCCGGTGGCCATGCCGCCATGGTGTCCCTCGCTGTGGTCATTGCCAGGACAATGCCGCTTGACCCTGACAAGCTCGGTGGCTATGGAGTTCATGGTGTGGGTGCCGCTGGGTCAGCGGGTAAGGGTGCTGGTGGACGGCGCCGAACACGAACTGATGCAAACCACCGGCGGCTGGTGGGCTGCCGACGTTGACGTCGCCGGATCCGGTGCCGACTACGCATTTCGGCTCGACGAGGAGGACACCCCGTTACCCGACCCGCGATCCCGGTGGCAACCGAACGGGGTGCACGCGGCATCCAGGGTCTATGACCACGCCGCATTCAAGTGGACCGACGACCACTGGACCGGCCGCGCACTGGCCGGCAGCGTGCTCTACGAGCTGCACATCGGCACATTCACCGCAGCCGGCACCTTCGACGCGGCGATCGAGCGTCTGGACCACCTCGTCGAGCTGGGCATCGACCTGGTCGAGGTGATGCCGGTCAACGCCGTCGACGGACCGCGCAATTGGGGCTACGACGGGGTGGGTTGGTACGCCGTCACCGAGAACTACGGTGGACCGGACGGCTTCAAGCGGTTCGTGGACGCCTGCCACGATCGTGGGCTGGGAGTGGTCCTCGACGTCGTGCACAACCATCTCGGGCCATCCGGCGCGTACCTGGACCGCTTCGGGCCCTATTTTGCCGGAAGCAACATCTGGGGACCCACCCTCAACCTGGACGGCCCGCATTCCGACCAGGTGCGCCGCTACGTCATCGACAACGCGTTGGAGTGGCTGCACCATTACCACCTGGATGGCCTGCGCCTGGATGCCGTGCACGCTTTACGGGACACCCGTGCCACCCACGTACTGGAGGAGCTGGCCGCCGAGGTGGACGCCCTGGCCGCGCATCTGCGACGGCCGCTGTCGTTGATCGCCGAGTCTGACCTCAACAATCCCCGACTAGTCACGCCGCGAGCGGCCGGTGGCTACGGGCTGACCGCGCAGTGGGACGACGACATCCATCACTGCCTGCATGCCACGCTGACCGGTGAACGGCAGGGCTACTACGCCGACTTCGGTGCGCTACCCGACCTGGCTCGGACGCTGCGCACGGTGTTCTTCCACGACGGTCGCTGGTCGAGCTTCCGCCAGCGCAGCCATGGCCGCCCGGTGGACACCGCGCACTTACCTGGCTGGAAATTCGTCAGCTACCTGCAAAACCACGACCAGGTGGGCAATCGCGCCTCCGGCGATCGCATCTCGGCCACCCTGTCCCCCGGCCTGCTGGCCTGCGGCGCGGCGCTGGTGTTGTGCACCCCCTACACGCCGATGATCTTCATGGGTGAGGAGTGGGGCGCGGCAACGCCGTTCCAGTTCTTCTCGTTCATGCCCGATCCGCAGCTGCGCGACGCCGTTCGCCGCGGCCGGTATGCCGAGTTCGCCGAGCACGGCTGGGATGAAACGGAAGTTCCCGATCCGAACGATGAGCAGACGTTCCAAGACTCCAAGCTGGACTGGTCGGAGCCCGCGACCCAGCCGCATGCCAGCGTGCTGCGCATCTACCGGGAGCTGCTGGCGCTGCGCAAGCTCCGGCCGGAGCTCTCCGACCCTCGGCTGGACGCATGGACCATCGACGTGGATGACCGGGCCCGGACGCTGGTGCTGCACCGGGGGGCGCTCCGGGTGGTGGTGAACCTCAGCGCCCAGCCGGCCACCGTGACGTTGGACAAGGCACCGACTCAAGTGCTGCTGCGCTCCGGGGAGGCGACTATCGCGCGGCACACCGTGCAGCTTGACGGCGAGACGTTCGCCGTCGTTGGTGTCGCGTCCTAGCGGAACAGCTTGCGCAACAACGCCAGCACGATGAGCGCACCGATACCCATCAACGTGTAGCGCACCCGCGGATCGGCCATGGTGTTTTCGACCTGCTCCTTGCCGGCCTCCATCAGGCGCTGAGGATTCGCCCGGGTACCGATCTCCTGGAGCGTTGCGGCCAATGCATCGCGGGCCTGCTCGATATCGCGCTCGATGGTGTCAGCGTCGCGGGCCATCAGTCCTCCTTGCGGGTGTGCGTGCGGCACACCGTAGGCGACCGGCAGCCGGGTGCCGAAGCCACCCCATCGCGGCGGTACCGTCGGACCTCGTGACCGACAACGTCCGGCTGTCCCCCGGCGACCCCGCCCCTGACTTCACCCTGCCTGACGCCGACGGCAAGTCCGTCGCGCTGTCGGACTATCGCGGCCGGTCCGTGGTGGTGTACTTCTACCCGGCGGCCAGCACACCGGGCTGTACCAAGCAGGCCTGTGATTTCCGGGACAACCTCGCCGAACTGGACACCGCCGGGTTCGCGGTGCTCGGCATCTCGCCGGACCCGCCGGCGAAGCTGGCGAAGTTCCGCGACGCGCAGGACCTGACTTTCCCGTTGCTGTCCGATGAGGACCGCTCGGTGCTCACGGCCTACGGCGCCTACGGCGAGAAGCAGATGTACGGCAGGACGGTCACCGGCGTGATCCGATCAACCTTCGTGATCAACCCGCGGGGCCGCATCGACCAGGCGCTGTATAACGTCCGCGCCACCGGCCACGTCGCCAAGCTACGCAAGGGCCTCGGGGTCTGAGTCGTATCCTGGGCCCGCGGTGCACTCATCACCGTAAGCCGGCGTAGCCCAACGGCAGAGGCACGGGCCTTAGGAGTCCGCCAGTGTGGGTTCGAATCCCACCGCCGGCACCAGCGTACTGATCGTCTCCGTCACGGAGCTGACCCGCGACCGGGCTCGACAGAGTAGGTGCATCACTGCGCGCTGGCTAGGAATCCTCTTCTGGAATGGCAGACGGTGCGGTGTGCTCGCCGTGCGCCGCGCGCAGCGAGCGCATGGCCTGCACCGCATACTGGCCGTCCACAGCTTGGATAGCCATCACCGCGATGTACTCGTCATCGGGGAGTTCAAGCCGCGCCCACGGGGCGCCATCGGGGAAGGACACGCGTAGCACCAGATCCCACGGCACTGTCCGGGTCGTGAGGACGTTGCGCACCTCCACGCCCTCAGCAACGGCGCGCACCCGCGGCCGGGCGAACAACAAAGCGGCACCGGCGAGCAACAGACCCAGCAGCACCATCGCCACCTGGTCGGAGAACCGGAAATAGACACCGGTGGGCGTGCGCCGCAATAACACTGCGACCACCGTGAACACCACGACCAGGACCACAGATGCCGCCACAGCAACGAGGCGGGCCTTGCGGGGCCGGGCCTGGAAAAGCACGCCGGCGGGTTTCACGCTGCCTTACCCGTACACAGGTGACCGACGCAGCGCGCACGACGGCGCGACACGCCGGGGAGGGGGGAGCTCACGACGCGCTCCGCGGCGGCTGACGTAGGTCGCGCAGCACCAGCGCGGTCTGCAGGGCAGCGACGCAGGCCTGGAATCCCTTGTCCTCGGCGGATGCGGGCAGTCCGCAGCGGTCCAGCGCCTGTTGTTCGGTCTCGCAGGTGAGCACGCCGTTGCCAACCGCGACGCCGGCGTCCAGCGCCACTCTGGTCAGTCCCGCGGTGACCGCGTCGCAGACGTACTCGAAATGCGGGGTGCCACCCCGGATCACCACTCCGAGCGCCACCACGGCGTCGTGTGCCCGGGCCAGTTGCTGGCACACCACAGCGAGCTCCACGGCCCCGGGTACCCGCACCACCGTCGGCTCTGCGATGCCGGCCTCGGCCGCGGCGGCACACGCTCGATCCAGCAATGCCGTGGTGATGCGTTCATGCCAGCAGGTAGCGGCGATGCCCAGCCGCAGGTCACCGCAGCGCGGTACCTCCAGTGCGGGCTGCCCGGTGCCGCTCACGGCTGCACCCGCTCCAGTCCGTCGAGGTCATGACCCATCCGGTCGCGTTTGGTCCGCAGATAACGCAGGTTCTCCGGGTTAGGCCTGATCGGCAGCGGAACCCGCCCGGTGATGGTCAAGCCGTAGCCCTCCAAGCCGGCCCGCTTGGCCGGGTTGTTGGTGAGCAACCGCATGGACCGCACGCCGAGATCCGCCAGGATCTGCGCTCCGGTGCCGTAGTCACGAGCGTCGGCGGGCATGCCCAGAGCCAGGTTGGCGTCGACCGTGTCGGCGCCGGCGTCTTGCAGCTGGTAGGCCTGCAGCTTGTGCATCAAGCCGATGCCGCGGCCCTCATGACCGCGCACGTAGAGCACCACTCCACGGCCCTCGGCGGCGATGGCGGCCAGCGCCGCGTCCAGCTGCGGGCCGCAGTCACAGCGCAGCGAGCCGAGCACGTCGCCGGTGAGGCACTCCGAATGGACCCTGACCAGCACGTCGGCGCCGGCCCCGATCTCGCCGGCGACCAGCGCGATGTGCTCGACCCCGTCGAGCAGCGAATCGAACCCGATCGCCCGGAACTCCCCGTGCACCGTGGGAATGCGCGCCTCCGCGACCCGTTCCACTTGCTTTTCGAACCGCCGCCGGTAGGCGATGAGATCAGCGATGGTGATCAGCGCCAAGTCGTGCTCGGCGGCGAATACCTCCAGCTCGTCGCGACGGGCCACGTCGCCGTCGTCCTTGGCGGAGACGATCTCGCACAACGCGCCGGCCGGTGGCAACCCGGCCATTCGGGACAGGTCCACGCCGGCTTCGGTGTGACCAGGGCGGCGCAGTACCCCGCCCTCCTTGGCCCGCAGCGGTACGACGTGCCCGGGGCGCACGAAGTCGACCGATTTGGCGTCCGGGTCGGCCAGCAGCCGGATGGTGCGGGCCCGGTCGGCCGCCGAGATACCAGTCGTCACACCCTCGCGGGCGTCCACGGTCACGGTGTAGGCGGTGCCCCGCTTGTCCTGGTTGGTGTGGTACATCGGCGGCAAGTCCAACCGGTCGCAGTCCTCGCCGGTCAGCGCCACGCAGATGTAGCCCGATGTGTACCGGACCATGAACGCCACCAGCTCGGGAGTCGCCCGAGCCGCGGCAAAAATCAAATCCCCCTCGTTCTCCCGATCCTCGTCGTCCACCACGATCACCGGGCGCCCGGCCGCCACGTCGGCGATCGCGCGATCGATGCCGGCAAAGGCGCTCTGGGTCATCGCATCCTCCTCCCCCGCATCATCCCCCCAGCCCGCTGCTACCGGCCGCAAAATGTGGCCAGGCCAACCGCTCCGGCTAGTGAGCAAGTCTTCCTCAGCCAGGACTACCACTCGAGGCCCTGCGCGGCGTGCATTTTCGCACGGTGGTGGGCTCGCGCCGGCGATGTAGCCGAGTTCGACGCGCCGCGATGGGGAACGGACAGACGGCGGACAGCGCAACCAGTCGTGGCTGTTGCGCGGCTTCTCGCCAACGGAGGCGGCACGGTACGGGGATGTGCACTGCGCGGGCCGTCGCGGGGTGAGCACTGAAATGAGTGACGATAAAGCGAGATGAAACCCTGAATAAAGCGGCCAGGAGAACAATCGCCGTCATTGACGATCTCGACGTGATCGACGCTGGAGTGGTCGCCACCACATTTGCTCGTAACGCCCCCCGCACGAACATCCATCCGGGCGCGCCTTCCCGGCCTATGCACCACCGAGGAGGGGCGAGTGAAGCGGCAGCCGGAACAGCCCGATCCCACCGGTCATGGGACCCTTGCGAGTTTCCACAGCGGATGTTCCTGCGACTGGTGTCGTTCGCACGCTCGTGAGTGCGGGTGCCTCTGCAGGCAGTGTATGAAGGTCCGCACAGGTTCGCCCTACGTCGAGCGCTCTCACGGTTGGCCTGAATCGCCGCCGGCACGGCCTTGATGGCGGACGAGAACGACACCTGGATGGTGGGTTCCCTGCGACCGGGGCCTGATGGTGTCAGGTAAACCCGACAAACCACTCGACGAGTACATACCGTCCCAGCAAGATCGCAGACTGTGGACGCCGTCGAGTTGCGCTGGTTTGTTGAGTCTCTGGCCGATGGAGGTACGCACAAGGCTGCCTACAGGCCGGCCAGTCGATCGGTGCACACAGTCTGCGGGCGCGAGTTTGTCCCCTTGGCAGTCGGGATACCGCCCAGGCCGGGCCCGCTACCTGGCGCGCCGCTCGATGCTGACCAGATTTGTCCTGAGTGCAGGAAGCGACAGCATGGGCGGTAGGACGACCGCCGACCTCAGCGTGGATCTGCTTGGTGGACGATGAGATCGCGCGCCGACCGCTTCAGGCGGAAGACCACGAAATCGCTGCGTTATCGCGGGTCAGAAGGAAAATATTCAGACACCATACGGTCAACATATTTGGCGATGAGATCGACTTCGAGGTTGACCAGCTCGCCGGGGCGTCGCAGGCCTAGCGTGGTCAGCTGCTGGGTGGTCGGGATGAGTCCCACGGAGAACTCGTCGGTGCCAACGTCGATCACAGTCAGCGACACCCCGTCCACGGCAATGGAACCCTTCTCCACTACGTAATGGGCCAGTCCCGCGGGCATCCCGATTCGGATCAGTTCCCAGGGTGCCCCCTCCTGCGGTGCCGTGCGGGACCGCACAGTCCCGGTGGCATCGACGTGGCCCTGCACCAGGTGCCCGCCGAGCCGGTCACCCAGCTTCGCCGCTCG
>DATFDO010000152.1:0-14953 GCA_035252045.1 Pseudonocardiaceae bacterium
ATGGGGTTCAGGTCACCTTGATCCGGCTCGATGGTGCGGTGGAGATCTCCGTGCAGCTGGGTGTCGCGGATGCCATCGCCGACGTGGTCGGCTCCGGGCGGACCCTTCGCCAGCACGGCCTCGTGGCCTTCGGCGACTCGATCTGCTTTTCGGAAGCGGTGGTCGTGGAGCGCTCCGACGCCGTGCCCTCGCCAGAGCGCGCGCAGCTTGTCGCACGCCTGCAGGGCGTCGTGTTCGCCCAGCAGTATGTGATGCTCGATTACGACTGCCCGCGGACTCTGCTCGACGAGGCGGTCACGATCACGCCCGGATTGGAGTCCCCGACGCTCGCCCCACTGGCCGATCCCGGGTGGGTGGCGGTCCGGGCAATGGTCCCGCGTCGGGACGCGAACCGGATCATGGACGACCTGTCTGCTCGCGGTGCCAAAGCCATCCTTGCCAGTGACATCCGCTCTTGCCGCTTCTAAGCCCTCCGGTCGCTCCCGACATGGAGACATATCGGGTCCCGGCCCGGTTCACCCTGATATGTCTCCACGTCGGGGATAGCCCGGGTAGGGCGGTGGGGTGCCGCCGAAGGCTGGACAGTGCGCTTTGTGGTCGCACCAGTCGCACATCCGGCTGGGGCTGGGGCGGAAGTCACCGCTGCGCGCGGCCCGGCGGATGGCCGCCCAGATCGCGGTGAGGGTACGTTCGAAACGGATCAGTTCCGCCTCGTCGGGTGTGTAGCTCAGGGCCTGCCGATCGGCCAGGTACAGCAGCCGCAGTTGGCGCGGTACCACCCCGCGGATCCGCAGCAGGGCCAGCGCGTAGAACTTCATCTGGAACAAGGCCTTGGCCTCGAAGACATCGCGTGGTGCAGCGCCAGTCTTGTAATCCACCACCCGGATCTCCCCGGTGGCGGCGACATCGAGTCGATCGATGTATCCCCGGAGTAGCAGTGATTCATCGCCCACCGGGTCGCTGGTGGCCAACTCCACCTCGACCAGCAGTTCGCAGGCCTCCGGCTGAACCGACCGTGGGTCTTCCAGCGCGAAGTAGCCCTCGACAAGCTCGCGTGCCGAGTCGAGCCATTCCGCGTGCGCCGAATCTTCTGGTCCGGCGAACAGTTCAGCCAGCTCCGGGTTATCAGCCAGCACGTCGCGCCAGGCTGGATCAACCAGCTCACGCCCGGCAGCAGCATCGCGACGGTCGGCGGGCAGCGCGAAAAGCCGCTCCAGCACCGCGTGCACCACCGTGCCACGGACCTGAGCCCTGGTCGGCGTCTCGGGCAGCCGGTCGACCACCCGGAACCGGTACAGCAGCGGGCACTGCTTGAAGTCGGCCGCCCGCGACGGCGACAGCGCTGGGCGCCTGGGGGCGACCGTGCTGGTGGCGGGCTGCCGCTCGGCCATGATGTCCGTCATGGCAGGGAGAGTAGGGCAGCCCACCGACAACGCCGCACCGCCCGCGGTCTGTCACCATGACCGTCTGTGACCCGAGGCAGCGGACCGTTCCAACCCGGTGATCGGGTGCAGATCACCGATCCCAAGGGACGGCGGCACACGGTTGTTCTGGAACGCGGAGCCCAGTTCCACACCCATCGCGGTGCGCTCGCCCATGACGATCTCATCGGACTGGCTGAGGGCAGCGTCGTCACGTCTACCTCCGGTACGCAGTACCTGGCGTTGCGCCCGCTGCTGGCCGACTACGTGCTGTCCATGCCGCGCGGTGCGCAGGTGATCTACCCCAAAGACGCTGCCCAGATCTTGATGTTCGGGGATATCTTCCCCGGCGCTCGGGTGCTGGAAGCCGGCGCTGGCTCCGGCGCGCTGACTTGCTCGCTGCTCCAAGCGGTGGGCGAGCGCGGCAGCGTGACCTCCTACGAGGTGCGCGCAGACCATGCCGAACACGCGGCGGCCAACGTCGAACGATTCTTCGGGTGCGCGGTGCCCAACTGGCAACTGCGAGTGGTCGATCTGGCCACTCACCTCGCTGAGGAGCCGGTCGATCGTGCGGTGCTCGACATGCTCCATCCGTGGGCGGCGTTGCCGGCCGTGTCGGCCGCGCTGGTTCCCGGTGGGGTGCTCACCGTCTACGTGGCCACCACCACCCAGCTGTCCCGCAGTGCCGAGGCGCTGCGGGAGGCCGGCTGCTACACCGAGCCACAGGCTTGGGAGACGCTGCAGCGGCCCTGGCACACGGTCGGGTTGGCGGTCCGTCCTGAGCATCGAATGGTCGGGCATACCGCGTTCCTGCTGACCGCTCGCCGGTTGGCGCCCGGCGTCGTCCCGCCTACCCCGCAGCGGCGACCCAGCCGATCCAACCGGCGCCTGTAGCCGGGGCGTCCGAATTGCCCGGATAGTTGATCTGCGGTTGACTCCCGGTTTTCGCGTGCCGTCCCGTACCGTTGATGGTCTGGCAGAACCATGCGGGAGGAGGTGCCTCGTGCCGCACGAATATCCCGGCGACCGAGCCGCTGAAGGTCGAAGCCGCATCGACCCTGCGCTTGCCGCCCAGATCAGGGTCCTCGAGGACGAGGTGACGCTGCTGCGTCGCCGTTTGACTGAGTCTCCTCGGCACGTCCGGTTGCTCGAGGAGCGACTGGCCGAGGCGTCCGCATCGGTATCCCAGCTCACCGAGCGCAACGCCAAGCTGGTCGAGACTCTTCGAGAGGCTCGCAGCCAGCTGCTTGCGTTGCGCGAAGAGGTCGATCGCCTGGCCCAGCCCCCCAGCGGCTACGGCGTTTTCCTCAGCTGCTTCGACGACGGATCGGTGGACGTGTTCACCTCGGGTCGGCGGATGCGGGTGGCAGTATCACCCGCGGTGGAGGTGCCGCTGCTGCGGCGGGGTCAGAGCGTACGGCTCAATGAGGCGCTGACCGTCGTGGAGGCCGGCACCTTCGAGGCCACCGGCGAAGTCTGCGCATTGCGCGAGGTGCTGTCTTGCGGCCAGCGCGCGCTAGTCGTGGGCCATGCCGACGAGGAGCGGGTGGTGTGGCTGGCCGACCCGCTGCTTACTGGACCGGACAATCCCGACATGGTGCCGCTCAAGCCAGGGGACTCCCTGGTAGTGGATACCAAGGCCGCCTATGCCTACGAGCGAGTGCCCAAGGCCGAGGTCGAAGACCTCGTCCTGGAGGAGGTGCCCGATGTCGGCTACGAGGACATCGGCGGTCTGGCCAACCAGATCGAGCAGATCCGCGACGCCGTCGAGTTGCCATTCCTGCACGCCGATCTGTTCCGCACCTACGAGTTGCGCCCACCCAAGGGTGTACTGCTCTACGGTCCTCCGGGGTGCGGCAAGACGCTTATCGCCAAGGCAGTGGCCAACTCCTTGGCCAAGAAGGTGGCCCAAGTCCGCGGAGATAACGAGGCCAAGAGTTACTTCCTCAATATCAAGGGTCCGGAACTGCTCAACAAATACGTCGGCGAGACCGAACGGCACATCCGGATGATCTTCCAGCGGGCTCGGGAGAAGGCCTCGGAAGGCACCCCGGTCATCGTGTTCTTCGACGAGATGGACTCGATCTTCCGGACCCGTGGGTCGGGAGTGTCCTCTGACGTCGAGACGACGATCGTGCCGCAGCTGCTCAGCGAGATCGATGGTGTGGAGGGCTTGGAAAACGTCATCGTCATCGGTGCCTCGAACCGGGAGGACATGATCGATCCGGCGATCCTGCGCCCCGGCCGGCTGGACGTGAAGATCAAAATCGAGCGCCCGGATGCGGAGGCGGCCAAGGATGTCTTCTCCAAGTACCTGACGACCACGCTGCCGCTGCACGCTGACGATCTCGCGGAATTCGGGCGAGACCGCCACGCCTGCATTCAGGCGATGATCCAGGGCACCGTCGAACGGATGTACGCCGAAAGTGAAGACAACCGGTTCCTGGAAGTCACCTACGCCAATGGTGACAAGGAGGTTCTGTACTTCCGGGACTTCAACTCCGGTGCGATGATCCAGAATATCGTTGATCGAGCGAAGAAAAAGGCGATTAAGTCGGTGTTGGAGACGGGCCAGCCCGGGTTGCGAATGACCCATCTGCTCGACTCGATCGTCGACGAGTTCGCCGAAAACGAAGACCTTCCCAACACCACCAACCCGGACGACTGGGCGCGGATCTCTGGCAAGAAGGGCGAACGCATCGTCTACATCCGCACCCTGGTCACCGGCAAGAACGCCGAGTCCGGCCGAGCCATCGACACCGCCACCAACACCGGTCAGTACCTGTAGGAGGCGCGGACAATCGCTTGACATGACGCTTGCTGCGGAATGGGGTGCGCCTGGAAACGGCGTGGCATGGTATCAGCACGGATATGGATGAGGGTGGCATGTTCGGGAGGCTCGTTTGCCTAGATCAACCAGATCTTCGGAACTGTGACGTTTGAGCCCGCTTCATCCCCAAGGCTTGGCAGTCCGAGGCGAGGCCACACTAGCTCCAGGTGTGGATCGCCTCCAAATATGCACAGCTTTAACAGGGCGCTCGCTGACGTGCTAGCCAGTCAGCACTTTGAGTACGCCGCCCTCTACCCGGCCACCGCGGTCGTTCTCGTCACGGTTGGATGATCAATGACCAGCGGTGCTGCCAGCTCACGCACCGGTTGCTGTTCACCTCGCCGGCTGAGTTGCAGTCGTCGGGGCCCGCTGGCCGTCCGACGGCATCTGAACGACCCGCAAGACCGTCGCCACGAGAGGACGATGACAATGACGCAGCCGCTGACGACCGCGTCGGACTGGGATCAGCGCTACGGTGCCGCAGCGCTGATCTGGTCGAGCGGACCGAACCAGTTCGTCGAGCAGGAGATCACGGGGTTGCGGCCCGGTCACGCCCTCGACCTCGGTGCCGGAGAGGGGCGCAATGCCCTGTGGCTCGCCGAGCACGGCTGGCGAGTCACCGCAGTCGACTTCTCCCGGGTGGGATTGGACAAGGCTCGGACTATCGCCGCTTCGCGCGGCGTCACGGTGGATTGGGTCCTCGCTGACCTCTTCGAGCACTGGCCGAGCGCCCACACGTACGATCTTGTGCTGGTCGCTTACCTGCAGCTGCCCGAGCCGCAACTCGCGCAGGTGCTCGCGCGGGCCGCGAACGCTCTCGTCCCCGGCGGCACCATGCTCGTCGTTGGGCACGACCGAACCAACCTCGACGACGGTGTGGGTGGTCCCCGGGATCCCGCGGTCCTGCACACTCCCGACGAGATCACCGCGGCGCTGCCTGACCTGCGGGTGCATAAGGCCGAGCGTGTCCGGCGGCCGGTGAACGCTGATGGCGAGACCAGGTACGCCGTGGACACTCTGGTCCTGGCCACCGCACCGTGAACTGTTATCGCCCGAGCGAATGTCGGACTGCCTGACGCGGAAGGCGTACGGCTCGGGGGTGGCATACCGGTTGTACATGGCGTGGTCGACATGGCGAGACAGCAGCACCCTCGCTATCAAGAAGGACAACCTCCGAGGTCAGCGCTGCGGGTCATCAGCTCGGTGGTTCTGGCCAATTTGCTCAACCCGAAGCTGACGATCTTCTTCTTCGCCTTCCTTCTGCAGTTCGTTCCGAGCGACGCTCAGCATCCATTGGCCACGATGCTGAGCCTGAGCGCGGTGTTCATGCTGATCTCATTCGTGATATTTGCGCTGTACGGCACGTTCCCCGCGGCAGTGCGTCACCATCTCGCCAGCCGTCCGCGAATAATCATCCGGATGCGCCGCGTCTTCGCGGTATCCTCCGTCGCCCTCGGCGCGAAGCTCGTCACGACTGCTCGCTGACCGATCTCGCCGCGGTGTGGGACGGACCGGTCCAGGCCGAGGTTGCCCGGCGCGCAACCTCACACCCCCGCGCGTGGGGACACGAGCAGCGCCCAGGCCAGGGCTAGCAGCGAACCGGTCGAGGTGAGGGCCCGGATGGTGTTCCAACGCACCCAGCTCGCCTCGAACGCTGCGCGGACGGCGGTCAGGCTAGCGATCTGGTCGGGTGCGCCGGCTGCGGTGAGCGCATTGTTCAACGGCACGTTGATCACAGCCGTGCTGGCGAAGGTGGCCAGCGCCAGGATGAACCCGATGATCACCCAGATCAGCAGCGGAGAGCGCCGACCGACGTGCAGCGCGGCAGCCAGCGCGCACAGCAGCGGCGCACCGACGAACGACAGCATGAACCACGGATTGATGATCGCCGTGTTGATCTGCTGCATCGCCGCGACGAACGTCCGGTCGTCACCTCGGCTCAGCCCGGGCATCACCGCGCAAGAGAAGGCGTAGTACACGCCCGCTTGCAGCCCGCTGGCCAGGGTAGCCAGCATCAGGCTGGACAGCCGAACGAACTCCCACATAGCGTCCTCCCCGCTCAGGCTGGGTCCCAGACGCCGCTGGCGGCAGCGTCGCGGGCATAGCGGGTGTCCTGCCATTCGAACGGTGGCTGGCCGGAGCGGGAGCCGAGCCGGATTGGCACCCTGCGGGTGACGAGTCGCTCGGCGTCCCGGCGGCCGGTGGTGCCGGTGGCTCCAAGTACGAGGGTCAAGTTCTGCGCTGCCTGCGTTCTGGTCCTGGTCGTCATGGCCCCAGTGAACGTGGGGCCGCTGAGACGAGCCATCGCCGAGCGGCTCGTTTGCATATTCGTCCGTCTACGCTGTGAATATGGATGCGCTCGCTGGCCTACTCGACGGCCCCAGGGCCCGAGGTGCGTTTTTGATGCGCTGCGTGATGGACCCGCCATGGTGCATCCGGATCCAGGACGAAGCGCCGCTGGCACTGACCGCCGTCACCCGCGGCCAGGTGTGGATGTGGCCCGACGACGGGAAGCCGGTGCGTCTGGGCACGGGAGATGTCGTGGTCAACACCGGCCCGGCCCCGTACACCATCGGCGACGACCCGGCCGCATCCGGACCGCACGCGGTGATCTACCCAGGCCAACACTGCGTCACGCTGGACGGCAAGCCGCTGCACCAGGAGATGGCACTGGGGGTGCGCACCTGGGGTAACAGCCTGCACGGCGAGACGGTCATGCTCACCGGCGTCTACCAGATGCAGGGCGAGGTCAGCCGCAGGCTGTTGCGGGTCCTGCCCACCATGCTGACGCTCACCGCCGATGAGTGGAACTCACCGCTGATCCCGCTGCTCGCCGAGGAGATCGTCAAAGACGAACCGGGGCAGGAGGCGGTGTTGGACCGGCTGCTTGACTTGCTGCTGATCGCGGTGCTGCGCACCTGGTTCGGCCGCCCGGAGGCGCAGGCGCCGGCCTGGTACCGCGGCTACGCCGATCCGGTGGTCGGGCGTGCGCTGCGCCTGCTGCACCACAATCCAGCCCATGGATGGACGGTGGCGTCACTGGCCTCGGCCACCGGGGTATCCAGGGCGGCGCTGGCACGGCGGTTCAGCGAACTGGTCGGCGAGCCGCCGATGACGTTCCTCACCAGCTGGCGTATGGCGCTGGCCGCGGACCTGCTCCGGGATCCGGAGACCACCATCGCCGCTGTCGCCCATCAGGTGGGCTACGCCAGCCCCTATGCGCTGAGTAGCGCGTTCAAGCGGGTACAGGGCATCAGTCCTCGCCAGTTCCGCGAACGCGCTGTGACCGGCTGAAGTCAGCGGTGATGGCGGCGGGCAATACGTCGATGCGGGGATACCACCGCTGAGGTACGCCGCGGATCGGGACTGCGCTGCCTGACGTAGGACAACTGCCGCTGCGCAGCCGACGACGATCCCGATAGCGGCACGCACCATTGAGGGACCGGTCAGGGCACTCAACGCCCTGGCCAATCACAGGGAGATCGCCATGATGGCGCAATTGGCAAGCTATGGAAGCTATGCGGTGGACGCGTACCCGGTGTGGGGTCACGGTCCCGGAGCCGGCGGACCCGGCTGGTGGCTCATTTTTCCGATTCTGTTCTGGGCGCTGGTGCTGTCGGTCGCGGGATACGTGATCTACCGCAGATCGCCCAAGCAGCAGGCACGAAGCGCAGGGGAGCGGACCCTCGCCGAGCGGTATGCCCGCGGCGAGATCAGCGAGGACGAGCTGCGGCAGCGCAGGGGCGTGCTGCGCGCCGGCTGACCTCATCCACCCCAGACACCCGTGGGTGGTTGCCGCCGCTCGGGCAACCACCCACGGATCCGCGGTCAGGAGTTCTGCAGCACGGCTTCGACGTCCAGCGAGATGTGCACGATATCGCCGATCACCACGCCGCCGCCGTCCAGCGGCAGTTCGGTGTCGATGCCGAAGTCTTTACGGTTGATCTTGGTGGTGGCGGAGAAGCCGGCGCGCGTGCCGCCGTAGGGATCGGGGCCGAAGCCGGTCAGCTCGACGGTAAGCGGAACCTGGCGGGTGATGCCGTGCAAGGTGAGCTCGCCGTCCACCACCAGGTTGTCGCCGTCCCGCCGGACACCGGTCGACCGGTAGGTCATGGTCGGGTACTGCGTCGCGTGCAGGAAGTCAGCCGAGCGGACGTGCTCGTCGCGCTGCGGATTGCCGGTATCGAAGCTGGTGACGTCGATCTCCGCGGTGACCGACGAGTCCAGCAGGTCGTCGCCGGTGACAATGCGACCGGACACGCCGTTGAACCGGCCCCGCACTTTGCTGACCATCATGTGGCGGACGGAGAACGAGACGTCGGAGTGGGCGGCGTCGATGTCCCAGGTGCCGGCAACGTAGCCGGGAAGCACGGTCGTAAGAGTGGTCATCGAAAGGCCTCCGTAAGTTGTGATCTCCCGCGCGGTACTGCGGGACCTCTGCCCAGAACAACAAGTTGAAACTTCAATTATTTCCCGGTGTGAGGTGGACCACGCGGGTGCCCGGCGACCATCCGGCGGCCCACTGACGGGGATGAGCGCATTGGTCCGCGACCAGCCGGGCCCCGGCGTGGCCGAGCACGTACTCTGCGGGTATGCGCCGGATCATGGGCACTGAAGTGGAGTACGGCATCTCCGTGCCCGGAGACAGCACCGCCAACCCCGTGCTGACCTCGACTCAAGTGGTGCTGGCCTATGCCGCCGCGGCCGAGGTACCGCGAGCCAAGCGGGCTCGGTGGGACTACGAGGTGGAGTCCCCGCTACGCGACGCCCGCGGCTTCGACTTGGGCGTTCCCGGACTCGCACAGCCCGATCCGGAGCTGGATGATCTCGGTGCGGCCAACGTCATCCTCACCAATGGCGCCCGGCTCTACGTCGATCATGCCCACCCGGAGTTCTCCGGTCCCGAGGTGACCAACCCGCGCGACGCGGTGATCTGGGATAAAGCTGGTGAACGGATCATGGAAGAGGCCGCGTTGCGCGCCCGTACCGTGCCGGATCAGCCGGTGTTCCAGCTGTACAAGAACAATGTCGACGGTAAGGGTGCCTCGTACGGCACTCACGAGAACTACCTGATGGCCCGCTCCACCCCGTTCACCATGGTGATCGCCGGGTTGACGCCGTTCTTCGCGTCCCGCCAGGTGATCTGTGGATCGGGCCGGGTGGGGATCGGACCGGCTGGTGAGCATCCCGGATTCCAACTATCGCAGCGGGCGGACTACATCGAAGTCGAGGTCGGCCTGGAGACCACGCTCAAGCGCGGCATCATCAATACCCGCGACGAGCCGCACGCCGACGCCGACAAGTACCGGCGCCTGCATGTCATCATCGGCGACGCCAACCTCGCCGAGTACTCGACCTACCTCAAGCTCGGCACCACGGCGCTGGTGCTGGACCTGATCGAGGCCGGTGAACGTTTCGACGACCTGCGGCTGGTCGATGCAGTACGAGCGGTGCACACGATCAGTCGCGACCCGTCGCTGAAGGCGACAGTGGAGGTCGCCGGTGGGCGCCACCTCACCGGCCTGGACCTGCAGCGGGCGTACCACGAACGGGTCGCAGCCTTCGTCGCCCGCAACGGAGCCCCAGAAAACGGCACCGATGAGGGCACCGACAGCAACACCGATACCGCTGAGCATGTGCTGAGCACGTGGGGCGAGGTGCTCGATGCGCTTGCGCGGGATCCGATGGAGTGCGCTGACCGGCTGGACTGGCCGGCCAAGCTGCAGCTCCTGGAGGGCTACCGAGCCCGGGATGGTCTGGGATGGGCTTCGCCCCGGCTGCAACTGGTAGACCTGCAGTACTCCGATGTCCGGCTGCACAAGGGCCTGTACAACCGTCTGGTGGCTCGCGGCTCGATGAAGCGGCTGGTCACCGAGGAGGAAGTGCGGGCAGCCATCACCCGGCCGCCGGAGGATACCCGCGCCTACTTCCGCGGTCGGTGCCTGGAGCGCTACGCCACCGAGGTCGCCGCGGCATCCTGGGATTCGGTGATCTTTGATTTGGGTCGCGAGTCCCTGGTCCGAATCCCTACCCTGGAGCCGCTGAGGGGTACCCGCACGCACGTCGGGGCGCTGCTGGACGCCTCGGACACCGCAGCTGCGCTGGTGGAAGCGCTCACTCGAGGCTGATCACCCGACTGGCGTGGCAGCGATTGTCGGTGTTGCTGGGTAATGTTTGGCTCTAGACAACTCGGTCCGGGAGGCGAAATGTCCCAGGAGAAGGTGCAGCGCCAGGGCGGCGGCGGAGACGACGAGACGACCGGCGCTGCCCCGGCTGGTCAGGAACGTCGGGAGAAGCTCGGCGAGGACGTGGACGCCATTCTTGACGAGATTGACGATGTGCTCGAGGAGAACGCCGAGGACTTCGTCCGCGCCTATGTTCAGAAGGGTGGCCAGTGACCTGCCGGCACACCGGATCGGGCCGCGTGCTCGGTACAGAGTGTTACGGCGTTGTGACAGACTGGTGCAGGAAAGTCCGGCACACGAGAGACTGTGACAATTTGAGGGACCGGAACGACTGAGCGACTGGGACGACTGAGAGACTGGGACAACGGGAGCTAGGAGACGATTGCAGCCGATGGATCAGTCCTCGGTCGGGCGCTACCCGGGCGCAGCCCTGCCAGCGTCGCACTTCATGGTGGGCAGCTCCTCGTTCATCGATTTCCTCGCTGCCACCTCGCCGGAGCTGCTGCCCGGGTACCGCGTGAGCAACATGCCGGCCAGCGCCGAGCCGGTGATGAGCCGGCACGGTACGACCATTGTGGCGGCCACGTTCCGCGGTGGCGTACTCATCGCGGGGGACCGCCGCGCGACAGCCGGCAACCTGATCGCCCAGCGCGACATGGACAAGGTGTTCGTCGTCGACGACTACTCCGCGATCGGCATTGCGGGCACGGCCGGTATCGCAGTGGAGATGGTGCGACTGTTCACCGTCGAGATGCAGCACTACGAGAAAATCGAGGGCGTGTCGCTGACGCTGGACGGCAAGGCCAACAAGCTGGCCGGCATGGTCCGGGGCAACCTCGGAGGCGCCCTGCGGGGGCTGGCGGCGGTGCCCCTGTTCGTGGGTTACGACGTCGATGCCGCCGACCCGGACCGGGCGGGCCGGATCGTGTCCTACGACGTTGTCGGCGGCCGGTACGACGAGACGCTCGGATACCACTCGGTGGGTTCGGGCTCGTTGTTCGCCCGATCATCGTTGAAGAAGCTGCATGACCCGATGATGGATGTCGACACCGCCGCCCGGGTTGCCATGGAGGCCCTGTACGACGCAGCTGACGATGACAGCGCGACCGGCGGTCCGGATCCTGTCCGCGAGATCTACCCGGTACTGATCACTATCACCGCGGCAGACGGAGCCGTCCGGATGTCCGACGAGCAGGCCGGCCAGATCGCGAACCTGGTGATGGACGCCCGCAAACGCAAGCCCGGCGGCTGACGCTAACCTCGCCTTTCCGCTGACCGATGTCCATTCAGGAGTCCCCGCTGTGACGATGCCGTTCTATGCCTCGGTCGAGCAGGTCATGCGCGACCGATCGGAGCTCGCCCGTAAGGGCATCGCTCGGGGACGCGGTGTCGCTGTACTCAGTTACTCACGGGGGGTGCTGTTCGTGGCCGAGAACCTGTCCACGGCGCTGCACAAGATCTCCGAAATCTACGATCGAATCGGATTCGCCGCGGTCGGCCGCTACAACGAGTACGAGAACCTCCGCCAGGCCGGGATCCGGCTCGCTGACCTTCGCGGTTACTCCTACGACCGGCGTGACGTGACAGGGCGCGGCCTGGCCAACGCTTACGCACAGACGCTCGGCACGATTTTTTCCGAACAGCAAAAACCCTTCGAAGTGGAGCTGTGCGTCGCTGAAGTGGGCGCCACCCCGGACGCCGACCAGCTCTACCACCTCACTTATGACGGTTCGATCGGGGACGAGCCCGACTTCGTGGTGATGGGCGGCCAGGCCGACGTGATCGCTACCGCGCTGAAGGAATCCTTCCGTCAGGACATGGACACCGCGGAGGCCGTCGCCGCTGCGGTGGCAGCGCTGAGTTCAGTCTCCACCAACGTCAACGGGGCCGGCACGCGCACGCTGGGTGTCGGTCAGCTTGAGGTTGCGGTCTTGGACCGGTCCCGCCCGCGTCGCGCTTTCCGACGCATTACCGGAGCGGCCCTGACCGCCCTGCTCACCCAGGCCAACCCGCCGACGGCCGACGACACCGCCGATCCCACCCCGGACCCCGGCAACGGCAGCGACGGTACGCCGTCCGACAGCCCCGCTGAGAGCGACTGACGGGCCTCCCGATCGAAGATCGTTAGCGCTTCCCCAGCACTGACGTCTCCGGTTCCGGGCGGTAGACGTTCAGCGCAGCAGGTTGGGTGAAGAACTCGAACCGGCGGCCCTGCGCCACGACCTCGCCGTCGGTGGCCAGCGCAACCGGCGGGCCCAAGACCTCGATAAGCAGCTCGGTACGCTCCTGCTGGACGTAGGTACGGCTTTGCTGCAGCGCTCCGGTCAGCGCCCCGAGCACAAACCGGGTCCGGGACAGCTGCACGTCGGCCCGGACGTAGCGGACATCAAGCAATCCGGAGTCCAGCCGGTGCCGGGCCGCGGCCGCGAAGCCGCGAGGGCGGTAAAGCCCGTTGCCCACAAACACCAACCAGACCTTGCGGTGCACCCCGTCGATGTGTGCGACCAGCGGGTCAGACTCTCGCAGCACCTGGATCAGGGCCAGCGCGGCGGCTGGCCACTTACCCCAACGCACTTCCCGACCCTCCCGCAGCTTCACCAGGTCGGGGTAACCACCCAGGCTGGCCGTGTTGACGAACCAGTGTGGTGGTGCACGGTCGATGCGCACCCCGCCCAGATCCACGGCCACCGCGTTGCCATCGCGCACCGCGTCGACGGCGTCGGACACCTCAGACACCCCGATATCGCGCGCGAAGTGGTTGAGGGTGCCGGCAGGTATCACCACCAGCGGCAGCCCCCGTTGGGCGGCCACCGCGGCCACCGCGGCCACCGTGCCATCGCCACCGGCAACTCCCAGTGCGCGCACCGGCACCTCAGCGGCGTCGAGCTCGGTTTCCAGTTGCTTGGTCAGATCGCCACCAGGCTCGATGAACACCTGCCGGGCCGCGGGCCAGGCAGCGGCCAACTCCGCACCCGGATGATCGTCCTCGTTTCCCGAACGGGGATTTATCAGGACAACCAGACCCGAACCGTCGGGCAGCGCAGGCGCCCGGGTCAGATGCCTGCTGTCTGCGGATTCGCCGACCCGCAGCGGCCACCACCGGCGGGTCGCCAGCGCGATACCGGTGCCCATCAGCATTCCCGCAGCTACGTCCGAGGGCCAGTGAACGCCGGTATGCACGCGGGAGTACGCCACTGCCGCCGCGATCGGTGCTACCGCGATCCCGGCCGCGGGGCACTCCATCGTCACCGCAGTCGCGAAGGCGGCTGCCGACGCGGCATGCCCGGAAGGGAACGACGACGACCGTGGAAAATGGCGCATGGCCAACCGGCGCGCCAGCGGCAATTCTTCGTACGCCGGTCGCAGGCGAGGCAACAACGGCTTGGCGAGGGCGTTGATGGTGAAACTCGCGCCGCCGATCGCCGCTACACCGCGCAACGCGGCCCGCCGGGTGGCGCCTTGACGGCTGGCCAGTACGGCAGCGACCGCGAACCACAGCAGGCTGTGGTTCGCAGCGGTGGTGAGCCCCTTGAAGACCGCGTCCGCGGGCCGACGCGGAAGGATTACGCGCCGGCTCACCAACGCACGGTCGATGCGGTCGACTTTCGCCGCTACGCTACGCAACCAATCCTGCACATAGATAGCTTAAGTCAGCCCGGACGGACGGCCTGCAAGACGGCCGCAGCAGCCTAGGCTGGATGGCATGCAGCGGCGGATCTTCGGCATCGAGACCGAGTTCGGGGTTACCTGCACCTTCCATGGCCAACGCCGGCTGTCGCCGGACGAGGTCGCTCGTTACCTGTTCCGGCGAGTCGTCTCGTGGGGTCGATCGTCGAACGTCTTCTTGCGCAATGGCTCCCGGCTCTACCTCGACGTGGGTTCGCACCCGGAATACGCCACCGCAGAGTGCGACGACCTGTCCCAGCTGGTCACCCACGACAAGGCCGGGGAACGGATTCTCGAGGACCTGCTGGTCGATGCCGAGCGGCGGCTGGCCGACGAGGGTATCGGCGGGGACATCTTCCTGTTCAAGAACAACACCGATTCCGCCGGCAACTCCTACGGCTGCCACGAGAACTATCTGGTGGCTCGCGCTGGTGAATTTTCCAGAATCGCCGATGTGCTGCTGCCCTTCCTGGTCACCCGGCAGCTGGTCTGCGGCGCAGGCAAGGTGCTGCAGACCCCACGCGGCGCGGTGTACTGCCTGTCACAGCGAGCCGAGCACATCTGGGAGGGCGTTTCCTCGGCGACCACCCGGTCCCGCCCGATCATCAACACCCGGGACGAGCCGCACGCCGACGCCGAGCGGTATCGCCGCTTACACGTCATTGTCGGCGACTCGAACATGTCCGAGGTGACCACCCTGCTCAAGGTGGGCACCGCCAATCTGGTTCTGGAGATGGTCGAGGAGGGCGTCGCGTTTCGCGACTTCACGCTGGACAACCCGATCCGGGCGATCCGTGAGATCAGCCATGACCTCACCGGCCGCCGGGGGGTTCGGTTGGCCGGCGGGCGCG
>DATFDO010000153.1:0-9424 GCA_035252045.1 Pseudonocardiaceae bacterium
CGGCCGGGCCACCGACAGTGGGATACGGGCCGGTGGTGACACCACCGGCGGCACCACTGGCCGGTGCGCCGTTGGCGTGGGACGTCTTAGCGGCCTCAGAAGGAAACGAGTCGCGAAGCTTACGGGCTACCGGTGCCTCCACCGTTGAGGAGGCAGACTTCACATACTCACCGAGATCGGCGAGTTT
This sequence comes from Pseudonocardiaceae bacterium, assembly GCA_035252045.1. Taxonomy (GTDB): domain Bacteria; phylum Actinomycetota; class Actinomycetes; order Mycobacteriales; family Pseudonocardiaceae. The sequence goes on from DATFDO010000153.1 coordinate 188, forward strand.
CTTGAGTACATCTTTACTGGTGACGCCGAGCTCTTTCGCGAGCTCGTGCACACGGGCCTTGCCTGCCACTGCTCTCCTCACTGGTGGAGCCGGCGGCAATCCCGCTCGACCCCGCTGCTAGTGCATGTCCATCGCTGTCAGAGCTTCACGACTGCGGGTACATTTCGAAATCGACCTGCTCTCTGCGTTGACCACGCTCCGGGGCGATCCCGGGCGGGTATGTCCTCGGCCATGCCGGGGACCCACTACCGTCTCCGAACGGCTCACGTGAAAAAGGCGTGTACCGCGGCGGTGTCGAGCTCACCCGGGGAGCGCAGCGCTCGCGGGAAGGCCCGGCGCCGCTCGGCCAGACGCAGACATCCGAGATCGGGATGCATCCATGCGCCCCGACCGGGATGCCGTCGCCGCGGATCGGGGACCAGGATCCCTTTCACCGCCACCACACGCAGCAATCCGGAAGCCGCCGCCCTGGTCCGGCACCCCACGCAGGTCCGGACTGGCTCGGCGGACCGCTCGTGGCGGCCGCGCCGGATTTCGTCCGGGCAGGCGTAGACCGTCCCCCGACGGCGGGCCGTCATGATTCTAGCGCGTCGGCGCCGCGGGCGGAGAACCGGCATTGGTCACCGGTACTTCCGCACGCGAGACGCGGGCCGGCTGCGTCGCGGCGGGTCCCGCATCGCTTCGGATATCAATCTTCCATCCAGTCAACCGGGCAGCCAATCGAGCGTTCTGCCCCTCTTTACCGATCGCCAGCGACAGCTGGAAATCGGGGACGACGACCCGCGCTGTCTTCGCGCGGGCGTCTATCACCTGCACAGAGACAACCTTCGAGGGAGATAGCGCATTCCCCACGAACGTCGCCGGATCGTCGGAGTAGTCAATGATGTCAATCTTCTCCCCGCCCAGCTCACTCATGACGTTGCGGACCCGCTGGCCCATCGGTCCGATACAGGCCCCCTTGGCGTTGACCCCCGCGATGGTGGACCTGACGGCGATCTTCGAGCGATGCCCTGCCTCCCTGGCCACCGCCGGGATCTCCACGGTGCCGTCAGCGATTTCGGGAACCTCCAGGGCGAACAGCCGGCGGACCAGATTGGGGTGTGTGCGCGACAGGGTGATCTGCGGTCCGCGCAGCCCCCGGGACACCCCCACGACGTAACACTTGATCCGCTCGCCGTGGCGATAAGTTTCCCGCGGCGCCTGCTCCACCGGAGGAATGACGCCCTCGGTATCGCCGATCTTGACCACCACCACGCCGCGGGCGTTCGCCCTGGCGTCGCGTTGCACGACGCCGGCCACGATCTCGCCCTCCTTGGCCGAGAACTCGCCGAAGGTGCGCTCGTGCTCGGCGTCGCGCAGGCGTTGCAGGATGACTTGCCGGGCTGTGGTGGCCGCGATCCGGCCGAATCCCTCCGGGGTGTCGTCCCATTCGCGCACGACGTCGCCGGCCGCGTCGAGTTCCTGCGCCAGCACGCGCACCAGCCCGGTCTTGCGGTCGACGTCGATACGCACGTTCGGTTGGTGGCCATCGGTGTGCTTGTACGCGGTGAGCAGCGCCGTCTCGATGGCCTCGAGCACCGTCTCGAAAGAGACGTCCTTGTCGCGTTCAATGGCGCGCAACGCGGCGATATCGACGTTCACCGTTCCTCCAAATCATGCCGTCGTGCGCCGTCGAGTGCCGCGAGCTCGGCGGCGGGCGGCGGGCGGAACTCGACTTCCACCACCGCGCGACGCACCTCCCGGTAAAGCACTCGGCGAAGGGCCCCCGACGTCAGCAGTGTGACTCCGTCGTCATCGCAATCACCAATCCGGCCGACCAATTCGCCACCGGCCACCAGCGAAGCGCGCACCAGCCGTAACCTGTTGCGCCGCCAATGCCGGGGCGCAGTGAGCGGCCGATCCACCCCCGGCGACGTCACCTCGAGGTGGTAAGGCGCGGCGATGAGCTCGTCGTGCCGGTCCAATGCCAGCGACACCGCGCGGCTCACCGCGGCGATGTCGTCGAGCCCGACACCGGTATCCGAATCGATGACCACCCGGATCAACCGGCGCTGGCCGGCCCGCACCTCCTCCAGGTTTTCCAGCTCGAACCCGGTGCCGGCCACCGCCTCGCGCACCACCGACTCGACTGCCGAGTCGGGATTCGCTGATTGGGCGCTCACCGTGGCCTCCTGGGTTCGATGGCGATGTGGCGATTGAGGTGGCGCCGGCGCGGCGCACCCGCGGTCTGGATCACCTAGGGTATCGCGTTGCGGGACCCCCCCGCGCCAAGTGATCACGGTGTACGAAGCTGCCGCAAAACAGCGGCCTGGCAAGATGGTCGACCGTGTTCCAGGCCCGTCCCAGCCGTCGCCGCGCGCTGGCCGCCGGAGCCAGTACTGCGGCGCTTTTGCTGGCCGGTCCGCCGGCCCTGGCCGGATGCACGGCATGGGCGCCCGCCCCGGATACGCCCGATCCATTGGAGCCACCCGCCCACCGCGCTGAGGTCGACGCGGCCCTGGCCGCCGCGGTAGCCGGGGCGCATCCGACATTGGCCACGGCAGCCAACGCGCTCGCGGCCGACCGGGCGGCGCATGCCCGGACGCTGCGCGCCGAGTTGCACCGCGTACGTCCTGATCCAGCACCGCCAACCGCTGCGCAGCCGGTGGTCCCCCCGCCCGTCAGTCCCGAGCCGGCCGCCGCGAAGGCGGCCCTGACCCAGGCGATGCGCGCGGCACAAGACGAGGCGGCCGCGCTCGTGCTCACGCTGCCCGGCTACCGAGCGGCCCTACTCGCATCGGTCGCAGCCTGCTGCGCCACCCACACGGCAGTGCTCACATGACCCCGCACTTCCCTGCCGGCCACCCCCACCCCGACATGGAGACATATCGGGGTGGGGAGGCGGGCGGGGTGCAGCTGCCGGTGGGGGCGCTGCAAGCGGCACTGGCGACGGAGCATGCGGCGGTGTGGGTATATGGCGTGGCAGGCGCGTTTGTGTCGAGCACGTTGACGCGCCGGTTGGACGAGGCCGCGACCGCGCACCAGGCCAGGCGCGACGCCACGCAACGATTGCTCCTCGACGCGGGCGTGACGCCGGTGCCGCCGGAACCGGGATATGTCAGCCCAGAGCCGGTCACCGATGCTGCCTCAGCGTTGCGACTGGTGATCACCGCCGAAACGGACACTGCCGGAGCTTGGCGGTCAGTGGTGGAACGCAGCCCGGCTGATCCGGACCTGCGTGGGACCGCGCTGGAGGCGCTGACCGCAGCGGCCATACGGGCCACCCGGTGGCGGGCAACCGCGGGCGCCACCCCACTGACAGTGCCCTTTCCCGGGGCGCCTTGAGACCCTCGAGAAAGGACCGTCACGGCCGTGCGCACCGAGCAGATCCGTATCCAGACCGGCTCGCGGGAGCAGGTATCCGACCTCACGGACCAGTGCCGAGCCTTCCTCGACCGGATCGATGCCGGTGATGGGCTGCTGCATCTATGGGTGCCACACGCGACCGCCGGCCTCGCGGTGATCGAGACGGGTGCCGGCAGTGAGGCCGACCTGCTGGCCGCGCTGCGCGAGCTGTTGCCGGCCGACGGCCGGTGGCGCCACCACCATGGCTCGCCCGGGCACGGCAGGTGCCACGTCCTGCCGGCGCTAGTGCCGCCCTACGCCAGCGTCCCGGTGTTCGGTGGGCAGCTCGCGCTGGGTACCTGGCAGTCGATCTGCCTGGTCGACATCAACATCGACAATCCGGTGCGCACCGTGCGGTTGAGCTTTTTGCCCGGCTGAGTAGCTACTTGCGGCACAACTCTTGCAAGTGCGCCACCGCGCCGTCGACCGGCACCTCGGTGCGCTCGCCGGTGGCCCGGTCCTTGACTTCCACGACACCCGATGCCAGGCCGCGGCCGACCACCAGGATGGTGGGCACGCCGATCAGTTCGGCGTCGGCAAACTTCACCCCGGGCGTGGCCGTGCGGTCGTCGAGGATCACCCGCACACCGCCGGCGTCCAACTCGGCGGCCAGCTGCTCACCGGCGGCGCGGATCGCCTGGTCCTTACCCGCGATCACGACATGCACGTCGGCTGGGGCAACCTCACGAGGCCAGACCAGCCCGTGCTGGTCGTGGCTCTGCTCGGCGATGGCGCCGACCAACCGGGAGACCCCGATGCCATAGGAACCCATGGTGATGCGGATCGGCTTGCCGTCGGGTCCCAGCGCGTCTAACCCGAAGGCGTCGGTGTATTTGCGGCCGAGCTGGAAGATGTGCCCGATCTCGATCCCGCGAGCCGCGACCAGGGTGCCGGCCCCGTCAGGAGACGGGTCGCCGGCGCGCACCTCGGCGGCCTCGATCGTGCCGTCGGGGGTGAAGTCGCGCCCGCAGACCAGGTCGACGACGTGATGGTCGGGGCGGTCCGCGCCGGTGGCCCACGCGGTGCCCAGCACCACCCGGGGATCGACGAGGTAGCGCACCCCGTGCTCAGCCAGCGCGCCCGGCCCGATGTAGCCCTTGACCAGGAACGGGTACGCGGCGAAGTCAGCGTCGTCGAGCAGCGCCACCTCGGCCGGATCCAGTGAGGCTTGTAGGCGTTTCATGTCGACCTCGCGGTCACCCGGCACTCCCACGCCGGCCAGTACCCAGTCTGTCGCTCCAGGTTGCCGGGTCTTGACCATGACGTTCTTGAGCGTGTCCGCGGCATTGAAGGTGCGGCCTAGATCAACACCATTGAGGTGATCAACCAGAGTGTCGATGGTCGGGGTGTTCGGGGTATGCAACACGCGGGCCGGTGGCAGACCGTCGATGGCCCGCTCCGGGGGCGCCGGGGTGGTCACCGCTTCGACATTGGCCGCGTACCCGGATTCAGTGCTGCGCACGTAGGTGTCCTCGCCGGTCTCCGCGTCGGCGAGAAACTCCTCGCTCGCCGAGCCGCCCATCGCGCCGGACATCGCCGACACGATCACGTATCGCAGCCCGAGCCGGTCGAAGATCTTGATGTAGGCGTCGCGGTGGAGCTGATAGGAGCGCGCCAGCCCTTCGTCGGACAGGTCGAAGGAGTAGGAATCCTTCATCAGGAACTCCCGGCCGCGCAGGATTCCGGCGCGGGGACGTTCCTCGTCCCGGTACTTGGTCTGCACCTGGTAGAGGATCACCGGGTAGTCCTTGTAGGAGCTGAACTCGCCCTTGACGGTCAGCGTGAACAGCTCCTCGTGGGTGGGGCCGAGCAGGTAGTCACCGCCCTTACGGTCACGCAGCCGGAAGATGTTCGGGCCGTACTCGGTCCAGCGGCCGGTGGCCTGATATGGCTCCCGAGGCAGCAACGCGGGGAATTGGATCTCCTGGGCGCCGATCGCGTCCATCTCCTGGCGCACCACGGCCTCGATGTTGCGCAGCACCCGCAGGCCCAGCGGCAGCCACGAATAGATCCCCGGGGCGACGCGGCGAACGTACCCGGCGCGCACCAGCAGCCGGTGGCTCGGCACCTCGGCATCCGCTGGGTCCTCGCGCAGGGTGCGCAGGAACAGCGTCGACAAGCTGGTGATCATGGCTTCGGGACTCCTTGGACAAGCGACTTGCGGAGATCGCAGCGTAGCTCGCCGCGGCAGCGGCCGTCCTTCCGGTTAGCTCGGTAGTAGCCGCTCGACCGCAGCGATGCGGACGTCCGGCGCAGGAGTGGACTATCACCTCAAGTCGGCGCAGCATCACCCTTGGGCCCGACTTCAGCAGCTGAGGGATTCGCCCTCGTCGCCCGATGCCGTCTCCCAATTCGAGGACAGCTCAGGCGCACTGGCGAGGGTTTGGTACACGACGCAGTATCGCTCGGTGAGGCGGATCAGGGTGTCGAGCTGCTCTGCCGGGGCGGTCGTGTTCAGCGTGTACCGCAGCCGGATGGCCCGGAAACCGACCGGCGCCTCCCGGGAGACCGCCAGCGTGCCTCGGAAGTCGAGGTCGCCTTCGACGTGCACGGTGCCACCGGCGAGGGGGATGTCGAGCGACGTGGCAACCGCGCGCAGCGTCACACCCGCGCAGGCCGCCAGGGCCTCCAGCAACATGTCGCCCGAGCACAGCGACAACCCATCGCCGCCAGAGGCGGGGTGCAAACCGGCCTCGGCCAGCGCCCGACCCGTCTGGACCGAGCAGGTGATCCCCTCACCGAGACGGGCCTGAGCCCGCAATGTCACGAGCGCGGCCGTGGCGTCGTCCCGGTACTGCTGCTTGAGCGGTTCCTGGAGGGCTCGGAGTTGCCGGCGGTCCATAACCAACATGGTGACACCGCCTAGTTCACGCCGCGCTCGGCGCCAGCCCAATATCTCGCCCGAAGCTCGCGCTTGAGGACTTTTCCGGTCGGCGTGGCGGGTAGTTCATCGACGAATTCCACGGTGCGGGGCGCTTTGTAGCCGGCGATCAGGGTCTTGGTGTGGTCCCGGATCTGTTCCTCGGTCACCTCGGTGCCCGGCTTTCGCACGACTATGGCGTGTACCCGTTCGCCCCAGAGATCGTCGGGCACGGCGACGACAGCGCAATTCGCGACCGCCGGATGCGCAGCCACGACGTTTTCCACCTCGGTGGAGTACACGTTCTCCCCGCCTGTGACGATCATGTCCTTGAGCCGGTCGGAGACGTAGACGTAGCCGTCTTCGTCCATCCACCCGGCGTCTCCGGTGTGCACCCAACCGTTACGCAGCGCCGCGGCGGTCTGCTCGGGCTTGTCCCAGTAACCCAGCATCACGTGCCCACCGCGGCACGCAATCTCGCCGATCTGGCCGCGGGGCAGCTCCTGACCCTCGGGGTCGACGATGCGCACCTCGGCGTGCGGAGCGGCCTTGCCACCAGAACGCAGCCGACCGGGGTGCGGGCCGGATTCGTCGTGGTCGGCGGGCATCAAGATGGTGGCCGTGGGAGATAGCTCGGTCTGGCCGTAGAGCTGGGTGAAGTCGGTTTGCGGCAACGCCTTGCGGGCCCGGTCCAGCACGGCGACGGAGATCGGGGAGCCGCCGTACACCAGGCGTTGCAGGCTGGACAGGTCGTATTCGGCGCACTGCGGGTGGTCCACCAGCAGCTGGATCATGATCGGAAGCAACACCGTGTCGGTGACGCGGTGGCACTCGATGGCTCGCATGACTGCTACCGGATCAAACCGTGGTATGGCCACGTGGGTTCCGCCCGTGATGAAGGCACTCAGGATGGGGATGAGACCTCCCATGTGGAACATGGGAGCGGCGGCCAGGAACCGGCCGCCGTCGCCGAAGGCCCCAGTAGTCAGTGCTCCCAACGCCGAGGTGATCAGGTTGGCGTGGCTGAGCATCACGCCCTTGGGGAAGCCAGTGGTACCGCCGGTATAGAACAACCCGGCCAGGGCGTCCCCGCTCCGGCGGGCGTCGTCTACCGCCGGGCCCTGCGCGACCAGCTTCTCGTAGCCGAGCATGCCCTGCGGCGGGTTGCCGTCACCGACGTGAACCACAGTGTCCAGCCCGGCATAGCGTTGCCTGATGGCCGGTACCAGCCCGGCGAAGGTGTCATCCACTAGCAGCGCCCGCGTCTGGGAGTCGGCCAGCGAGTAGCTGATCTCTGCTGGCGACCAGCGGAAGTTGACCGGGTTGACCACGGCGTCGGCCCACGGCACAGCGAGGTAGTACTCGACGAAACAGTCAGAATTCAGGCCGAGGTAGGCAACCCGATCACCGGGGGCGACGCCCAGCCCGCGGAGCGCACCGGCCAGCCGCGCCACGCGTTCCCGCTGCTGGGCGAACGTCCGTATCCGATCACCGAAGATCGTGGCGATGCCGTCCGGCTTTTGCTGCACGCTGCGGTGCAGACCCTGAGTGAGATACATGCCTCGAAGAGCAGCTGCATGCGTATTGCGATACCTGCGACATGGTTTAACCCTCGATAGTGCGCTCGATGCGGCGCAGCGCCTCGCGCAAAAGACGCAACGAGGTGCCGTGATTGAGCCGGATCCGTCCGATGCCCTGGTCAGCGGCCAGCGCGAAATCACGTCCTGGGCTCACCGCCAGGCGTCCCCGCTCGAGCAACAACCGGGCTGGGTCGTCACCGAGCCCGGTATCGCGCAGGTCCAACCAGGCCAGGTAACCGGCCGTGCCGGGATGCGCCCGCACACCGGGTGTCCGTCGCACCCAGGCGGCCAGCTCGGCACGGGTCCGATCCAGATGCAGCCGCAACTCATCGAGCCAGCCACCATCATCGACCCAGGCCGCGATGCTGGCGGCGATTCCAGGTACCGACGCGCGCAGCCGCTCGTACTGCGGCACCGCGTCGACGACCCGCGCGGTGCCCGGCTGGGCCTGCAGCAGGGCGCACTTCAAGCCGGGCACATTCCAGCCCTTGGAGATGCTGGTGACGGTCACCGAGTGGGTCGCTGCCGATGGCGAGCCGGCCGCGTACGGGGCGAACTTGCCGTCGGTGGCCAGCAACGGGGCGTGCACCTCATCGGAGACCACGTGAGCCCCTCGCGCGTCCACGATCTCCGCAACGGCCGCCAGCTCTTCGCTGCTGAACACCCGGCCGGTGGGGTTGTGCGGGTGGCACAGCAGCAAGGCGCGAGCGCCGCCACGCAGCCCGTCATCCAGCCGCTGCAGGTCCAGTGCCCATCCCTGCGGCCGGTCCAGCAGCGGCCACGGCACCGCCACCCGGCCCAGTGCCTTGACCAGTACGGCAAACGGTGGGTACGCCGGAGTGAGCAGCACGACACCGTCGCCCGGCTCGGTCCACACCCGCAGCGCCGCTTCGATCCCGGCCATCACGTCGGCTACCGGGCAAGCCAGCGCAGGATCGGGCCACCAGCCTTGATACCGCGCCGCCCAACCGGCGAACGCCTCGGCCAGACCCCCCGGTTCGGAATAGCCCAGGTCGTGCGCGTCGAGCACGCCACGGGCCGCGTCGAGCACCGGGCGGGCCAGCGGGAAATCCATCTCCGCCACCCAGGCAGGAAGCACGTCGGGTGGGTAACGGGACCACTTCATCGTCCGGCGCGCGCGGAGGGCCTCAAGGCTGAGCGCATCGAATCCCACCAGAACTACCTACCCGGGTAGGAGCGGTAAGCACCACTGGACGGTGCGGAATTCGATTGCCCGGCGGCCGAACACCGGCAATGCTGCGCTGGACTACTGATGGTGGTTGGCAGCCGGGAGGAGGTGGCCCAGACATGACAGTCCGCGATGTCCCGCATGTTCACGGCCTACCGTCCCGCCGCCCTTCTGGCTGAGTCGCTGGGGGGCGCCACTGCCCAGGAGCACCTCCCATGTCGCAC
>DATFDO010000154.1:0-8990 GCA_035252045.1 Pseudonocardiaceae bacterium
TCACCTGCAACGGATTCCCGTGGCCGTTGAGTGGGTCCTGCGCCGAGTCGCGGTAATCCACCTCCAACCGGTCCGGACCTAGCGCGGACGCCTCCAGCCGGACGTGCCGCAGGATCGCGCTGGCCCCGAAGAACGCCAGATTCACGCCTGCGGCGTTGGCGAACACCGCCGCCTGGCGTTCCCGCAACGACCAGCATTCGTCGTGGCCCAGAGACAGCACCGCCTGGTGATCGATGAGGATGTCCGGGTGCTCGATCACCGTCAGGTCGGTGACATAGCTGACGTCCAGCCCGCGCTGTTCCATCCAGCGCACCAGTGGCAGTTCCAGGGTGAGGAAGTCCCCGCTGCCTGCGCCGCCGTTGTAGGAGAACTCGTACGGGCGGTCAAACGACACCACCCGGGCCCGCGAACACAGCGGGTACACCCTGGCCGGGCAGCTGCCCTTGCCTACGTAGTAGTCGTAGCCGCCGTAGGGGTTCCACGCCTGCCAGGTAAGTACGTCGTTTTTGACCAGGTAGGTGGCATGGCTGTGCGGATCCCACACGGTCAGCGGAAGGTAGCCGGCCTGGCCGCCGCTGCCGATCAGCTTGAACAGGTAGTCGCCCGGTACGAACGCTGCCGTGATCGCCACCGGCAGGGTGGGTGACCAGTTCTCGCAGGACACCATGTTGACGCCAGGCGTCACTGGGCACGGCGGCTGCTCGACGCCGGGCAGCTGGTCCGAACGCCACACCATCCGCGCGCCATTGCCCTGGTAGTAACCCATCCGGTAGGCCAGGACCTGGAACCGGGGCGCATCGGTCGACACGAACAGCGACACGGAGTCCCCCGCGGCGGCATACGTGCGGTCGGCGAACCCGGCCATCATTCCCGGCGGCGTCCCGGTGATCTTCCAGTTGTCGGTGCCCGGTCGCTGGTTTTCCTGTACCACCCAGGAAGCCTGCATCCCGTCCGACGTCATGGTCGTCGTATCCGCCGCCGCCGGCGCTCCCGGTGCTCGCTGCGGGTGCGCTGCCGGATGGCGGGTGCACCCCCCGAGGATCACCAGCAGTACCGCACACAGGAAAGCAACCACCGGATTCCGCCCCCGCACGGTCACCATGATGCCTTCCCTCGGCCGGCTATCGGCGCTGTGGCGATGGAACCAAATTTTCTCGCGGCGCACCTTGGCACACCTTGGCTCAACCGGTGGTGACGACCTGCTGATCACGGCCGCAGGTCCCTGCGCGATCTCGGTCAAATCCCGATCACATGAAGTTAAGGCGGCCGGCGTTGGTCCCGCGCACAGCACGGACATCATTGGGTGCGGGTAGCCTGGCCCAGGAGGTATGCACTCTGGTGAGTACAAACCCGGATGGGAAGCCGATGGCCCGCTGACCCTGGTGACCCCGCTGGCATCTGTCTGGGCCGCTTCCACGCGGAATCGTCCGTCCCGTGACAAACCAACCGCATTACGATATGATCGAACATATGTTCGATACCGACCTGGCACCGTCCGACCTGGGCTCCCCAGAGGTTGATCCAGGACCGGCTCCTCGGTGGTCGTCCTACATGCCGGATGGGCTGCTTGCCGACATGCTCGAGCGCGAGTCCGGCGAGGGCTCGCAGTGGGAGCGACTGGAACGTATCGGCGGCTGGGAGCGGGTGGTTGCGTGGGCGCAGGCTAACCAGCTGCGGGAGTTGGCCGCGTTCGCTGATGGGGCGGAGCGGGACGCGGTCCGGCGCGCGCACGAGCGCGACGCCAGCCAGACCTCGGGACAACCGGTCGCTCCGGAGATCGCCCAGCTCGATGGGCTGGAGTCAGCCGCGGCGGAGATCTCGCTGATGCTGCGTATCGCGCCGGTGACGGCGAACTCCCGGCTGGATGACGCGCTGGCTCTCACCACCCGGCACCCGGCCACCCTGGCCGCGTTGGCCACGGGGCAGATCACGCTGTGCAAGGCGCGGATCATCGCCGAGCAGACCGCCCAACTCTCCGACGCCCACGCTGGCTCGGTGGAACAGCGAGTACTAGACCGTAGGGCCCGCACCGGAGCCGCGGCCCAGACCCCTGGTCAGCTGCGCCGTTCGGTGCGCCGGGCGGTGACCAGGGCCGATCCGGCCACGTTGCGCCGCCGTCACGAGGCCGCCAAACGAGAGCGTGGCGTGTCGTTCTGGGAACTACCTGACGGTATGGCCATAGTCTCGGCGTGCCTGCCCGCCGGTGAAGCCGTCGGCTTGTACGGGGTTCTCGATGAGTACGCCCGGGCCACCGGATGCAACGACGATCCACGCGCCTTGCCAGCCCGGCGCGCCGATGCCTTGGTCGATCTGGTGTGCGAGTCGACGGGCTATCTCAGCACTGGGACCTGCACTGCAGAGGCCGCCATGACGCGTGCGCGGCGCCGCCGCGTCCGGCGGCGCCGGTCGAGGGTGCGTGTGCAGGTCCGCGTCACCGGGCCGTTCAGCACTCTGTTCGGAGTGGACGAACAACCTGGTGAGCTGGCCGGCTACGGAACGATCACCGCCGAGCAGGTCCGCGAGCTTGCCGCGCAGGCGAAGTCTTCGGCGACGACGTCGTGGCCGCCGCCATGATCGACCGACTCGTCCACCACGCCGAAGTCATCGCCCTCAAAGGCGACAGCTACCGACTCAAAAACCGAGACCTCGGCCGCGTCCCCACCACCGCGACCGACGAACCCTAAACCCCCAGGAAGGTGGTCAACTTTCACTTGCCGCCAACTGGTCAGTTTTCGGTTGCCGTTGACATGAATGAACGTCCGAAGTCAACCCATATCCTCGCCGCGTCACAGAAGCGTCTCCGGCAGATTGATGCGCCGAACAATGGAGCAGCGAGTCACCGGGAGCGTCAACGACATGTCCAAGACCGACATCTCGATAAGTAGAGCTGGTCGATATGATCCGACCGCGGCGAGCTGCGGCTGCCTGAGCTGGAATCCTGTATCTAATGAAGGAAACATGCAGCGACTAGCGTCAGCGGTCAGACTCGGACTCGTGGCGCCACGCCGGCCGACAGACTCCTGGCTGTCGGCGCTGACCTGCAGGGCCAGCAGTATCGTCGCTGGCCGGGAGTTCTTGCCTCTGCTGCAACTCCCGTGCTTCGTGATCCGATAAAAACGGCGTTATGACATTTTGTCGCTTTTGTCGTCTATCCGGGCATGCCGCTGCACGCTGCGCCGTGCTGCTGACCGGTCAGCAGACGGCACCACACCTGGCCCACCGCGACCAGATCCAGGCGCTCAGGAGGCACGCACCTTCCGGTCAGCCGATGGGCGTCGAACAACACTTCATCCTCGAAGGTCACATGACACCCTCGGCAATGCGCCCGCTGCACGCCCCGCCAGGATGCGGCACACCCTGTACAGGCCGCCACCGCAGTGGCGGGATTGTCCCGAGGCATCGGCGCAGTAAAGCACGATCCCCCGGCTGCGCCCGGTAACAACACGATTCGACGGCGACCCGGATATTTGATCAAAGCCTGGGTGCAGGGTGTGTCGGGTCGGTATGGACCCGTCGTGCAGTGATGATCTCCGATTTCCTAGCGACTATTACACAAACTAAGGGCGGTACCAAACCCGGGGTGGCTCAGCTGTGTCGAGTCGCCGCCGGCGGGTACCCCTGCGGGAAATGAGTCCAGCCAGCCGGAAGTGAGGCCAATGACGAGATGCGAGCACGCTGCAACGTTCTCCGGATAAGGCGCAACGGACTTAATCAAGGTCCATGACTCGGCAGTAACGGCGACGGCGAGCGCGCGCACCGCACCGTCTACGCGGCGCTCAAGTACATCCACCAGAAAGTCGACGACCACTGGGAACCCAAGAACGGCAAGGGCCCTCAGACGAACATGCTAAGGCGGCGTCGACCCGAAAGCCGGCAAGCCACTCGGCGGCAAGACCGTCGGTGGGGTTAACGCGAACGCCAGCAAGCAGGAGCTGCTTGACCAGGCCCCGCAAGCTCGGGGTGAAGGGACGCTCCTCGATGAACACGGGGGAACTGGTCGATGCGCAGCGCAAGTCGCGCAAGCGCGACGCCACGAAAAGTGGCGGTAACAACAGTCGCCTAGCGTGACGTCCCATGGGCAGCCGTGTGATCCCACGGATCGGGGTCGAGGAGGAGTTCCATCTCGTTGATCTGGAGACCGGCAGGGCCACGCCGGCTGTCGAGGACATGCTTGCGCAGCTGGGTGGCGACTCGTTCGCCCCGGAGCTGCAGCGGTCGCTGGTTGAGGCGAATACGTTGCCCTGCGAGAGCCTCGACGAGTTGCGTGCTGAGTTGTGCCGGCTGCGTCGGCGATTGGTTGAGGTGGCGGATCCGCTTGGGCTCGGTGTCGTGGCAGCGGGCACAGTGCCGCTGGTCGACTTGGTCGGCACGAACATCTCGGCAGGTGCCCGGTATGAGCGGATGCAGCATGAGTACCAGATGCTGGTCCGCGAACAGCACATTTGTGGCGTTCAAGTGCACGTCGACGTCCCTGATCGAGATGTCGCGGTCGCCGTCGTGCAGCACGTGTCGCTGTATTTGCCGATCTTTCTCGCGCTGTCGGCCAGTTCGCCGTACTGGCGGGGAATAGACAGCGGCTATGCCAGCTACCGCTGCATCGTGTGGCAGCGCTGGCCGACTGCAGGGCCACCAGGGCCGATGGGTACCGCCGCGGATTACGACACCGTGGTGGCAGACCTGGTCGCCTCCGGAACGATCAGCGACCCTGGCATGGTCTATTTCGACATTCGCCCGTCGGCGCATCTGCCCACCGTCGAATTGCGCATCTGCGATGCCTGTCCCGCGGTGGACGATGTGGTGCTCATCGCCGGATTGTTCCGGGCGCTGGTGCAGCGCGCTCGCGGATGGGTCGAGGACCACAAACTTGTTCCGCAGACTCGCCATGAGCTGCTGCGAGCGGCGACCTGGCGGGCGGCCCGGTCCGGGTTGGAAGGTGACCTTGTAGACCTGACCGGTTCCCCACGGCCAACCCTAGTGCCGCCGTCATTGCTGATCGAAAGGCTGGTCGGCGAGTTACGGCCGGAGCTGGATGCATTCGGGGACTGGAAGCAGGTGTCCGAGCTGTCGCAGCGAGCCCTTGCCGGGGGCAGCTCGGCGGCCCGGCAGCGCCGGATGTTCGGCCGCCGCGGCGACCTCGTCGACGTGGTGGCAGACCTGCTCGCGCAGACTCGCGGTGAGTCGCTGCCTTACCCCCCGCCCACTACGGTGCCGCCAACACCGGTGCTGCTCGACGGCTATCGCTGCGCTGCTTACGACGAGGCGGTGGAGGCAGGCGGACGCGTGGTGCCGCACTATGGCTGGTTGTTCCGGGCGCTGGACCGGCTGGGGGCTGCCGGCATGAACGCGGCAGTGTCGGCGATGCACACCGAGCAGCGGGCTCGCGGTGTGACGTTCCGAGTTTCCGACGACGAGCCGGATCGGCTGTTCCCGCTGGATCTAGTGCCGCGCATCGTGACGGCCGAGGAATGGGCAATGCTGACCCCGGGCTCGATCCAGCGGGTGCGCGCGCTGGAGGCTTTCCTACACGATGCTTACGGCCGGCGCGAAGCAGTCCGGGATGGCGTGCTGTCGGCGTCTGTAGTCGACAGTTCTCCTGGCTGGAGCCGCTTGGGGTCATTGCTGGATGCGGGCACCGTGCGGGCTGCCGTCAGCGGGATCGATCTGGTGCGAGACCACGCGGAGCGTTGGCTTGTCCTGGAGGACAACTTGCGGGTGCCTTCGGGCATCGGATACGCGATGACCAGCCGGCGGCTGGTGCGCAGCGTGTTACCCGATCTGGAACCTCCCGCCGGCGTCGTGCCGCTGGAAGGGGTTCCCGAGCTGCTGCGCACGACCCTGCTGGCCGCGGTTCCCGACGGCGCCTGCACCGACGTAATCGCCTTGCTCAGTGCGGGTCCCGTGGACGCCGCGTTCTACGAACATGAGCTCCTTGCTGAGCAGATGGGTCTACGGTTGGTGACCCCGGCAGAATTGATCGTCACCGAATCCGGGGTATACGCCGATGGTCAGCGGCTGTGCGTGCTCTACCGCCGGCTCGATGAGTCCACCTTGCTCGATGCGACCGGCGCTGATGGTCAGCCCATTGGGCCGGCGATCTGCGCTGCCGTTGCTGACGGCCGGGTGAGCCTGCTCAACGCGCTAGGCAATGGGCTCGGCGACGACAAGCGCGTCTATGCCTACGTGCCAGACATGATCGACTACTACCTGGGTGAGCAGCCGCTGCTTGCTCAGGTGCCCACCTACCCGTGCGCCGATGCGCACCACCTCACGCAGGTGCTCGACCGGCTCGATGAGCTGGTGCTCAAGCCGGTGGATGGCTCCGGCGGCCACGGTGTTGTGATCGGGCCGGCGGCCGACCGATCGGAGCTGGCCGAACTCGCCACCGCCGTCCGGGCGCAGCCGCAGAACTGGGTTGCCCAGGATCTGGTGTCCCTGTCGACGCATCCCACCTTCGCGAGCACCCGGCTGGAGCCACGCGCGATTGATTTGCGCGCGTTCGTGTTGCTGGGTGAGCGGGCTGAGGTGGCGCCGGCCGCGCTGACCCGAGTCGCCCCGCACGGCAGCATGATCGTCAACTCGTCGCGGGGTGGCGGCGCAAAGGACACCTGGATCCTGCGGTGAAAGGAGCTTGCTGATGTGTGGCATCGCCGGTGAGATCAGATTCGACGAAGCCCCGGCCGACGTTGACGCGGTCACCGCCATGACCGCCGCGTTGCGTCGCCGCGGTCCCGATGGCTGGGGCATCCACGCGGGTGGCGCGACCGCGCTCGGTCACCGCCGGCTGAAGATTATCGACCTGTCGGATCGGGCCGCGCAGCCCATGGTGGACCCGGAGCTGGGCCTGGTCGTGGTGTACAACGGCTTGATCTACAACTATCGGCAGCTGCGCGCGGAGCTGGCTGCCCACGGGTACCGTTTCTTCTCCGATTCCGACAGCGAAGTCCTGCTCAAGGCCTATCACCGGTGGGGCACCAGCTGCGTGGATCATTTCCTCGGCATGTTCGCCTTCGCGGTGCTTGAACGCGACAGCGGGCGCCTGGTACTCGGCCGCGACCGGCTGGGGATCAAACCGCTGTACCTGACCCAGACCAGCAACCGGTTGCGTTTCGCGTCCACGCTGCCCGCACTGCTTGCCGCAGGAGGAGTGGACACCTCGATCGATCCGGTGGCTCTGCACCACTACCTGAGCTTTCACTCGGTGGTGCCGCCACCGCGCACGATCCTTACCGGGGTGGAGAAGCTGCCCCCGGCCACCGTGCGCACCGTGTACCCCGACGGCCGCCACGAAGACCGCCACTACTGGCGCCCGTCCTTCTCCCGGCCCGATCACCCCGCCCACCCCGGTGAGTCTCCATATCGGGATGGAGAGCGGGACTGGGCGCAAGCGGTGCTGGAGGCGCTGCGGGTAGCGGTGGAGCGACGCATGGTTGCCGACGTCCCGGTGGGCATCTTGCTGTCCGGCGGTATCGACTCCAGCCTGGTGGTGGCCCTGCTCGCCGAGGGCGGTCAGCAGCTGCGCACGTTCAGCGTCGGGTTCGAAGCTGCCGGCGGGGAGTGCGGGGACGAGTTCGTCTACTCCGACCAGGTGGTGGCGCATTTCGGTACCGACCATCAGAAGATCATGGTCTCGTCGGATCGGCTGCTGCCGGCGGTGGACGCGGCCATCGAGGCAATGAGCGAACCAATGGTCAGCCATGACTGCGTCGCTTTCTACCTGCTGGCCGAGGAAGTCTCCCGCACGGTCACGGTGGTGCAATCCGGGCAGGGCGCTGACGAGGTGTTCGCCGGCTACGACTGGTACCCACCGCTCGATGGCGTACCCCGGGATCAGGCCGCCGCAGCGTACGCAGCAGTGTTCGTCGACCGTCCGCACACCGCGATGGCTGACTTGCTGGAGCCGGAATGGCTCGCCGAGCGAGACCACAGCCGGGCGTTCATCGACGCCCACTTCGCGGCTCCGGGCGCCGACACGGTACTCGATGCGGCGCTGCGGCTGGACACCACGGTGATGTTGGTCGACGACCCAGTCAAACGGGTGGACAACATGACCATGGCATGGGGGCTGGAAGCACGGGTGCCGTTCCTGGACCACGAGCTGGTGGAACTAGCCGCCGCCTGCCCCCCGGAGCTCAAGCTGGCCAGTGGGGGTAAGGGAGTGCTCAAAGCAGCCAGCCGCGGAATCGTCCCGGACGCCATCATCAATCGGCCCAAAGGTTATTTCCCCGTCCCAGCGATCCGTCACCTGTCTGGTTCGTTCCTCGACCGGGTACGTAATGCCGTCACCGATCCGGTGGCCAAGGACCGCGGCCTGTTTCGCCCGGACTGGTTGCAACGCATGCTGGCAGATCCCAACACTGAACGGACGACGCTGGGCTCCAACGCCTTGTGGCAGGTGGCCCTGCTGGAAATGTGGTTGCAGGAAAGGAGCATCTAGGTGGACGTCAGTTCCGCGGGGGCCAAGCGGTGCCGCCGGGCGCGGATCAGCGCTGCCTTGCCGGGCCCCGACTGGCTCGCCGCCGACACCTGTATCTCGCCCACGTTGTCCCCGGACGGCGCTACCCTGGCCGTGGTCTCCGACCGAGATGGCGCTCCCCGGGTCTGGTTGAGCCCGCTCACCCAACCCGGTCCACCAACGCGGTTGGACACCGGCGACGACTATGTGCGCGCGGTCAGCTGGTCGCCCGATGGCGAATGGCTGTGCCTGACTACGGCGCCCGGTGGCGCAGAGCGCACCGCGGTCCGTGCCCTTCGCCCCGACGGCTCCGACGGCCGGATCATCGCGGGAACTCCGGCGGGCATGGCCTCGCTGGGTCCGTGGCAGCCGGGCGGGCATGTCGTGGGCCTGGTAGAAACCAGTGCCGCGGACCCGGCCAGGCTCACCGCGTACGCGGTCGATGTGTGCTCCGGGCGGCGGCGCCCCCTGGTCAGCGGCCCGGCGGCAGCGGTGTGCGCCTTCAGTCACGACGGGCGTTACGCAGTGGTGCGAGTCG
>DATFDO010000155.1:0-3601 GCA_035252045.1 Pseudonocardiaceae bacterium
TCCAGCGGCGGCAGCCGATCCAGCCCGGGTGGGGTGAACCGCCGACCGGCGCTCAGGATGCGCTGGGACAGCACCGGATCGATCGCCACCCGTGCATCCACCGAGCCGCAGCAGGAACGACGCGTGCCCGAGCCAGGCAAGCCAACCGTCACCGGCTAGCAGAGGTGCCCGGGCAGCCACCGGAATCGACTCCATGCCCTCGGTAGCGCCGGCAAAACCGCCTTCCCACCACAACCGCAGGAACTGCGGCGGCCCAGGCAACGGGGCAGTGACACGGTCAGCAAAAGAGCGGGGCACCGCCTTAGAAGGCCGGCCACGGGATCGCCGGCC
Organism: Pseudonocardiaceae bacterium; assembly: GCA_035252045.1. GTDB lineage: Bacteria > Actinomycetota > Actinomycetes > Mycobacteriales > Pseudonocardiaceae. The sequence continues at coordinate 331 of DATFDO010000155.1, forward strand.
AGGTCCCATTGGGCGCCGGGAACGTCTTGGTGGTCAGCAACTGGTCCACGCGCTCCCGCACTGCCCGCACCTCCGCCCGGGTCACGTGCTCGGTGAGCGCAGCACCCAGCGCGCCGTCCAACTCAGACCGCACCCGGCGCAGCACGTCGAGCACCGCAGGGGACAGCTTGTCACCGAGGAAGCCCCACAACACCGTGCGCAGCTTGGTTTCGCGGTGCAGGCAGATCCCGTGGTCCACGCCGTACACGCAACCGTCCAGCCCGGCGAGAACATGCCCGCCCTTGCGGTCGGCATTGTTGAGCAGCACGTCCAGCACGGCCAATTGGCGCATCGCTTCGGTATCGGCGTGTACCAGCAACGCCGGATGGCCGTAGCGGTCCTGCGCCCGCAACACGGTGCGCCAGCCCCGGGGCACCGCGTCCACGCCCACCACATCGACCAGGCCGTGCTCGTGTTCGGTATCGACCCACAGCTGCACCATTCCCCGTCCCAGCGGGCCAGACCGCATCACCGTGGGCGGTACCAGCGACCAGCCGGTGGCCTCCGAAAGCAGCCAGCTCGCCACCTCCCGGCCGGCCAGCGTGCCGTCCGGGAAGTCCCACAGCGGGCGCTCGCCGCGGATGGGCTTGTAGACGCACTCGGCGCTGACCCCCTCGCAGGACACCGTGCACAACAGGGTGGCATTCGACGCGTCGACGATCCGGCCGGTCACGTCGAGGCGGCCGCGGTGCAGTAACGGCAGCGCCGCCGGATCGGTGGGCAACACCAGAACTCGCTTAAGCCTCGACCTGGCGGCGGTAGCCATTCTGCCGAGGGCAGATGTGCCCGTGGGGTCCCAACGGTTCCGCGCACAGCGGGCACGGCTTACGCCCAGCCGAGATCACCCGTTCGGCACGCACAGCGAACGCTCGTGCCTGCTCGAGTGACAGGAATACCCGCACCGCATCGGGTCCTTCCTCAGCGTCATCGAGCACCATGGACTCGTCCACCTCCTGCTCACTCACCGCGAGCAGCTCTACGACGATGGACCGCGACTCGATATCCCAACCGAGCCCCATCGTGCCGACCCGGAACTCCTGCTCGACGGGTACGCGCAATGGCTCGGTGTCTACCGGCAGCTCCGCGAGTTCAGCGGGGGCATCGGCACCCAACCGTCGAACGACTTCGTTGAGCAGCGCGGAAAGCCGTTCAGCGAGGACCGCAACCTGCTCTTTCTCCAGTGCAACGCTGATTACTTTGGCGTCGTCGACCGCCTGCAGGTAAAAGGTGCGCTGGCCGGGCTCCCCGACCGTGCCCGCAACGAACCGGTCGGGGGTGCGAAACACATGGATGACACGGGACATGGCAGTACCGACACTAGAGCACTACGCGCCGCGCGCCAGCGGTGTCCCCACTCAACCAGCGCCGGTCGACCCTCCGGGCGTGGCATCCGACGACAGCCGGCGCCGTCGCCGACGTTTCGGCGTGACCAGTGCCCGCAAATCATCACCACAGTCATTGATCCGCTGCACGAACGGACGGGTCTCGGTGTAGGTCACGGCGCTGATAGAGCAGGGATGCGCGACGATGCGCTGGAAACTGTCCAGGTGTACCCCCAGCGCATCGGCGAGCACTGCCTTGACAAGGTCGCCGTGGGTGCAGACCAGCCACAACACCGCAGCGCCGTGCTCAGCGGCCAGCTTGGCGTCCCACTCCCGCACCGCCGCGACCGCCCGAGCCTGCATCGCGGCCATGGCCTCACCACTGGGAAACACCACTGCGGAAGGGTGCGCCTGCACCACCTTCCACAGCGGTTCTTTCGCCAGGGCGCGGAGTTCTCGCCCGGTCCATTCGCCGTAGTCCATCTCGACAAACCGGTCATCGACGGTCACCTCGAGCTCCCGGGCCTGCGCCAACGGGGCCAGCGTGTCCTGGCAACGCCGCAGCGGGGAACTCACCAGCGCCGCCAGGGGTACCTGCGCCAGGCGCCCGACCAGTGTCTGGGCCTGTGCCTGACCGTGCTCGTCGAGAGTGACTTGCGGCGTACGCCCGGCAAGGACCCCTGCGGTGTTCGCCGTGGAGCGGCCATGTCGTAGCAGGATCACGGTGCTCACGCCGCCACCCTACGCACCCGCTACCGTGCATCCCCGTGCAACAGCGTTATCTGGGCCGCAGTGGGCTGCGCGTATCCCGGCTCGCGCTGGGCACCATGACCTGGGGCCGCGACACCGACGCCGAGGAGGCGGCCACTGAGTTGGTCGCCTTCGTCGATGCCGGCGGCACATTCGTCGACACCGCCGATGTGTACAACGACGGCGAGTCAGAGCGAATCCTCGGTAAGTTGCTGACCGATCTCATCCGCCGCGACGAAGTCGTGCTCGCGACCAAAGCGGTGGTGCGGCGCGACGACGGACCTTTTGGGGGCGGCGCGTCGCGGGGATCGTTGTTCGCGGCGTTGGAAGGGTCGCTGCGGCGGCTGCGTACCGATCACATCGATCTGTGGCAGCTGCACACCTGGGATCCGGCGGTGCCCTTGGACGAGACGCTGTCTGCGGTCGCCGATGCGGTGCGCTCGGGCAAGGTTCGCTACGCCGGCGTGTCCAACTACACCGGGTGGCAGCTGGCCACTGCGAAGGCGGCCTCCGAAGTGCCACTGGTGTCTGCCCAGATGGAGTACTCGCTGCTGGAACGGGGGGTAGAACGCGAGCTGGTGCCGGCGGCGGCCCACCATGGGGTGGGGCTGCTGCCGTGGGCGCCGCTGGCCCGCGGTGTACTCACCGGCAAGTACCGCAACGGCACCCCGTCGAACTCCAGAGCGGCATCGTCACACTATGCAGGGTATGTCGAGCATCACCGCACTGACCGGGCCAACCGGATCGTGCAGGCCGTGGTCACCGCCGCTGACGGTCTCGGGGTATCGCCGTTGGAAGTGGCCCTCGCCTGGGTGCGGGACCGGCCGGGGGTGGTCGCACCGGTCGTCGGCGCGCGGGACACCACCCAGCTGGCCGGCTCGCTGGCCGCGGAAGGAGTCGAGCTGGCTCCCGCGATCCGGGCCGCCTTGGATGACGTCAGCGCAATCGAGCTGGGCTACCCGGAACGCCCGCTCGGCTGACTTGCCGCATAGCGCGCTTAACTGATTCGCCGCATGGCGCGCTTAACTGATTCGCCGCATAGCGCGCTTAACTGATTCGCCGCATAGCGGCGGTCATGTCGCGGGCGGCGCGCACTGTGCCGCGGATCGACCCCGACACCTTGGACTGTCCGCCCGCTCGCGGCCGGTACTCGACGTCGA
>DATFDO010000156.1:0-5052 GCA_035252045.1 Pseudonocardiaceae bacterium
GGGGCGTCATGCTCGGCTCGACCTCGGACGAAGAAGTCGGCCCGCGGAAACCAGGCACAGCGTGGATTTACGTGGTCACCGATGCACCCGACGCATTGTTCGACCGGGCCACCGCGGCGGGCGCGGAGGTCGTGCGCGGGCTCAAAGACGAGGACTACGGATCGCGCGGGTTCACCGTGCGCGATCCGGAGGGCACCTCATGGAGCTTCGGCACCTACCGCGGGACCTGACGGTGTATCGGTAGCCAGGCGCACGGATCAACTGTCCCGTGGACGGGCATCGACCCCGAGGTTGGATAGCCCGTCGCCGGGTCGGACTGAACCACCGTTGTCCTGGGCGGTGCCCGCGGGCACGGCGTCGCGGCTGGCTGCCCCGTTGTGCACAGCACCATCCCCGGCTGCCCCGTTGTGCACAGCACCGTCCCCGGCTGCCCGGCTCCGCGCTGCACTATTCCTGGCCGGACCGGCAACAGCTGGCGCACCGGCAACAGCTGGCGCACCGTCGACGGGCACAGCCGGCGCAGGCACCTGCGGCGGCGCCGCAGCCGGGGCAGGGGTTGCGGGAGCAGGTCCGGACCGCAACAGCAGTGCCCCCAGCGCGGCCACCGCAGACAGGCCAGCGGCGATCAGCAACAGGTCGTCCAGCGCGCCGACGAACACCCGCAACTGGGTCTGCTGGTAGGTGGCGTACACGCTCAGCCAGTCCGGAACAGCCGGGCCACCGAGGTGCGGCGTCGCGGTGTCTGCCGGCAGCAAGGCGGCGCGCCCCGCCATCTGCTCAGCCGACTGTTTGATGAAGATCGCGGTAAGCACCGCCAACCCCAAAGCGGCCGATGTGCGCTGTGCGACGTTGTTGAACGCACTCGCAGCATTGACCTGAGCTGTCGGGATGGCCGCGAGACCAGCGGTCATGATCGGCATCATGGCGATTCCCAAGCCGACAGCTCGCAACATCAACCACCAGATGAGCTGCTCGCGGGACGTGTCAATGGTCAAGCTGTGCATCAGGTAGGTGGCGACCGCCACGATCGTCACCCCGATAGTTGCCGGCCAGCGGGGTCCGATGCGGTCATAGACCCGCCCGGCGAAGGGCATCAAGACCGCCATCACCAGTGCCTGCGGCAGCAGGACGATCCCTGCATTCAGCGCTCCCAGGCCCTGCACCTCCTGGAGGAACAGCGGGATGTAAAACAGCACCCCGAACAGCCCCACCATCAGCACAGCGATCAACAGCAGCGAGTTGGTGAACGCCCAGTAACGGAACACCCGAACATCCAGCAGCGGATCGTCGACCTCCAGCTCGATCACGATGAACAACGCCAGAAGCAGCGCGCTGACAGTGATCAGACCCAGGACCCGGTAGGAGTTCCACCCCCAGGACTCACCCTCCGACAGCGCCAGCAGCAGGGCGAACAGCCCACCGGCAATGGTGATGAAGCCCAGCATGTCGAACCGCCGTCCGGGCACCCCGGCGAACTTCGGCAACACCAGCGCCGCAGCCACCGCGCCCAGGATCCCAACCGGCACGTTGATGTAGAAGATCAACCGCCAATTGACGTACTCGACCAGATACCCGCCCAGCGTCGGCCCGATCGCCGGGGCGACCACGATCCCCAGCCCGTACAGCCCCATCGCGGCGCCGATCTTCTCCCGCGGCACGATGCGGTACACCATCGGCAGCGACACCACTGGCAAGATCCCGCCCGGTATAGCCTGGATAATCCGGAAGACCACCAGGCTGTTGAGGTCCCAGGCCAGCCCGCACAGCGCCGATCCGGCGGCGAACCCCACCAGCGCCACGTTGTACAGCTTGTCCAACCCGAAGCGATCCCCCAGCCAGGCGCTCGCCGGCACCACCACGCCCAGCATCAGCGTGTAGGCCGTGATCACCCACTGCACGTCGTCGGTGGTCACCCCGAACTCGTTCTGCAGGGTGGGGATGGCGACGTTGACGATGCTGGTGTCCAGGATCGACATGAACATCCCGATGATCAGCACCACCAGCGGCAGACCCCAGCCGGCCCGAGCGGCCGGCGCAGCCCGAGCAACCGCTCCGCGGGCGGAGGTCACCGGTGGCTCCGGGCCGATTCGTGCCATTGGATCATCGGCTCGGGCGCCGCAGCCGCGGGCCGACCGGCGGGACGTTCGCGATGCACGTAGGTGCCGCCGCGCAACCCGGAGGCCACCGCGGCGATCAGGCACGCCGCGATGGCGAACCCGAAAGCCACCGCCAACCCGCCGGCGAACGGCCCCGAAATCAACTCCGGGAAGAAGCCGCGACCGGTGAGGTAGGCGGCGTTACTGGCCGAGAGGTGCCCGAGCACGGCCGGGCCCAGCAACGTTTGCACCGGGTTGTAGCCCAGCAATGAGGCGAACAGCACCGTCACCGGGGGCAGCGCAGCCACCCGGCTCGCATCCGCGACCGGCACGCCGTGCGCCACCAGCCCGCTGGTCAGCGCCTGCGGCAGGCTGGCCGCCAGCCCGAGAACCATCAGGCTGAAAAAGATCCCGATCGACAGCACCATCGCCGAGTTCTGGAACGTGGTGCTCATCCCCGCGCCGACCCCGCGCTGGTTGGGCGGCAGGCTATTCATGATCGCTGCCCGGTTGGGTGCGGCGAACAGTCCCATGCCGATCCCGTTGAGCAGCAGGATCAGCGCGAACTCGGGGTAGTTGAAGTTCACCGGCAACAACGTCAGCCACAGGAAGCTGGCCGCGGCGACGAGCATCCCGCCGGTGGCGAACGTGCGTGCCCCGAAACGATCGGACAACGCACCCGAAATCGGTCCGGCAACCAGGAACCCGATGGTCAGCGGCACCATGTAGATACCCGCCCACAACGGCGTGGACGCGAAGCTGTAGCCGCGCTGCGGCAGCCAGATCCCCTGCAACCAGATGATCAGGATGAACATCAGCCCGCCACGGCCCAATCCGGACAGCAAACTGGCCATGTTCCCCGCGGTGAACGCCCGGATGCGGAACAGCCGCAGCTGGAACATCGGCTCGGCGACGCGCATCTCCACCACGCAGAAGATCAGCAGCACGGCCGCGCCGCCGATCAGTGCGGCCAGCACCAGCGGGTTGGTCCAGCCCATCGTGTGCCCGCCGTAGGGCTGGATGCCGTAGGTGATGCCCACCAGCACCGCGATCAGGCCGACGGCAAACGTCAGGTTGCCCCACCAGTCCAGCCGCCCGGGCTGGCGGATTCCGGTGTCGTGCAGCTTCCAGTACGCCCAGAACGTGCCGAAGACACCGAAGGGTACCGACAGCAGGAACACCAGGTGCCACTCCACCGGGGCGAGCAATCCGCCCAGGATCAGCCCCAAAAACGAGCCGGCGATCCCGGCGACCTGGTTGAGGCCCAGCGCCAGCCCGCGCTGCTGGACCGGGAACGCGTCGGTGATGATCGCGTTGGAGTTCGCCATCAGCATCGCGCCCCCGACGCCCTGCAGCACCCGCATGATGATCATCCACAGCGCGCCAGCCGTGCCGTGCATCCACGTTGCAGCGAGCAGGATGGAAAACAGCGTGAACACGGCAAAGCCTGCGTTGTACATCCGGACCCGCCCGAACATGTCGCCCAGCCGGCCGAAGCTGACCACCAGAACCGCGGTGACCACCAGGTAGCCCATGATCAACCACAGCAGCAGGCTGGTGTTCCCCGGCGCCAGCGGGTTGATCTGTACACCCTTGAAGATGTCCGGCAACGCGATCAACAGGATCGACGAGTTGATCGTGGCGATGAGAACCCCGAGCGTCGTGTTGGACAGCGCGATCCACTTGTAGTGCGGGCCGGCGGTGTCCGCCAACGCCCGCGCCTGCCGTCGCTGCGCCCGGCGTGCCCACCCCGACGCTGGTGTGGTGGCTGTCGGTTCCGACTCCCGCACCGTGGGCAACATTGGTTGCTTCATACAACTAACGGTAGACACGGTCGAGTGGTATCGCAACCTCGTACCGGCCTTCAGGGGGCGTGAACCGTGCCATGGCAGGGTCGGGGTAGTGAAGCCCTTCCGGTTCTCCTACAACATCTTCGGCATCCACTCGCGGGACGACTTCATCAACAACTGCCGGCGTGCCGAGCGCCAGGGTTACGACACGGTGTTCGCCGCGGACCACCTGGGAGTCGCCGCGCCGTTTGCGGCCCTGGTTGCGGCGGCTGAGGCGACCCAGCGCCTGCGGGTCGGCACCCTGGTGCTCAACGCCCCGTTCTGGAACCCGGCGCTGCTGGCCCGCGAGGTCGCCACCACCGATGTGCTCACCGGAGGCCGGTTGGAGGTGGGGCTGGGCGCGGGCCACATGAAGTGGGAGTTCGACGAAGCGGGCATCGAGTGGGAACCATTCGGCGCGAGAGTCGAGCGGCTGGCCACGACGATCGCGCACCTGCGCCGGGAGTTCGCCCGCGACGGCTACCCCCAGCAGGCGCCGTTGCGCCAGGAGTTCGACATCCCCGTGCTGCGGCCGGTGCAACGCATCGGGTTCGGTGGCTGCGGGCCGCCGCTGATCATCGGCGGGACCGGTGACCGCGTCCTGCGCCTGGCCGCGGAGCAGGCCGACATCGTCAGCATCGCCGGAGCGCTCCAAGTCCGTGGCCAACCGCCGGGCACGATGCGGCTCGGCACCGCCGCCGAAGCCGGCGAGCGGGTGCGTTACGCGCGCCAGTGCGCCGGCGAACGCGCCGACCACCTCGAATGGCACGTCCTGATTCAGGCAGTGGTGCAGACCGGCGATCGCAGTACCGCCGCGGCCGCGCTCGCGCGCCGCTTCGGAGACACGATGACCGCGGAGGAGATCCTGGCGACGCCGTTCGTCCTGATCGGCACTATCGAGCAGATGGCCGAGCAGATCCGGCGCAACCGGGAGCGCTACGGCTTCACCTACTACACCGTGCACGGGCCATTCGCCGACACCTTCGCTCCCGTCATCGCCCAGCTGCGATGAACGACTTCGCCTGGGCCGCGATGGCCGATCTGCAGGAGCAGGATGGCGGTGGTCGAGCACTCCCCGGGCCACTGATCCGCTAACCCGCGCGCTCCGCAGGCCTGTCCCGCAGACT
>DATFDO010000157.1:0-14553 GCA_035252045.1 Pseudonocardiaceae bacterium
GCAATGATCGGCAGCTACGTGCTGGCCTTCCAGGTCTTACCTCGCGCTGCCGCTGGAGGTCCGTCGCCCGGCAGCGGCGTGACCGACACGGTCGGGGTGACCGCCCTGTTCGCCGTCTCGAGGCTGCTTGCCCATCGCCGGGCAGATGCGCATCACGGCCTGCTGAATTCATCGCTGGACCCGGGTCGATGTCTCGTGGGGGCCTGGACCTGATGGCCGCGTCGTTCCTGCCGCCGCTTGACGACCACGGCCGCCGGGCTGCCAACGTTGCCCTGGCTGTCTCTGGCGGGTATCAGTCGGCTCTGTGCCGCGGCGGTCGGCAGGCTCGACCGGTCTGGCGTCTGCAGCGACACACCACCACCGCCACATCGGCGTGACCTTGGGGACCGTATCCTCACACTGGGAGGTGCACGCTGCTCGCTCGAGTACCGTGGCCGGGCCGGTTTGAGTTTTCTGGGAGACACAGTGAGCAGCGGTGCATTCTCCGCGCGGGCCATGGCCCGCGTGCTCGCGGTGTGTGCTGTGCTGGCCGGGCTGTTCTTCATGCATGGCTTAGCCGTCCTGGAATGCCATGGTGGCGTCGGAACATCGGCCTCCTCGATGGCGCATTCAGCGCCGGTCACCGCGGCGACGGGCGGAGTGAATCAGGCAGCCGGCATCAGGGCCGCATCGGTGAGCCGCCCGCTGGTGCATTCCCTCTCCGCGGGTGGAGTGAGTGCCGATGCGCCGCCAGGAACCTTGTGTGTGTCGACGCCCCCATCATCGGGATGGGCCGGGCTGCTGGCGCTGCTGCTCAGCGCGGGCGTGATCAGCCTGGCGAATGCGGTAACGTCACCGGACACCGCAACTCGACCCAGGAACCAGCGGCTTCGCGCTCCGCCGCGGACCGGGTCTGCCCTGCTGATGAATGTGTGCGTGTCCCGGATGTGACAAGGCGCCTGCTGACCGAAGCCGATCGGCCTGGTCAGCCACCGCGCCCTGTTCACTGTGCACGCCGTTGTGGCGTGCTGTCCGGAAAGGCTTACCAACTTTCGATGTTGACTCCCACTCGTTCGCGCCCTCGTGCGCGTCGCGCCCTGGCCGCTGTCGCGATGACCGCCATCGCAGGACTCGTGGTAGCCGCCTGCGGTGGCGGCACCGGTTCCGCCGACATGGCGGGTATAGACCACGCGGCGCCAGCCGCTCCGCCGGCGTCGGGCCATGACGGCATGCCGGGCATGGCTGACCCACCCACCGGCACGGGGGTGACCGCCGAGGCATTCGGTGTCCGGTTCGCTCCGGCCGTATCCACGCTGCCGGCGGGTCAACCGGCCTCATTTGAGTTCCGCATCCTCGGCGCGGACGGCACGCCGGTCACCGCGTTTGAGCTCGACCAGACCAAGCTGATGCACTTCTACCTGATCCGCACCGACTTCACCGGTTTCCAGCACATCCACCCCACCATGGGCGCCGACGGAACCTGGACCGCCCCGCTGGCCCCAGCCCAGCCAGGGACCTACCGGGCGTACACGTCGTTCATCACGAAGGAGGCCTCCGGGAAGACGGTGCCGCTGGTACTCAGCCAGCCGATCACCGTGCCCGGAGCCACGACCGCGATGCCGCTGCCGCCTCCATCGACGACCGCCCAGGTCGACGGCTACACCCTGACGCTGTCCGGTGATCAGGTTATGGCCGGCACAGCACAGCCCCTGACCGTCACGGTGTCCAAGCGCGCCCAGCCCGTCACCGACCTGCAACCCTACCTGGACACCTACGCGCACCTGACCGCCTTCCACCAAGGCGACCTCGCCTTTGCCCACCTCCACCCGCACGGCACGATCACCGGGAACCGGGGAGGTCCCACCCTGTCATTTCAGGCGATGCTGCCCGAAGCCGGCAACTGGCGGCTGTTTATCCAGTTTCAAACCGCCGGCGTGTTGCACACCGCGGCGGTGACTGTCTCCGTCGGATAACCCGGGCAGGCCGGGTCCGCCACGTGTCGCCAACACAACGGCGGGCTCGGCCTTGACCGGCTACCACCCACCACGCTTGTGGCGTCGTCAGCGATGGTGCCGACCGGTCAGCGCGGGGCGCGCAGCCCGGACAGGGTGACTGTGACGAGCCGGTGGACGGCGGCCTGGGAGTGCAGGCTGCTGGCCGCGGTGAGGGCGTGCAGGCAGTAGCTGGCAAGTTCCTCGGGTGGGGCATCGTCGCGGAGGTTGCCAGTGGCTGCGACCTCGGTCAGCAGGTCTCGGATCAGGTCGATGAGCTGCTGCTGCGCCTGGGCGACGTGCTCGGCTCGGTGCACGAGTGCGGCAAGATCGGTGCCGTGGCGTCCGCGGTGGTAGGCGATGAACGCGTAGGCCTCCAGGACCACTTCGAGCCGGTGGCCGGCGTCGCCGGGCTGGTCGGCGAGGTGGGCGAGTTGTGTGAGGTGGCCGGCGACGTGACGGTGGTGCCAGGCGACGAGGATCGCGTCGACGTCGGGGAAGTATTTGTACAGGGTGGCGCGTCCGATGCCGGTCTGTTCGGCGATCTGCGACATCGTCACCGTCGCCAGCCCGTGCGCGGTCACCAGCGCCGCCGTGGTGTCCAGGATCGCATCGCGCACTGCTGCGCGGTGCGCCTGGACCGTCTCGGTCCACAGCTTCGGCACCGCACCAGCATACAGAACGATGGCGTTAATACATGACGTATTGACCGAGACAGATTGTATCGATAGATTGGAGCAGCGAGATCGGATCCGGATCGTGCGGAGCCGGTGATCACGGCGACGGATAAGGACATGCAGATGGCCGGCTTGCCTCCCTACCCCTACCCCTATCCCGGTTCTGCGAAGCCGAGGGGGCCGGAGGACTTGTACACCAGCCCGCCGCCGTGGGACATCGGTCGGCCGCAGCCGGCGTTGCGCGCACTCGCCCTCGCCCAAGCGGGCGCCATCCGAGGCCGGGTGCTAGACGTCGGCTGCGGAACCGGGGAGCACGCGCTCATGGCCGCCGGTCTCGGCCTCGACACGACGGGCGTCGACCTTGCCTCGAACGCACTGCGTACCGCCCGGGACAAGGCGCGCCAGCGAGGACTCACCGTGCGGTTCCTCCGGCACGACGCCAGGCAGCTTGCCGCTCTCGGCGAGTCTTTTGACACGGTGCTCGACTGCGGGCTGTTCCACATCTTCGCCGATGACGACCGCGCCGCTTTCGTGGCAAGCCTGCGGTCCGTGCTGGTACCGGGCGGCCGCTACTTCATGCTGTGCTTCAGCGACCGGCAGCCCGGCGATTGGGGGCCGCACAGGGTGACACGAGACGAAATCAACGCCGCGTTCGCCGACGGCTGGCACGTCGACTCGATCGAACCGAGCACAATCGACGTCACCACCGAACCAGACGGCATCCGAGCCTGGCTCGCCGCCCTCACCAGGACCTGAGCATGCGCCGGGCAGGAGCGCGGCGACAACCACACGAGGATCTCGCGAACTCCAGCGCGCGAGGCCGCCCCGCCCGCGCGGGAGAAGACCCGGAGAACAACACGATGCCGACCGCCGAAGCCCACGTCCAGACCGACCGCCCGAGCCGTTACCTTGTCCAACTCTGCCGGCACGCGCAGCAGCTCCCTCGCCTCCGCCATCAACCGCGGATTGACGGCGGTGACGCGCAGGCGTCCCCTGAGATCCGCACCGACCAGGTACACGTCGAATGGTCCGACACCGATGGGATCGTCAACCTTCCCTGGGGTCGGTGCCTCGTGCGGGCCAGCGGTGACGTGCTGACGCTGCGCGTTGAAGCCGCCAACGAGGACAAGTTGCGGCAGGTCCAAGACATCGTCGCCAGAAACATCGAACGCTTCGGCAGACGCGACCGGCTGAAGGTGACCTGGCAGCGAACCCAACTGCCGGGCAGTGCGCCCCGCGACCTGCAGCCGGTAGACCCACACTCACCGGAGCGCACGGCTGCAGCCATGCCACGCCGAGGACACCCCAGGACGAAGGCGCTCGCCATGATCGGCGCGCTGGGAATCGCGTTGATTGTTGCCGTGCACCTGGGACTCGGCGGACTCATGGTGACAGCCTCACGCTGGCTGGATTGGACCGCCATCGGCCTCGTGGCCGTTCCGGTAATAGTCCTCCTCGGCCACGCAGCCGTCCCGATCACCGTACTTCGCCTGCGCCGACGCGCCGCCCGTCGCAACTACGGTGCGGGCTGCGCGCCAGGTGTAGGCCGCGAGGGCTGCGGTGATCCCTGCGGTGGCGGTGAACACGACCCAGCCGGGCAGGGTGGCGCCGAGGCTGAAGGCGACACCGGGGTTGTAGGCCAGGCGTAGCTGCAGCACCGCCAGGTCGATCAACTGGCCGTCGGCCAGCGCGCGGCTGGCCCAAGCCTTCACGATCAGGTCCGTTGCCACCAGGACCACCGCCATGGCCGTGAGCGCAACTCGATGCCGGGTCACGCTTGCCACCGGGGATTCGGTGCGGGTCACCAGGACGCGCCCACCGTCGCAGGCCGCGTTGCCGCCGCCCCGGTCAGCGTTGGCAGCGGTGCGACGCGACCGGCACGGACCCCGTTGGCGATGACCACGACCTCGGCCAGCTCGTGCACCAGCACCACCGCGGCCAGGCCCAGAACGCCGAACAGGGCCAGGGGCATCAACACGGTGATGATGGCCAACGACAGTCCCACGTTTTGCAGCATGATCCGGCGGGCGCGGCGGGCGTGGTCGAGGGTGTGCGGCAGGTGCCGCAGATCCTCGCCCATGAGGGCGACGTCGGCGGTTTCGATGGCCACGTCGGTGCCCATGGCGCCCATGGCGATTCCGAGGTCGGCGGTGGCCAGGGCGGGCGCGTCGTTGACACCGTCGCCGACCATCGCCGTGGGCCGCTGGCCGCGCAGTTGGCTGACGATGCGGGCTTTGTCCTCTGGGCGCAGTTCCGCGTGCACCGCCTCGATGCCCGCTTCGGTGGCCAGTGCGGTGGCGGTGGCCTGGTTGTCGCCGGTGAGCATCGCGAGGTGGTAGCCGGTGGCGTGCAGTCGGGTGATGACCTCGCGTGCTTCGGGGCGCAGTTCGTCGCGGACGGCGATCGCGCCGAGGACCTGGCCGCCGTCTTCGACCAGTACCGCGGTCGCCCCGCTGCGCTGCATCCGCTCGACTTCGGCCGCTAGGACCCCGACCTGCAGCCAGCCTGGGCGGCCCAGTCGCACGGTGCGCCCGTCGATGCGGCCGGTCAGCCCGGCTCCGGTGACCGCCTCGACCTCGACCGCCGGTGTGATCATCGCACCGTCGACAGCGGCGAGGATCGCCCGGGCCAGCGGGTGTTCGCTGCGGGCCTCCAGCGCCGCGGCCAACCCGAGCACCTCCTGGCGGCTGGCGCCGTTGGCGGTGGCGATATCGACCACGGTGGGCTGGTTGCGGGTTAGGGTGCCGGTCTTGTCCAACGCCACCCCGCGCACGCGACCGAGGGCTTCTAGCGCGGCGCCGCCCTTGACCAGCGCACCGAGCTTGCTGGCCGCGCCGATCGCGGCCACCGCGGTGACCGGGATGGAGATCGCCAACGCACACGGTGAGGCGGCCACCAGCACCACCAGCGCCCGCTGGATCCAGGTCGCCGGGTCACCGGTGAGGCTGCCGATGCCGGCGATAAGCACGGCGGTGATCATGACGCCGGGTACCAGGGGCTTGGCGATGCGGTCGGCCAGGCGTTGGCTGGCGCCCTTGCGGGCCTGCTCCGCTTCCACGATGCGCACGATCCGGGCCAGCGAGTTGTCCTCGGCGGTGGTGGTCACCTCGACCTCCAGCACGCCGGTCCCGTTGATCGCCCCGGCGAACACCTCATCTGCCGGGCCGGCCTCCACCGGCACCGACTCGCCGGTGATCGCGGAAACATCCAGTGCGCTACGGCCGGTGCGGATGATCCCGTCGGTGGCGATCCGCTCACCCGGCTTGACCACCATCCGATCCCCGACCCGCAACTGCGCCACCGGCACACTCTGCTCCGCGCCATCACGCAGCACGGTGGCCTCCTCGGGCACCAACGACAGCAGGGCGCGCAGGCCGCGGCGGGTGCGAGCCAGGGCATACTCCTCTAGGCCCTCGCTGATGGAAAACAAAAACGCTAGCGTCGCGGCCTCGCCGACCTGCCCGAGGAGGACCGCGCCGATCGCGGCGATCGTCATCAGCGTGCCGACCCCGATCTTGCCTGTGATCACCCGCCGAAGCGTCGAGGGCGCAAAGGTCCACGCACCGACCGCCAGCGCAAGCGCCTCCAGCGTCACCACGACCGGGCGGGCCGCATCGGCCCAGCCGGTGATCAGCGCGGCCAGTAGCAGCGCACCAGAGACCGCGGCGAACCGGATTTCGGTGATCTCCCATAACCGCTCGGGCTCCCGCTCCGCGGCCGCCTCTTCGGTGCAAGGGTCGTCGTGACCGCAGCCGCAGGACTCGCTCACCGAGTCCCTCCCGAGGGCTTGGCGCCGGCCTCACCAGTGCCGGCGGCAACGCCGCCATAGCGTGGGCACAGCGCGACCGCGTTCCCGGTTGCCGCCAACAGGGCCTCCGCCGAGGCCAGGAGGTCCAGCAGCTCCGGGTGGGTCAACGAGTAGAACACCTGCCGACCCTGCGCACGGCCCGCGACTAGACCGCAGTCCCGCAGGCACGCCACATGCGCCGACACCGTTGACTGCGCTAATCCCAACTCGCCCACCAAATCGACCACGCGGGCCTCGCCACCAGCCAGCCGCCGCACGATGGCCAACCGGGTGCCATCCGACAGGCTGTGAAACAGCGCCATCGCGGCGCCCAACCCCGACCCCGTGGCGCTCGGCCCGACACGCCCACGGACACTATTAATCGCCACAGATGGATAATAACCGAGGTTCGGCGATGACTAGAGCAGCGGATCCGGCCATTCCAACAACACCACGACCAACCGCGACTCGATCAGCCCCAACCCAAGCCGAGTACCCCGGCTACCACCCGCGCGCTTACCACTCAGCCCCAACCGTCGGGCACACGACTCTCCGCGCGGGCTGATCGCTCGAGGCCACCAGGGCCCTAACTGCGGTGTGGTGCAGCCACGACCGGACACATCGCCACGGGTGACGCCCGCCGCACGGCGCCTGCGGCACCTGATGAAACGCCCCAACGACTTCGGCGAACAGGTGCGCATCAGCGTCGAGACTCGGCGAGGCCGCGGAAGACAACTCCCGCGGGTGGGAAGTCGATATGCCGTGTGGTCCTAGTGACAACGCTCGGCGAGGTTGGCGGGCGCGCCGTGGACAACGCCCTGCTCGGTGACCACGGCGGTGATTAGCTCAGCCGGGGTGACATCGAAGGCGGGATTGAAGGCGGCGGTGCCTTCGGGTGCGGCTGGCACGCCAGCGAAGCTGGTGATCTCCGCGGCGGGGCGTTGCTCGATGGCGATCTCGCGTCCCGTGGCGATGCGCTGATCTCTGGTGGATTCCGGGCAGACCACCACGAACGGGATGTCATGGCGGTGCGCGGCGAGCGCCAGTGGATAAGTGCCGATCTTGTTGGCCACATCGCCATTAGCGGCCACCCGATCGGCGCCCACCACCACACAATCCACCAGGCCGGTGGCCATCGCCCAGGCCGCCGCCGAGTCGACGATCAACCGATGCGGGATGTTCGCCTGCGCCAGCTCCCAAGTGGTCAGCCGGGCACCCTGCAGCAGCGGCCTGGTCTCACCGACCAGGACTTCCCCCACCAGCCCGCGGTCGGCTAGCTCCCGGATGGCACCCAGCGCCGTACCGTAGGCAACGGTGGCCAGCCCACCGGTATTGCAGTGGGTCAGCACCCGCAGCGCGCGATCAGGACACAAGCGCATTAACAACTCGGCAGCGTTGACCGCGGCCGCACGGTTGGCCCGCACATCCTCAGCCAGCATCGCCTGCGCCTCGGCCAACACCGCCTGCGGACCATCGGGCACTCTGGCCAGCGCGCGCCGCACGCCCCAGGCGAGGTTCGCGGCCGTTGGTCGCGCTGCGGAGATGCGCTCGGCGTCGCGGCGCACCGCCGAGCCAGGGTTCGCCAACGCCGACAGCGCCACACCCAATGCCCCGGCAACGCCCAGCGCCGGCGCTCCTCTGATGGCCAGCGACCGTATCGCGGCGATGAGTTCGTCCACTGTCGTGATGCGCAGGCGGGCAACCCGGTCGGGTAAACCTCGCTGGTCCATGGCGATGATCGCACCGTCGTCCCAATTCAACGAGTAGTTGCTCATGTCAATCCCCTTTTTGGTCGACGTGTTCGGGCCGTGGACCCACAGTCATCTGTGCAGGCGGTTGGCCTGGCCCGGGCGCAGGTCGGTGCCGTGGGTGAGCCGGTGGTAGTAGCTGCGGTGCGCGGGGGAACCGACCGGCCACGTGGTGAGGAAATCCTGGGTCGCTTGCGGGATGTCGTACCGGACCGGGATCGCGTCGCAGCGCAGGCCATCAACGGCGCGGCCGTAGAGGCTGTCAGACGGCGGCTGGGGGTCGGCGACGATCCGGGTCAACACTCCGTAGGCGCCGTCGTGGAAGTTGCCCAATCCCGCGACACCATTGTTGATCACCAGGCGGATCCGGCCATCGACGGTGATGTCTTGGGCATAGGGCAGACCGGTGTGGGTGCAGGCCAGTACGTCGAGCTGAGCGCGGCGAAACCAGTCCGTCACGGCGGCCGGGGTGGTCGATGGCCCGCTCCATCCGGTGTGCTCGCGGACGATCTGGTCGCCGGGTTCCATAGCCTCAAGCGCCAGTCGCCAGCCGGCCAGCGACTCTAGGTCGCCATGCACAATCCCCACCCGGTGCCCGGCCACCTTGACCGTGAGATAGCGCGGCAACGCGCCCAAGCGCGCCAGGTGATCAGGGAAGGCGCGGGCAGTATGGCGCAGGCGCTCGACGATGGCATTGGAGTGCTCGACCACGGTGATGCTGATGTAATCCGGATAGTCACAGCCACACCCAACCTCGGCGTCGGAGGAACTCAACGCGTACTCGACATTCCCCAGGCTCGCGCGGTAGCCGCGCACCCCATCGGCGATAGCGGCGAAGGCATCGGGATGGGCGTCGAGATAGTGGAAGTCCCCGTTGAACACGATCTCCGGCGGGGTCGGCTCCTGGCCGGCGCGCCGCAGGATGGCGTGCAAAGCGCCGGCATTGCCATACAGACCGCCCACGACATACAGGCCCCGGCAGGCGAACGAGATTGGCCCAGCCAGGTCGTCAGGCTGGTAGCGGTAGGCCAGCGGGCAGCTGCGCCCCGGGCCACCCACAGCTACCAGCCCTGGGCCACTACCGGGTCGGCGAGCAGGGCGCGGACCCGAGCATCGATGTCGCCGCGGAGGGGCTTGATCTGCTTGATCACGGCCGTGGTGGCCGCGACAAGGTCGTTGGCCAGTGGCTTGGCGAACCTGCGAAGGTCGAAGCCGGGCTGGCCCCTGGCCGTGCGGATAGGGCGGGTTTCGCCGGCGGGAGCGGAGCCGGCGCAGCGGACATGCGCCACACCGGCGGCATGGTGGTGGCGCAGCACAGCGCCCACCTGTGAGCGGCCGGCGAAAGTGAGCGCACCCCAGGGTCGTCTTTCACGATGGCCCGTCGAGGGCGTTGACGAGGCGCTGGATCCGCTGGCACCACTGGCCTGGTGCAAGGTCGTGGGTGAGGTAGCGGAGCTGCCCGGTAGCGTCGATTACGGCATAGCCGGGTCCGATGCGGCCAGTGCTGGTCGTCATTGCGTAGCGCCACGCCAGTGCGGGGTTCGAGCAGCGCACCAGCTGCGCACCGGCGATGAGGGGCAGCACGTGGTTCTCGGCACCGAAGACGATCACCACGGGGCGGCCCGGATCAACCGTGAGCTGATCGAGGCCGGGTGCAAGTTCGTCCATGAACAGCATGTCAGGCACGGGACGGTGAGGGCTGGGTTGTCTGAGGCTGGTGCCGGTGCCGGGTGGCGGCGCCATCTCTTTGCCGGAACTGCTGGTTGCCATCGGGTCAATCTCTTCCCGAGCCGCCAGTCATTGCCGCGCCCGTCGTAGCGTGGTGGTGAGCTCGATGAGCGGGGCTGCGCGGCGATGGTGCAGCACAACAGTGCCCGGCCCCATGCGTGATCATCGCGTGTTGGCGGGGGTCATGGGCTGGCGGGGGGTGTCGGCTTGCTGCGGGGTATTTGGCCGCTGTCGAGGACGTCTTGGGCCCGGAGCACGCGGAGTTCCTCACGCAGCTCGGCGATCTGTCGGTCCAGCCCAGTGTTCCGCGCCGGGCTGCCGGTCGTGGCGCAGTGCCCGCGTCCCCGCAGGTGGGGCCGGATGCAGAACAAGTAGGTCGTGGTAATCGCGGCGACGGCGATGAACGCCGCAAGCCAGGTGGACATCACTGGCCGCCATCCGTGCGTTGCGTGGCGCGCTCGGCCTTGAGTTGGTCGATTTCTGCCCGCAGTTGCTCGACCTGCTGGGTGTTCTGGCCGCCGGTGTCACCGGTGTCCTTGTGCTGGCCGCGCATCATCATCCACATCATGGCGCCCATTCCGACCGGGCAGGCCAGGACGGCAAGCGTCAGTAACAGCGACTGCATGAATCCTCCGATCACTACTGTCTCCGTACGGACATAGTAGATTAGTCTTGGGTGTGGTGCACCTGTCATGGATGACGGGCCGTGTCCACAAGCCAGTGAGGAGGGTGTGTGCTTCCGGTTTTGTTCACCGTGTTCGGGTGGCCGGTGCAGTCCTACGGGGTCAGCAAGGCATTGGCCGCCCTGGTCGCGGGGCTGGTGCTGGCGCGGGCCTTCCGCCGCCACCGCCTGCCCAGCGAGGCGGCCTGGACGCTGGTGGTGCATGCCGTGCTGTGGGGATTCATCGGGGCCAAGCTGTACTACCTCGCCGAGCACGCTGGCACTGTGAGCTGGCATGACCTCGGCGGTGCGGGATTCACCTGGTACGGCGGGATGATCACCGGCGCGATCGCGGTGCTGGTTGTCATCGCCCGCCACCGGCTGCCCCTGGGCCTAGTCAGCGGCTTGGTGGCGGTGCCGCTGTCGCTGGCCTACGGCATCGGGCGGCTGGGCTGCCTGCTGGCCGGCGATGCCACCTACGGTCGGCCCACCGACCTGCCCTGGGGGATGACCTTCCCGCACGGCACGGTGCCGACCATGGTGCCGGTCCATCCGACCCCGTTGTATGAAGCGTTGGCCGCGTTCGCGATCGCTGGCCTGCTGGCGTGGCTGGGTCCGCGGGTCGCGCCGCCCGCCGTGTTCGGCACCTACCTGATCCTGTCCGGGGTGTCCCGGTTTCTCGTCGAGTTCGTGCGACTCAACCCCCCCGCGCTGGTCGGGCTGACCCAGCCCCAGCTGTGGTCGCTGCTGATCGTCATCATCGGCGCGACGATCCTGCTCGGTCACCAGCGCTTGGCCGGCCTTCTGCCTCACCGGGCCACGGTTCCCCATGCCTGACCCCGACGGTGCAGGACCCGCCGTGACTCCCAGCAGCAGCGCCGACGAGCTGCGGACGCGCCGGCGTGCGCTCTGGCAAGTGTCGCTG
Source organism: Pseudonocardiaceae bacterium (assembly GCA_035252045.1). Taxonomy (GTDB): domain Bacteria; phylum Actinomycetota; class Actinomycetes; order Mycobacteriales; family Pseudonocardiaceae. The sequence goes on from DATFDO010000157.1 coordinate 11,497, forward strand.
GCACTGCTGCTCATCGCCGTGGCCGCAACGGTGGCGCTGTGGCCACGGACCAACGACACCGCAGAGCCGACGACCGTGTTTGCCCGGCGCTATCCGGCGCCCTCCGGTTGACATCGCCGCGGCCCGCGTCGACGCCCAGCTCAGGCCCTGCCCGACACCTGGACACGGTGAGCAAGGTCCCCCCTTGTTACGCGGCGTGCACGCCGCGTGCCTCGGTGACGGCACCAGCATGGACCTCGGCGCGGCGCTCGCCGGGCGCACCTGGCTGATCAACGTGTGGGCCAGCTGGTGCGAGGTGTGTCGCAAGGAGCTGCCCGTCCTCGACGCCTACGCCCGCTCACCCGGTGCGGTGCAGGTCCTCGGCGTGCAGATCCTCAGCGACCCCGCCGATGGGCTGGGCATGCTGGCTTCCCTCGGCGTGCGCGTGCCCTCTGTCACCGACACCGACGGCGCCGTGACCAGGGCGCTGCACGCACCCGCCTACGTCCCGGTCAGCTACGTGGTCACCAGCCAGGGCGCCATCCGCCAGGTCCTGCCGCCGACACCGTTTTCCACGGTGGAACAGATCGAGCAGACCGTCCAGATCATGACCTCGGGAGGACACTGACGTGCCCAACGCTGTCGCATTGCTAACGCTGCCTCGCGGCCGGTGGCTTTCAGCCCTGCTGCACATCCGCTGGGCTCGCCCTCCAGATCGATCCTAGGCCCCGACCCCGGAGCTAAAAGGTCCGACTCGAAACAAGATAGAAGGTCAACGTTGCCGCAACGACCTCGAAAGCTCGACCCGGAATCCCGCATGCAGCGGTGCGCATGGTGACCCAGACATCACACCCCATCCCGGGCGCGGCCCGGTAGCGGTGTCGGTCACCATGTCAAACCTGTCGCAACCGGTGTCTTGCCGATCCATCGCGCTGCTGAGCCTGCTGCTGCTCGCCGCAGGTTGCACCTCCACAGGCCAACCGGCCCCCTACTGGTCCAAAGCCGCCCAAGCCTCCCACCGGGGCGCGTGCGCCGGCCCCCAGCATGGACGTTGCTGCCGACCACAGCGAGGTTTCCGACGTCGATGTCGAGATCGGCGGCCACGCAGCGGCGGAGCCGTCGTGCAGGGAGGCAGGTCAACCCGTGACGTATACCGCCAGCGCGGTGACCGCGGCGGCTACCACCGCAGCCGCGGCGGGCCGTGGCGAGGGCCACCGACCCCCGCGCCGGGAGAAGGCCGCCCGCAGGCTGATCCGGCAAGCCTGGGCGAGGATGCCCACGGCGACGGCAAGCAGCACGGGTTCGACACCCGCGGCCACCGGAATGGCGCCGGTGACCGCGGCGCCCAGCACCGGGGCTAGACACATCACGGCAAGCCACCCGACCATCCGCCGTGGCCGGGTGCCCAGTAGCGCGCCGACCGCCAGACCCTCACCTAGCGCATGCACCGCCAACGCCGCCGTGACCGTGATCGACGCGGTCAACGCCAGCGCCGAGCCTTCCAGGAAGCGATGCACTGCCAGCGCCGCGGCCATACCCACGCCGCCGACGTGGACTTCATCAGCCTCGCAGGCACAGCCCACCCGGCTGAGCAGCGTGGCCAGGGCGAACGACACCACGGCCACGGCGGGGACCACCCAGAGCGGCATTCCCACATCTGACGCCCCCGACCAGGCGTCGGGCAGCAAGTGGAAGACGGCGATGACCAGCAGCGCACCCGCAGCCATCCCGAACCAGACATCTCGCTGATCGCCCCGCCGCCGCGCCAACCAGGCCCCCACCACGGTGGCCACCGCCACCACACCAACACCGGCAAGGACCAAAACCGGTGGCGTCGCCACGGCGTGGCTGTCACCATGGGCGAGGGCACCGAGAACGTCAAACATCAGTCAGGCTCCTCGAGACCGGGTCGCCTCGATAGTCCGTCTTCCCGCACTGCCGGGCAAGCCTGACCGCTGAGGTTGGACCCGGCCGCTCGCGGGAGCCCACGTCCGCAGCGCCGCAGACCCCGGTTGCTGGCGAGGCTCCATTGAGCGCTCGCCATCCCAGCGTCGCGGCTCACAACGCGGGCCCGGTGATCAGCAGCGCGGCGGTGCAAACTGGGCCGAGCAGCAGGGCACCCAGCGTCAGGCCGAGAGTGAGCCGAGCCCTGGTTCGGTCCGGCGGAAACAGCAGCCGCTCCACCCGCTGCGCCACCCCGACACCGACCGCACCGAGCGCTGGGATCTCGGTCGCGGTCCCGGCAGGGCGGCTGAGAGCAAGCAGCGCATCAACGACGGTGTCGGGGCCGTGCAAGCGGGCAGCGGCGTCATCAGCGGACATCTCGACCAGCCGCGCGATGTCGGTGGCGCCCACGGTGACAAGCCGCATCCCGGGCAGGATTTTGGCTAACGCGCGGGCCAGGGCGAGCAGGTGGTGGTGGTGCCCGATCAGGTGGGCCCGCTCGTGGGCGAGGACCGCGGCCAGCTGCGCGTCGTCCAGCGCGGCCAGGGCAGCCCGAGTGATGACAATGGTGGGCGGGCGGCCGGCCAAACAGTAGACGCCGCGTTGGTCGGTGTCGATCACCAGCGCGCCCTGTGGGCCGGGCGGTGCGCCCGCGGCGGCCAGCCGGGCCGCCTGCGCGTGCTGCCGGGTGCTGGTATAGGCCCGGCGAAGCGCCCAGACCAGCCGGCCGGTGAGCACCCCCACCGCAAGCGCGGCGAGCACGGCCAGGACCACCAGCCCGACTTGTAGGAAGGCGCCGTAGCCACCGCGGCCGACCACCTGCAGCGTGGCGAAACAGCCGGTGAGCAGGTGATCGACCTGGCCTCGGGCTGTTACCAGCTCGACGATGAGCAGGGCTGCCGCGCCTGCCCAGGCCGCGAGCACACTGGTCATGGCCGCCACCCAGGCGGTGATCCCCAGCCGCGGCGCCGCGCCCGACCGGGTGGCTCGGCTCAGCAGCGGCGGCCCGAGCACGGCGATGACCAGGCTGTAGGTCAGCAGGCAGGCAGCCAGACTCATCGACGCGGCTTTCCCGTGGCCCGCCGCGCGAGGACCTCTTGCAGCCGGGTCAGCTCTTCCCCGGTCATCTGGCCC
>DATFDO010000158.1:0-14519 GCA_035252045.1 Pseudonocardiaceae bacterium
AGGTAATTGCGACCACCGACATTGATCCCGCCGGTGGGGATCTTGCTGATCTCGATGCGGTCCCGCTTGAGCGAGGGAAGTAACTCCTTGGCGTGACCCGGGCGGTCAGCGACGAAGTCGGTGAAGGACATGCCACCGGCCGGATTCCGGTCGCTGCTGCGAGCCAGCGTGTTCGAACGCCAATCGACTTCGGCGGGATTCCCGAATCCGGTGCCGGGACCTCCCCAGTGTGACCCGAAGGTGTCACCGAAGGCGGCCAGAATCTGCCCGCGATCATCGGCCCACATGATGCCCAGGTCAGTGCCTTTCACCTGATAGCGCGCCTCAGTCGCGTTGATGGATTCCGCGCCTGTGATCACGGCAACCCGCTTGGCCTGGCCTTGCGGCGCTGTTTCCGCTGCTCCAGGCGGTGCCAGACCTGCGGTGATGGACGCGATCAGGATTACCAGCGCAACCCCGGACGCAGCTCGACAGCTGAACACCTTTCCCCCCTCACGCACCGAGATACCTGGGGGTGCGCGGGTACCGGCCAGCGCTACGCAACTGCTCAAGGAAGCCCCCGAAGGCTCAACGCGTACCCCAGCCCCGAAGTAACGGGGCGTGAACCCGATGCCGCCAGCCAACCCTCGGCTAGCGTCGATGGATGGGTGCACGGCCGGATGTGGTGGTGATCGGCGGCGGTATCGCCGGCGTGTCGATTGGCTACGAGCTCGCGGCGCATCGCCGGGTCACTGTGCTGGAGAGCGAAACCAGCTTGGCCACCCACTCCACCGGGCGATCGGCCGCGATGTATGTACCTGGCCATGGCGGCCCGCTGGTGCGGTTGCTGATCAAGGCGAGCGCGGCGCGGTTCGCTGCCCTGGCCGAGCAGCTCGACGCGCCGCCGTTGCTGCGTTCCCGCCCGGTGCTGTGGGCCGCCTTCGATGACGACGGCGCGCAGGCGTTACGCAGCGAACTGGCAGACCGGGCCGGTGAGCCGGACACCCCGGTCGAGTTGTCAGCCGAGCAGGCGTTGGCCCGGTGCCCGGTGCTGCGCCGGGACCTGCTGCGCGCCGCAGCGGTCACCGAGGCTGCGTGCGATCTCGATGCGATGGCGTTGCACCAGGCCTACGTCCGCGGGCTGCACCGGCGTGGCGGCTGCGTGCAGAGCGCCGTGCCGGTCACCGGATTAACTGCGGTATCCGGCGGTTGGCGGGTGCGCTGCGGATCGGGTGACGTGATCAGCACTGGTGAGATCGTGGACGCGGCGGGGGCGTGGGCCGATGTCGTCGCCGGTCTGGCCGGGGTGCACCCGCTGGGTCTACGCCCGCTGCGCCGCACAATCGTCATCGCGCGGATGCCCGATCCGGCGCGGCGCTGGGCGCCGAGCGCAGACCCGGCGCCGATGGTGGTCGAGGCCCGGGAGCGCTGCTACTTCAAGCCAGAGGGAGCACACCTGCTGCTGTCGCCCGGCGACGAGACTCCCGTCGAACCGGGGGACGTCCGGCCCGATCCGATCGATGTGGCCAGCGCGTTGCAGCGCGTCGAGGCCGTGACCGGGCTCGGCCTGCGTTCGGTGCAGTCCAGCTGGGCGGGGCTGCGCTCGTTCGTCGCCGATCGGGCTCCGGTGGTCGGCGCCTGGCCGCAGCATCCCGGGTTTCACTTCTTCGCCGGTCAGGGAGGCTCGGGCATCGAATCGGCCCCGGCGCTGGCGGAACTCGGCGCAGCGATCATCCTCGGCGACTCGCCGCCGCCGGACATTCCACTCACCCCCGCCGCGCTCGCTCCCACCCGGTTGGCCTCGTAGCCGCAAACACCTCCCACCCTCGACATCCCCGCTCCCCGACAGGGAGGGATGTCAGGGGGCACCAGCAGCTACATGGGGCCCATCTCGCCGTCGTCCATGTGCAAGACGGTGACGACGAAGGGACGCATCATCTCGGTGTCCTCGTGCTCGAGGACGTGGCAGTGGTAGACGTAGCGACCGGGGATGTCAAACCGTATCGCCACTTTGACCACATTGCCCGGGTCCACCCGGATGACGTCTTTCCAGCCGAGTGTCTCGGGCGGCTCGAACACGCGACCGGGGCGCGCCGGCTCGGGCACGATCGGCGCCGACGTCATCCGGCATGCCGGGTCGTAGAGGTTGGCGTCCGAGGCGTCGGTTACCGCCAGGCGCGTTGCGGCCGCATCGAGCGGCTGGAACTGGGACTGGTGGACGTGGATGGGATGGGTATCGCCGGTCGCGTTGACGAACTTCCAGAGCTGCCACTGCCCGAGCTGCGGGCGCAGCGCGATCCGGTCGTAGAACGACACCCGGCTATCCGAGCGCGCGGGGTCGCCGGGCAGCCAACCTTCGACTCGGTAGGTCTTCGGGGCGGGGTCACCGGGGAACTGCAGCACGATCTTCCCGGCCGCATCCTCGACGATCTCCTGCAAGTACAGGTGACCTGGCGGATCGGTCTCGGCGAGCAGGATGATCCGGTGCGCGTGGCTGTCGATCGGCAGTTGCGGTGGGTCACCAGCTCCAGGAGGCCCGGCCACGTCGTGCACCAACCTGCGGAACGCGGGATTCAGCTCGGCGGCGGCGATGTCACCACGCAGTGACCGCGGGCGACCTGCCCATGGCGACACCGTGTCGACGTCGATGCGGGCGACCCATGGGTAGGGATTGCGGCCCGGCCGATCGCCCCCCGCCAGCAGCTCATCCAACGGTCGCGGCGGCTCCCCGCCGAATGGCGCCTGGGCAGAATTGATCAAATAGAGGGTGGCGCCCTCGGCCAGTTCCGTGAGATCCAGGAGCACGTCGAGACGCTCGGCCGGGGCCAGCGTGAGCGCGTCTTCGGCGCCAGGTTGCCACGCCCGCCACAGCAGACCACCGTCGGCCCCGATCACCAGCAGCCGATCGTGCTGCACAGTGACACTGCCGGTCCCCGCTCCGTCGCCCGTGACGCTCACCAAGTGCAGCCGGTAGGCCCGGGCATTGGAACCGTTGAGCAGCCGCAACCGGAAGACCTCGGGCCGCAGCCGCAGCCTGGGCCAGAGCAGGCCGTCGACGAGCGTGAGCGGGCCGAAGAACTCCGCGGTGTCGGGGGTCGTCTTGTGCAGTAGCCGCAGCGTGCCATCAGTGGCGTCGAGATTGCGGTCTTGCAGCAGCAGGTGGATCTCGCCGTCCTCGATGCAGGTCGGCAGGCCCAGCTGCGCCTCCCGGGGGTCGCGAAGCAGGTAGCCCCCGGCCAGGCCGGCGAAGACGTGATGGCGCGTGCCGTTCATGGCGTGGTCGTGGTACCACAGGTGCGCTCCGACCTTGCCCAGCCCGAGATCGGTGTTGTCGTAGGTGTTGTCGAAGACGTCGAGCTGCTCACCGCCTGTCGCGGTCATGTTGTCCGGCCAGCCGTCGGAGTCCGCACGCGAGTGAGCGCCATGCAGGTGCACCGATGTCCAGCCGATCGGCACCCCCGCGGTGTCCTCGGGTTTCCCACCCTGGGCGCCGAGCTCGTTTTGCACGGAGTCGCTGTCGCCGGCTGGATCGTCGACGACAGACGTGGCGAACGGTAGCTGCGGCACCGGCCGGCTTGGATCCAGCGGAAACACCGACTCCGGTAGCCTGTTGCGCCAGCGGATGACCACTTGCCGGTGGGCGGTCCCTTCGAGCAGCGGCCCCGGTGAGGTGACGTCACCATGGACGCCAAGTCCCCAGACTGGCACCGGGGGCAAATCGGGATGCACGGTCAGTTCCGTCGCGGCGAGGTCCAGCTCGACCACCTCGTCGGCCGGCAGGACCATCGCCGCCGGCGGGTGCAGCACGGCGCGGAACGGTTCCACGGTCCGTCCCGGCCGTAAGGGGTCGGGCGGGCCGCTCAACCCGAGCGGGCCGGTCATCTGGTGTCCCGGTGACTGCTCCTGCGGCGCCTGTCGAATGGACGTGCTACTCAAGGTTCCTCCCTAGCCCGGAACCTGACAGAGTCGCCACCCGCGCCGAAAAATACCTACCGCCACCGTCCACCACTCCGATATGTCTTTATGTCGGGATCACGAGCGGCTGGTGTGCCGGTAGGTCACGCTGATCCGCGGTCCACCGCGAACCGTCTTGGGCACGGTGTGTTGCCAATCGTGCTGGCTGCGACCGCCCATCACGAGCAGGTCGCCGCCCTGCACGGTGAACCACCGCCCAGCCCCACCGCCGCGCGGTCGCAGCCCGAAGCGGCGGGGGCTGCCCAGCGACAGGATCGCCACTCGCGGCTGTTCGAGCACCAGGCGCACTCGATCCCCGTGCCAGGCCACCGAGTCATTGCCGTCGCGGTAGTAGTTGGCCCAGATCGAGTCGAAATCGACGCCGTACCGCTGGGACAGCAGGCGACCCAGGCCATCCAGCGGTGGCGGCGCATCGGCCACCGTCCACTCGCAGGTCAGCCGGGGCTCGGCGACCCGGTGGTCATACATCCAGCGCGCCCGCTGTTGCCAGGGCGCCGACCCGGCCAGCGCGGTGAACAGGGTGTCCGGACCGCGCAACCATCCGGGCGCCAGATCAACCCACGACTGACCGTCGAGCTGCACGCGGCGCAACGTGCTGAACGACGGGTCAGCCATCGGATCACCGAAGCCGAACAGCGACGGCTGGAACGGGACACTCACCACTTCATTGAACCTGGAGTCAGCACCGGCAGCGGCACCCGCAGCCCGTCTGGAACCGGCCGGCGCATGGCGTCCTCGATGAGCGGGTCGGGTGGTTGCACGCCGAGTTCACCCTCGACGAACCGGGCCGCCAGCAGTGCCCAGTCATGAGCCCGGCGCAGCATCGCATGGCCGTCACCCAGCACGTCGAAACGGCACACCCGAGTCGTGATCTGCTTGGCGCGCACCGCAAAACGAAACGACAACCGTGGGTCGGTAGTGCGTTCCCGGTCCCCATGCGCGATGAGCACCGATCGCCCGGCGAGCTGCTGTACCGGTTCGCCATCGGTGGTCCACGGCGCCAACGCACACACTGCCGCCACCGCCGGGTGATCAGCCACCCGCAGCGCCGCCCGACCACCCATGGAATGGCCCAGCAGCGCTACCGGCGCGTCCCGATGCTGGTCGCGCAGCTGCGCCAACGCCCATCTGGCGTCCTGCACCGGGTGCCGCTCGGGCTCATCCCATCCCCGGAAGCGGTAGCGCAAGATGCGCACGGACATGCCGTGACCGCCGTCGCGCCGGTGCAGGAACCGAGCGAACGGCACCATCCGCAGGTAGCTCAGCTGGGTGCGCCGCCGGACCGTGGTGGGGCTGCGGGCCTGGCCGCCGTGCAGGACCAGCACGATCGACCGGACCTGCGCCGGGTCCATCGGCCAGCGATCCTCGATCCATGGTGCGGGCTGGTTCACGACGTCCATGGCTTCGACGGTAGAGCCCGTCCCTACCGATCACCGTTCGCCGGTTCGCTCGATCGGGTTGCGGCAGGTATTTACCGGGTGGTGCTCGTGCTCTCTACCGGTGGCTGCCAGCCGGCCACTTCGTGATCACGGACCGTGACTCCAGCGGTGTTGCGGCATGGGCCAGCGACCGGCAGTGACAGCGCGGGCGGAGGGGAGCAGCAGTGCCCGATACCAGCGAGGATTTCGACGTCGCCGTCGTCGGCTCAGGATTCGGCGCATCGGTCATCGCTTACCGGCTGGCCGAAGCGGGCCGGCGGGTATGCGTGCTCGAACGCGGCCGTCCCTATCCACCCGGCTCATTTCCCCAGGACCCCCGGGGCCTGGCCGCCAACCTCTGGGACCCGGCCGCGGGATTGCACGGGCTGTTCGACATCTGGGCCTTCAACGGCATCGAGAGCGTGGTGTCCAGTGGCCTCGGGGGCGGCTCGCTGATCTACGCCAACGTGCTCATCCGCAAGGACGAACGCTGGTTCGTCGACGAGGCCCTCCCCGGCCGCCAGGGCTACGAACGGTGGCCGATCGACCGGGCCCTGCTCGAGCCGCACTACACCGCTGTCGAGAAGATGCTCGACGCCCAGCCGTATCCCTTCGACGTCGCGCCGTATGACCAGACGCCGAAAACGATCGCGATGCGCGACGCGGCGAAAATGCTGGGCCTTGACTGGCAGTTGCCCAACCTTGCGGTCAGCTTCCGCAACCCCGGTGAAGCCCCTACCCCCGGCGTGCCGCTGCACGAGGAACGGCCGAACCTCCACCGCCGGCCGCGGCTGACCTGCCGGCTGTGCGGCGAATGCGACGCCGGGTGCAACTATGGCGCCAAGAACACCCTTGATTACACCTACCTGTCCCGGGCGAAGGATTGCGGAGCCGACATCCGCACCCTGTCCGAGGTTCGTCGCCTCGAGCCGGTGGATGGCCCCGGGGGCGGCACGTCCGGGTACCGGGTGACCTATGTGACCCACCAGCCCAGCGACGATCAGAAACCCGAGCCGCTGAGCCGATTGCAGACCACCACCATCAAGGCCCGCCGTGTCGTACTCGGTGCCGGCACCTTCGGGACGACCTACCTGCTGCTTCGCAACCGCAGCGCCTTGCCACGGCTCTCGGCGGCGTTGGGCACCCGGTTCTCGGGCAACGGAGATCTGCTGACGGCCATCGTCAACGCCCGCCGCTGGGTCGGCGGCCAGCGCGTCGCACGGCACCTCGATCCGAGCGTCGGGCCGGTCATCACCAGCGCCATCCGGCTCGCGGACAGCCACGACAACACCGGCGCCACCGGACGGGGATTCTATGTCGAGGACGGCGGCAACCCGGCCTTTCTCGACTGGGTGGCGGAGTCGGCGGGGGCGCTGAGCCTGGTCGGGCGCACCGCGGCGTTCCTCGCCCGCCGGGCGGTGGCGCATGTTCGCGGCGAGCCCCGCAGCCACATCAGCAGCGATGTCGCCAAGCTGCTGGGGGGCGGGCGGATGTCGGCGGACGCGATGCCCGTGCTGGCCATGGGCCGGGACATCCCTGACGGGGTGATGCGGCTCCGCAACGGCGATCTCGAGGTCACCTGGAATACCCAGAACTCCAAGGCGTACTTCGATCGAGTGCAGCAGACGCTCGGCGATATCGCCTCGGCCCTCGAAGGCCAACTCCTCAACCCGCTGCTGCAGTTGTTCAAGAGGGTCATCACCGTGCATCCGCTCGGCGGTGCCCCGATGGCGACCAACGACCGGGACGGAGTGATCAACTCAGCCGGTCAGGTATTCCACTACCCCGGGCTGTACGTCGTCGACGGAGCAGCGATGCCGGGCCCGGTGGGCGCAAACCCGTCGCTCACCATCGCCGCCTTCGCCGATCACGTCGCAGACGGCATCGTCGACAACGCTGAGGTGGCGCCATGACCGCTGTCAGATCCAGCTACCATCTGCAGTTCACCGAGAAAATGAAGGGCTATTGCGCCTTCAACGAAACCGACTACCAGCGTGGTTTCCATCGGGGCCGGGCATCCGGGTCGGCCTTGATGTTCCAACTGACCATCGCAATTGATGACACCTATGCGTTCATCGCCGATCCGAACCATGTCGCCCGAGCTACCGGGTATGTCCATAGCGACGTCCTCGGTGGCCGGCTTCCGGTCGAGCGGGGGGTGTTCAATCTCTTCGTCGATGCCGGGATAGCCAACGGCGAGCCGAGCCGCCACATGCTTTACCGGCTGTGGTTCGCCGATGCCGTCGGCCACCCTCTGACCCTCGCCGGTTTCAAGGACATCAGCCATCCCGAGGCCGCGTATTCGCAGTTCAGCGATATCTGGGGCGAGACCACGACGCTGTACACCACAATCATGGCGGGCCATGTCGAAGTCGGGGAGGACGGCACGGCTCCGGTCATCAGTGCCGGCATCCTCCATATCAAGCCGCTCGACTTCGCCCACCAGCTGACCACCTTCCGGGTCACCGGGCCCGGTCTTTCCGAGCGATGGCGTGCCTTGTGCGCGTTCGCCGGCCTGTTCATGGGCCAGCTGTGGGAGGTCTTCCGACCCCGGCTGCCCCAGCGGGTTCACCACTGAGGAGTAGGCATGCCTGATATTCGCTACGTCTGCCTTTCTGACGTCCACTTCGGCGCCGAGAACAGCATCCTCAGCTGCCTGAAGAAAGGCGACGTCGTAGTCGACCCGGCCACCGTCAGCCCAGTGCTCGACCGGTTGGTCGCGGCGCTGGCAACCCTGATCCAGGCCAACGAGGACAAGACCCGTAAGCCCACCCTGATCCTCAACGGCGACGTCCTGGAACTGGCCCTGGCCAGCGACAACGTGGCGCTGATGGTATTCGATCTGTTCCTCGATCGGATCTTCCCGCCCGACGGGGAGGCGCTGTTCGACGACACGATCCTCTACCAGGTGGGCAACCACGACCACCATCTCTGGGAAACAGCGCGGGAATTGCAGTACGCCAACGTCATCCGGGAGTACGCGCCGGGCGCCGCGCTGCCGATCCCGTGGCACACCACCAGGCTGTACTACCGCGACGACAGCCGACCCGTGCATTCCGAACTGCTCGAGCGAGTGGCCCGGCGGCGGCCCCACCGCGGCCGGATCAATGTCCGGGTGTCCTACCCCAACATGGGTATCCGCTCTGCCGACGGGCGGACGTCGATCGTGTTCCACCACGGCCATTTCGTGGAACCGCTGTACCACCTCATGACGGCTTTGAAGGATTTCATCTTTCCCGGACGTCCGCTGCCCACCGAGGTATGGGACATCGAAGCCGAGAACTTTGCCTGGATCGACTTCTTCTGGTCGACTCTCGGGCGCTCCGGTCAGGTCGGGGAAGACGTGGGACTCGTCTACGACATGCTGCAGTCCGATGCAGCCATCCGGCACCTGGCCGGCAATCTGGCGGCCGGCATCACCAATGCGTGGATCAAGAACGGTAAACTGGCACCGTTTCGTTGGTTGGTTCGTCGTAGCCTCGCCATAGCGCTCAAGATGGTCGCCGCCCGGATTGCCGCCCGCGAACGGACCAGCCCTCAGGCGGTTCTGAGCGATGACGCCGAAAAAGGTTTGGCAACGTACCTGAGGGGTCCGCTGATCAAGCAGCTCGCCACCGAGGCTCGACACCGCGACGGGAGATTGCCAGACCAGCTGAAGGTCGTTTTCGGGCACACCCACAAGCCCTTCGTCGGCACCCGGGCGGTTCCCGGGCTGGCCAATCCGGTGCGGATCTTCAACACCGGCGGCTGGGTGGTCGACACCCTCAACGTCGAGCCGCTGTATGGGGCCAGCGTCGTGCTCATCGACGAGAACCTCGAGGTGGCCTGCGTGCGGCTGTACAACCAGACCACCGAGGCAGGGGCTTACCGAGTGCACCTGGACGACGGGCTGCCTGCCGAGCAGGGCCCCTTCTACCGGCGCCTTTCCAGCCTCGTGCGGGCCGAGGACCAGGTGTGGAAAGACTTCTCGGCAGCCGTCGCAGAACTGGTCACCGAACGGACGAAAGCGCTGGCTCGGATCATTGCCGAGGCCGGCCGGACCCGGCCGGTCAAGCCGCCGACGGGCTCTTACGCGCCGATTCCGATGCCGCGAACACCGGCAAAAACGCCATCAAGGGTCTGATCCAGGCAGCGATTGGCGAAGGGCAGCGACCATGGAAGCTGAAGGAGGTTAGCCGTGCAACGCGAAATCCCGCTGCACACCCTCGACGGAGTCAAAGACGCCGAGGTCAGCACCCACTACATCTACACTGAGGACAAGCTCTGTCTTTCCGCCCTCCGTTTCCAGCGTGGCGAGGCCGGCGAAGCCGTCCTCATCATCCACGGTCTGACCACCTCGAGCGACATGTTCATCATGCCGGAGCACTACAATCTGGTCAGTTACCTGCTCGACCACGGTTACCGCGATGTATGGTGCCTCGACAACCGCACGAGCAATCGCCATTCGTACAATCTGTTCACCCACCGTTTCACCTTGGACGACGTGGCACTGTACGACTACAAACCGACGCTTGAGTTGATGCGTGCGCATATCGGAGCAAAGCCCATTCACGTGATCAGCCACTGCCTCGGCGCGAACAGTTTCACGATGGCACTGTTCGGTAAAGTAGTCGACGGCGTCTCCAGCGTGGTCGCCAACAGCGTGGCCCTGACACCGCGGGTGCCGGCCTGGTCGAAAGTGAAGTTAGGCCTGGCGCCTAATCTGGTGGAATACGTGCTCGGCCTGCCGTACCTGGACCCGGCTTGGGACGACGATCCCCGCAGTACCCGGGGAAAGATGTTCGCCAGACTGGTAGACCTGTTTCATCGCGAGTGCGATGTCCCCGCCTGTCACATGCTCAGCTTCATATGGGGCACCGGCTGGCCGGCGCTGTACAACCACGAGAACATGTCGGATGTCACTCACCGACGCAGCGGCGACCTGTTCGGGGCGACCAGCCTGAACTACTACCGGCACGTCCGGAAAATGCTCAAAGCAGGCCGGGCGGTCAAGTACTCCAGTGAACCGCAGTACGCCGCTTTACCCGATGACTACCTCACCTACGTCGCGGAGGTCGAGACACCGGTGCTGTTCACGACCGGCGACAGCAACCGGGTCTTCAGCAATTCCAACGTCGTCTGCCATGAGCGGCTGCAGCGCATCGTGCCGGGGCGCCACGAGCTGCATGTGTTCCGCGGATATGGCCATCAGGACCCCTTCATGGGTTACCGGGCAGACCAGGATATCTTCCCGCGCTTGCTGGAGTTCCTCGATAAACACCGCACCGCCACAGCGCAACGCTTCGGTCCGGCTGAGGTCGGCGCCGGGTAGGACCTTCCATACGACGCGACACCAACGGGCCACTTACCATTTCGGTGTGCCCCGGGGATGGCCGCTGACTGGACGGGCCGAGGATCTGAGTCGGATCGATGAACTGACCCGTCGCCACGATGGATCCGGGGTTGTGCTGGCCGGCGCGGCCGGGGTAGGTAAGACCCGGCTGGCCACCGAGGTGCTGGCAGCGGCGCAGCAGCGCGGCGCACTGACCCGCTGGGTGGTGGCCACCGCCTCGGCACGGGTACTGCCGCTGGGTGCGTTCGCCACCACGCTGCGGGTCGTCGACCCGGATCCGGCCCGGCTGGTGGGCCAGGCCAGCAAGGCTTTACTGGACGGCGCCGGACCCTCGGGAGTGATGATCGCCGTCGATGATGCGCACCTGCTCGATGAGCTGTCCGCGGTGCTGGTGCACCAACTGGTGCTGCGCCGGGCGGCGAATGTGGTGCTCACCGTGCGGACCGGGGAAACCGCGCCGGATGCCGTGACGGCGTTATGGAAGGACGGGCACCTGCCGCGGCTGGAGCTGCAGCCGCTGTCGGCGACCGAGACCGGGAAATTGCTCGACGCGCGCTTGGGTGGGCTGGTCGACAGCGCCGTGGCGCGGCGGCTGTGGACTATCACCCAGGGTAATGCACTGTACCTGCGCCAGGTGGTCGAAGGTGAGCTGGAAGCGGGACGGTTACATCAGGTGGCCGGGGTGTGGCAGTGGTCCGGTGAGCTGGCGCTGTCCCCGGGCTTGATCGAGTTGATATCGGCGCGGATCGGCCGGTTACCCGCGGCGCAGCGCGACGTGCTGGAGATGCTGGCGTACGGAGAGCCGCTGGGAGTGCCACTGCTGGCGACGCTGACCGATGCGATCTCGGTGGAACAAGTCGAGGCGCGGGGGCTGATCGAGGTCTATGCCGACGGGCGCCGCTTGCAGGCCCGGCTGGCTCACCCGCTCTACGGTGAGGTGCAGCGAGCGCAGATGGGCCGCCTGCACGCACGGCGGCTACGTGGTCGGATCGCATCTGCGTTGGGTGACACCGGTGGGCGGCGGGCCGATGACATCCTGCGCCGCGCGGTGTTGATGCTGGACTCCGACCTGCAACTGGATCCGGTGTTGCTGACCAACGCGGCGGCTCGGGCGACCGAGCTGGGAGATCCGGCACTGACCGAGCGGATCGCTCGGGCCGCGGCGGCCGCCGGTGGTGGTTTCGAGCCGCGGCGGCTGTTGAGCCACGCGCTGATCTGGTCTGGCCGGGGCAGCGAGGCCGTGACCGAGCTGGCCGCGCTGGGCGCCCTGGCCCGCACCGATGACCAGCGAGCCCAAGCGGCGGTACCCCGGGCAGGCCAGTTGGCCTTCCCGCTCGGGCGCCCCGCCGAGGCCGAGATCGTGCTCGACGCCGTCGCGAGCACGATCTCGGATGACGGGGCCGCCCTGGAGCTGGCCGGGATGCGCTCGGCGCTGCAGGCCTTCCTCGGGCGCACTGTCCAGGCAGCCCGAACGGCGGCCGGCGTGCTGGCCCATCCGCAATGCTCGCCGACCGCGGCGGACCTGGCCGGGTGGGGCCTCGCGACCGCGTGCGGTGGGCTGGGCCGCCTGGAGCGGGTGGATGAAAGCCTGGCGCGCGTTGACGCCCCCGCCTACGGGCTGCATCAGGCGGTCGTCACCGTGTTCGCGTGGCTGCGTGGGCTGCTCCTGGCGGGCCTGCTGGACCGGGCCGGCCAGGCCGCGCGGCACTACCGGGAGCGCTGCCAGACCACACCCGGAGCTGCGGAGATAACCACCAGCTTCATGTGCGCGGCGGTGGCGATGGCAGAGGGACGGGTCCGGACCGCGCAACGCTGGTTCCGGCAGGCCATCGCAGCGCTGCAGGGCGCAGATCCCGGTGGCTGGTCGTTCCATGGGCTGGTCTTTCTCACCGGCGCGCTCGGAATGGCCGGTGACGCGGAACCCGCGCGTCAAGCCATGACGGACATGACGGCTGCGCGGCATCCCGCACACGCCTACCTGGAACCGGACGTGCAACTGGCTAAGGCCTGGGTAGCCGCCGCGGAGGGTGGTGTCAGCGAAGCACTGGCGCTGGCCCGCAAGGCGGCCGGGGTGGCCATATCGCAAGACCAACTCGCGATGGAGGTGGTCGCGCTGCACACCGCGGTCTGCTTCGGGGACCACACCGTGGCCGACCGGCTCGCCGAGCTGGCCACCCAGGTTGACGGGCCCCGGGCCGGTGTTGCGGCCGCGCATGCCGCAGCGCTGGCCGCCGACGACGGTGACGCGCTGCAGGCCGCCTCGGTGCAACTCGAGAAGATGGGTGCTCTGCTGCTGGCCGCGGACGCCGCCGCGCAGGCGGCGGCCATCCACACTCGCCATGGCCGGCGGGGTTCCGCCCAAACCGCGGCGGTCCGCGCCCATCAACTCATGCAGAGCTGTGAAGGCGCCCGCACGCCCGCACTAGCCGCTATCGCCGCCCCACTACCGCTGACCACCCGCGAACGGGAGATCGTCACGATGGCGGCCGGTGGGCTGTCCAACCGGCAGATCGCGCAGCGGCTGATCGTGTCGGTCCGCACCGTCGAGAACCACCTTTACCGCGCCTGCACCAAACTCGGGGTCACCGACCGGGCTGAACTCGCTGCGCTGCTACCCGCCCGAGGTGAGTAGCCGACTACTCATCTCACCGCGCGGCAGCGCTGCCACACTCGGCGCAGATGAGTGGACGCAGATGAGCGAGCACTGACCACTGGGAGAACACTTTGGCAGCAACCATAAACGGTGACATAGCGGCTTGATACGTCTTTAACTTTAACGCGAAGAAATGCCGAATGCGCAAATAGCGCAATGGTCGGCGTGATCAAGGCATGCCATATTTACTCACCAAAGGGTCGTGATTGCGATGACGACTACAACCATCAGTCACTCACCTGCCGACGCCGCAGATAGTTTGCCTGATCTGTTGCGGGGAATCAGCAACGGAGACCGATCGGCCTGGGATGAAGTACTCCGCCGGTACGGCAAACTCGTGTCCACGACGGTGCGGTCATTTCGGCTGCAGGAAGCCGATGTACTCGACGTGGTACAGACAACCTGGCTGCGACTGGCCGAAAATGCCCACCGGGTACAGCATCCCGAGCGACTGGCCGGATGGCTGGTGACCACCGCCCGCCGCGAATGCCTGCGCAGTCTGCGCCATGCCAAAACCGGGCCCCAACTCACTGATTGGGCTGTGGAAACCGTCTCCGACCCGTCCGCGAGTCCCGAGCAGCACGCGATCGACGCCACTATCACGCAGACGTTGCATGATCTCATCGACGAATTACCACCGCTTCGACGAAACCTGATACGGATGTTGTTCTCCGACCACCCCTGCTCCTACTCTGAGATCGCCCGGATTGCCGGGATTCCGTTAGGCGGGATCGGGCCCACTCGGGCACGGGCATTGCAGCAGCTGCGGGTCAAGATCGACGAACATGGACTGGGTCCGCTCAGCGGCCGTGGACGCTCCGAGCCGGTGTGCTGCGCTGGGCCGAGGCGGCTGCGACGTGAAGACGGTCCATCCCGACCGCTACGTACCATCCGCCGTGCATCGCCACAGCGGCGGCCGGCCACGATCGCCATAGCCTGACCACGCGCTCACCCGCAGCTAGTCCTTTCCCGTGACGGTGCATTTTTTTGCACCCAACGGCGAAGGGTCAGGCGTATCGTGAGCGACGTGTCGAGCTCCCCGCCGGGGCTCCGGCTGGATCTCGTGCACCGCATAGGAGCGGCGGTGCTCGGTGGGGGCTTGTGTGTTTTCGGCGTGCTCGGTGTCGCCGATCGGTTAGAATTTCTCGCAGTCCGGGGGAAA
>DATFDO010000159.1:0-3365 GCA_035252045.1 Pseudonocardiaceae bacterium
GGTCGGGGTGCAGGTGGCGCTGAACCTGTCGGAGACCGCCGGGTTGCGCGCCGGCGCCGTCGGGCTACAGCTGGTGCCGGCTCACAGCACCAGGCAGCTGGTCATCCCGGCCAAAGTCAGCCGGGCCGGCCAGTTCAGCATCGACGCCCGGCTGAGTACCGCAGGCGGCACACCGCTCGGCGAACCGAGCACCCTCCAGCTGCGCTCCACCGCATTCGGTCGGGTTACAGTCGCGCTCACTGCGGGCGCCGGAGCCTTGCTGGTGTTGCTCGTAGCCCGCCGCATCGTGCGCCGTATACGCAGAACACGGGAAGCCAGGTGACGTTTGGACACCGCGAACTGCTCGCCACGGTCTGGCCGCCGGGCCAGTACCGAGCACAGGCCGCGGCCGCAGTATTCGCTGGCCGCCGCGACGCGCACGATGGCGGTGGCCACTCTGATCAGCCGGATCACCGGATTCATGCGCCAGCTCGCGCTGGCCGCGGTGCTCGGCCTCGGGGTGGTCAACGACTCCTACACGGTGTCCAACACGCTACCGGCGATGCTCTACGAGATCCTCCTCGGCGGGGTGCTGACCAGCGTCATCGTGCCGTTGCTGGTGCGTGCTTCGAAGGAGGATCCGGACCGCGGCGAGGCCTACGTGCAGCGGCTGGTGACCGTCGCTTTCGTGGCGTTAAGCGCGGCCAGCGTGCTGGCCGTGGTCGCGGCACCGTTTCTGGCCGTGCTGTTTTTGGGCACCGGCGAGGACGCCAACCCGCAGCTGGCCACCGTGTTCGGCTACCTGCTGTTGCCGCTGATCTTGTTCTACGGCCTGTCCGGATTGTTCGGGGCGATTCTCAACGCCCGCAGTGTGTTCGGCCCACCGGCCTGGGCGCCGGTGCTCAACAACGTCATCGTGCTGATCTCGCTGGGCGTCTACGCCCTGGTTCCCGGGGAGATCAGCGTCAACCCAGCCCGGCTGAGTGACCCGAAGCTGCTGGTGCTGGGCCTGGGCACGGTGGCCGGCATCATCGCACAGGCGCTAGTGCAGGTCCCCGGCCTGCGCCGGGCCGGCTTCGTGTTCGGGTGGCGCTGGGGATGGGATTCCCGGCTGACCCAAGCCAGCGGGATGGCCGCCTGGTTCGTCGTCTACGTGCTGGTGGGCCAGCTCGGCTTCGTGGTCACCACCCGCTCCGCCGCGCAGGGCGACCCCGGCGGGGTGGTGATCTACAGCCTGGTGTGGTTGTTGCTGCAACTGCCCTACGGCGTGCTCGGCTACTCGTTACTCACGGCGATCATGCCACGGATGAGCGCCGCGGCGGCCGACGCCGACTGGCGCGGCGTGGTCGAGCACCTGTCGGTGGGCAGCCGTTACCTCATCGTGCTGCTGGTTCCGATCACCGTGGTGTTCACCCTGGCCGGGGAGCCGATCGGGATCGCGTTGTTCTCCCTGGGCAAGGCGGGCAGCAACGCCGAACGGCTCGGTGCCGCGCTGGCGGTGTCCGCGTTCGGCCTGCTTCCCTATGCGGTCACGATGCTGCAGCTGCGGGTGTTCTACTCCATGGCCGACGCTCGCACCCCGACGATGATCAACGCGATCATGGTGGCGGTGAAGCTGCCCCTGCTGCTGGCCTGCCCGGTGTTTCTCGACGACGCCGATGTCGTGCTCGGTCTCACTGCAGCCAACTCGCTGTCCCTGGTGGTGGGCGCGATGGTCGGGCAGACCTGGCTGCGCCGGCGGCTGGGCCGGGTGGAGACCAAGCGCAGTTTGATAACTTTCCGTAACTGCGTGATCGGTGCCATACCGGCGGTGGCCGCGGTGCTGGCGTTGCGCGCCGCGACGGATTGGGACGGGGTGAGTGGGGCCTGGCTGGACCTGGTGTCCACCACCGTCATCGTCGGCGTGGTGATGGGGCTGGCCCTGCTGGTGTTGCGCACGCCCGAGCTCACCGAAGCGCTTCAAACCCCAGCTGTCGCGCGCCTGATCCGGCATCGGTCGATTCGCCCCCGTGAGCCGTAGGCTTGACAATCGTCAGCCGGGGACCCCGAGAAATGGCGCAGAGACGGTGACATCACGGTGAGCGAATCGGCGGGCAGAGGGACGGGGACACCTCAGGTCCGTCTGCCGTGGTTCACTCCTGGGTGTGTGCTCGGCGGGGGTCGTTATCGCCTGCTCGCCGAGGTCGGTCGCGACGACCGCTTCGCCGTGCGGCTGTGGCGGGGCCGGGACCTCATGCTGGACCGCGACGTCGCCCTGACGTTGTTCACCGCCCCAGCCACCGATCCAGCGGCGATCAATCAGGTCCGCTCCGCCGTCGCCCGTGCGTTGCGCGCGGCCCGCCTGGAGACGGCGGGTGCGGCGCGGGTGCTGGACGTGCTGGAACCCGAGCCCATTGACCACGCTCACGGCACCGGCGTGACCTATGTCGCCGCCGTGGTCGCCGAGTGGACGCCTGGCGGGCCGCTGGTGGAGCTGCTCGATGGTGGGCCGCTGGCACCGGGAGCGGCGGCCCGGGTGCTGGTTCCGCTGGCGGGTGCCGTCGACGCGGCACACAGCGCGGGCCTGGTCCTGGGCTGCGACCATCCGGGCCGGATCCGGGTGGCGCCCGACCGGCACCTCCGGTTGGCCTTCCCCGGACCGCCGCCGGCCACTGGTGCTCCAGACGACATCCGTGGCTTGGGTGCGATGCTGTACCTGCTGCTTACCGGGTGCTGGCCGTTGCCTGACGGACCACCGGGACTGCCACCCGCTCCGCTCGGTCTGCAGGGCGGGCCGATCAGTCCCTCCACCCTGCGGCCCGTGGTCCCGGTGGAGCTGTCCACGCTGGCGCTGCGCAGCATCGCCGGTCCCGGTCCGGGTACCGGCGGCGTGCACACCGGGGCCGCGGTGCGACAAGTGCTTGAATTCCACGCTGCCAGCGCTGATGACCTGCGCTCCGGCGCCCACCCGATGGACCCGCGACGGGCCCGGCGGCTGCGCCAGATCAAGTTCGGGGTATCGATGACGGTGCTGGGGGCGGCCACCCTCATGATCATCGGTTACGCCGGCATGCAGGTCGTGTCGGTGTTCACCGATACCGGAGGAGCACCGTTGGTGATCGCCGGCACCGCACCCGCCAAGCCGGCGCCTGAGCCGCCACCGGCGGTGCTCGCCCCGGTTCGGGTCAGGTCGTTAGCGGTGTATGACCCGTCTGGGTTGGGCGCCCCGGATCACCAGAAAGACGTCGCAAAGTTGGTGGACGGCAACCCGAAGACGGGCTGGTCCACCGACTCGTACTTCCAACAGTTCCCGATCTACAAAAAGGGGCTCGGCGTGATGCTGAGCTTCGAAACGGCCGTCTCGGCCGCGTCGGTGACCGTGGTGACACCCAGCGCGGGCACCATCC
>DATFDO010000160.1:0-2189 GCA_035252045.1 Pseudonocardiaceae bacterium
ACCGGTGCCGGCAGCGGTGACAGCCTGCCGGTAGGTCCGGTCGACCAGGTCGCCGCTGGCGAATACCCCGTCCACGTTGGTTTCGGTGCTCGGGGCTTTCACGATCACATAGCCGTCGGAGTCGGTATCGATTTGACCGCGGACCAGGTCGCTGCGCGGGTCGTGCCCGATCGCCACGAACATCCCGCTGACGTCCAGGGTTGAGCCGTCGGACAGCGCAAGACCGCTCACCCCGCCGTTGCCGAGCACTTCCTTCACCGTCACGCCGGTGCGCCAATTGATCTTGTCGTTCTTCCGGGCGCGCTCGAGCATGATCTTCGAGGCGCGGAACTCATCACGCCGATGGACCACCGTCACCGATTGCGCGAACTTGGTCAGGAAAGTGGCCTCTTCCATCGCCGAGTCGCCGCCACCGATGACGGCGATGTCCTGGTCCTTGAAGAAGAAGCCGTCGCAGGTGGCGCACGAGCTCACGCCGCGGCCGAGCAACTCCTGCTCGCCGGGCACGTGCAGGTAGCGCGGTTGCGCGCCCATCGCGAGGATCACCGACCGAGCCAGGTACACCGTGTCCTCGACCATCACCCGCTTGACCTCACCGGCCAACTCGACCGATGTCACATCCTTGGACAGCAGCTGTGCACCGAAGCGTTCGGCTTGCGCGCGGAACTGCTCCATCAGGTCCGGACCCATGATCCCGTCGCGGAAACCGGGGTAGTTCTCCACGTCGGTCGTGGTCATCAGGGCACCGCCGTACTGGCTACCCTCGAAGACGAGCGGCTCCAGTTGCGCCCGCGCGGTGTAAATCGCGGCCGTGTACCCGGCCGGACCCGAGCCGATGATGATGACGTCCCGGATCTGCTCATTCACGTTCGCCACAACACGATCCTACGGATCGATGTTCCCGCCGCAGTGTGGAGCTCTCCAAGCGCCGCTAACCTCGCGGATCTTGCCGCCGACCCTCGTCGCCACCAATCCGTTACCCGAGTGCGGGTACGGCGGTGCGGCGCGGTTGCGGCCGTATCGCCAGGTAAGCCTCTGCCGTCAGTGCGTGCGCAACGAACCCGAGCCAGAACGCCACCCCGAAGCTGCCTGCCCACGACATCGGCCCAGATACTGGGCCAACCCGACCCAGATTGTGGTCGTGCCGACCGCGAGCCCGACGGTGAACACCGAATCATCCACTGCCGGTGTCGCAGGACGTCGCCGCGCTTAATGGCGAGAAACGCAGTGATCAGTGCCGTGGCGAAGTAGCCGGACACAACCGTGGCGATCGTCTCCGGTAGGCCGCCGCCGAACGGGACACGAGACACGAAGACGATTACCACGATGCCCATGGATCGCGTCTCGTCTTGCGCTCACCACTCCAGTGCCTCAGTAGTTCATGGCAGCGTAGGTGTCCATGGCGGTCCGGCGGGTAGCTGCGGGTGATGTTGACGCGGTGGTGGCGCTGGTGCACGACCTCGCGGCCTACGAACGGGCCGGCGAGCAGTGCCGGCTGACCGCTACCCAGCTGCGCGCGGCGCTGTTTGGCCCGCAGCCGGCGCTGCACGGCCACGTGGCTGCGGTGGATGGCACCATTGTCGGCATCGCGCTGTGGTTCGTCACCTTCTCCACGTGGGATGGAGTGCACGGCATCTACCTGGAGGACCTGTTCGTCCAACCCGAGTTCCGGGGAGCGGGGCTGGGGCGAGAACTGCTGGCCGCGCTCGCCGAGCAGTGCCTGCGTTGCGGCTATACCCGGTTGCAGTGGTCGGTGCTCGACTGGAATGAGCCGGCGATCGCGTTCTACCGCCGTCTCGGCGCGGTAGCGATGGATGACTGGACCGTGTTTCGTGTCGACGGGCCCGCGATTGCCGCACTAGCCGGCTCCGGCGGTACCCGAACGGGATGAGCCGCGCAGGCGGCGGCAGCGTCGGTAGCCATTTGAGACGCCGGGAGGGCGGGTTGGCGGTACTTGGAGGGCGTCCAACTCAGGTGGCGCGCTGCTGGATCTGGAGGTCGCTGAGCTGGGACTGGTGATGGCCTTCCCCGCCACTGAGTCCGATGATCCACACTAACAAGTACCGCGCCGGTGGTCCGGCTTTCAGCGAGATCTGGTTGCTGCCCGATTTGAGTGTGGCGGTGCCGATCAGAGTGGTCTGGTCCAGCCGGGCGTTCGGAGACATCGCGGTGCGGATTTCCAGGATGGT
>DATFDO010000161.1:0-10691 GCA_035252045.1 Pseudonocardiaceae bacterium
CGGCGTCGCGGGGGGTCATGGTGGGGGCGTGGGCGGGGTCGTCGGCGTGGGTGTCGGTGAGGATCAGGTTGGTCGCCGAGGCGCGCAGCCAGTGCCGGTCATCGGGGCGGCGGCGGATCTGGGCGGCCTCAATCCGGGACTCCTCCAACAGCAGGGCGGCGGCTACGGCGCCGGGTGGCGCGTCGGGGGGTGGCCGCCAGGTGGTGTGCGCGGCGTGCGCGCACTCGTGGGTGAGCAATCCCCATGCGGTCGCGTAACGAGTGCGGTCGCTGATGCGGTGGGGGGTGGCGGTGGCGGGGTCCACGGTGCCCAGGTGGGTGCCGTCGAGCTCGATGGTGGCGTGCGCGGGCAGAAAGCACGCCGGAGCACCGTGTCCGGCGCCGGGGGCGACGGTGACGAGCAGGTCCTCCCGGTCGGCGATCACGGGCACCTCGTCCGTCAGGGCGGCCGACAAGGTGAGCCATCCGGGTGCGGTGGTGGCGGGGTCGGGGATGGTGACGGGGGTGGTGTCATCGGCGATCAGGTGCGCGGTCATGGCGGGATGTCCTTAATTTGGGCTGTGGCGTGGCGGGTGTGGTGGTGGCTAGGTGATGCGGGCGCCAAGAGCCAGAGGGGCGACGGGGCTACCGAAGGCATCACGCACAACGGCGGCGACGGTGTCCCGGTCTTGTTCCGGTGCGGTGCCGACCAGGTTGGCGGCGGCGGCCATCGGTCCGAGCACGGCGGCGATCTTGTTAAACGCGATCAGCTCGCGTAGCTGCGGTGCCCAGCCCACCTCGCCCGCTTGCGCCCGGGTGGCGAGGTTGCGGGCGACTCGCACCGCGCGGCGGTCGATCTTGAGTTGGGTGGCCAGGTCGTAGTCGGTGGACACCTGGATCTGCGCGGAGAACCGGGACGACAGCGCGTCGGACAGCACCGCGCCGTGCACGCCTGGGTTGTGCCCGGCCACCACGTAGAACCCCTCGGCGGCGTTGACCACTTCGCCGCCGTTGGCCTTGATGATGATCTGGCGGCGGCCATCCATCGCGGGGTAGACCACCGCGAGCACCGTGGGCGGGATCAGCGTGGCGTCATCGATGAACAGGATCCGGCCCTCACGCATCGCGGTGACCAGTGGACCGTGCACGAACACATACCGGCCCTCGGGGGTTTGGGTGTACTCGCCCACCAGGTCAGCGACCGTGGTGTCCCCGTCACCCTGCACCGTGATCAGGTCGGGGAACGCGGCCTCCACCACCGAGGTCTTGCCGGTCCCGGGCGGACCGTAGAGCAGCGCAGCCACCCCCGCCGTCCGTAACCGGCGCAGCGCGGTCACGTCCGGCAGTCCCGACAGTTGCCTCTGGTGGTAGAGCTGCCCGTTAGGCCGGATCACCGGACCGGACACCACCGCCGTCCCCACCGACCCGGACGGGGCGGACGTCGCGGGGGTGGCGGACAGAGCGGACGTCGTGGTGCTGGTGGCGGATGATGCCGCCGTCGTATGGGCTGATCGGACGGGGCGCGGCGAGCCGGATGGGGCGCGCATCGCGGAAGCAGCCGCTGTGGTGGTGGTAGCGGTTGCCCGGTAGCGGACCGGCCTAATTGAGGTTCGCTCGGCCTCACCCCGATCGGCCAACAGCGCCAGCGCGTTGCCGACCGCGCCGGGGGACCGACGCCCACCCGGCAACCCGCGCGCCACCTCACCCGGGGTGAACTCGCTGCCCGCGTGATCGGCCAGGAAACCCGCGACCTGTCGGCGCAACTCGCCGTTACGCAACCGCCCACCCGCCCGGGCGGGTGTCGGCGTGGGTGGCGTCGTCATCGCACATGAGTCCTTTCACAATTGGGCGGGACAGGGCGGGTTCGCGGGCTATAATCGCATTCCCGGTAGACATAGCTCACGCCGGGCGCGCAATCCGTTTGGTTTCCCAGCCCCCTGCTGACAATCCAAAGATAACTCTGCCACGCCGCACACGCAATAGAAAATGCCACCTATTTCAAGACTCTTTCCGGTGTCGCCCGTTCCGCCACCGTTTGCCGGTGGATAACAAACCGTCCGCGCAGGTGTGGAATGGGAAAGTGAGGCTCAGTCGTCTCTCGCCCGCGAGGCGCAGCCACAGGAGCCTCGCGTACAATCCGCGCCGGATCGGGCGATTTGGGGCCTTCTCGGAAACGATGGGAGATCAAGCAAGGCAAAGGATGTGGAAAATAAGTGGAGGCTATAGGGAAGCTCTGCGACTGGGGAGATCCAGACCCTGGAGGGCCGCAGCGCTGCCCAGCCGATGTGTTATCCCGCTTGTGGCCAAGCGAGTCTGGTATAACAGCGGATCCTCTTACGTCCGGCCTGCGCTGCGGCCTCGGCCGGTGCTGGGGGTGGCGCTCTAATCGGTCCCCCCAGGTGAACCCCAGAGTGATCCCCATGGTGATCCCGCAACAGACGTCACCGTACGCGCAGGTGATCTACGAAATCAACACCTCACGTAACTACGCTGGATGGCCGCTGCCCGAGGAGGGCGACGTGCGCCGGATGCGGTTAGACGTGAGGTGGGGGTGGCTTGTCGGCGCAACGATTCAGTCGGCGAGATAGCCGCTGCCGGAATCGCCGCAGCGGTCTGGCGGAGGAGCAGCAGAGGAGGCGGTGACAGATTATGGGAAACGATTGCGATGGCGGGTGATGGAACAAAAATTATTACGGAATCTGTGCGAACTGCTGTATTTATTTGGTGATAAGTGGGTGCCGTCGATCTCGGTCGACCTGACCGGAGGACCGACGTGGCGGTCGACATTTTACACACGATTGGTCCGTATCCGATCGGGCAGGAATGGTCGGGTAAACCCGCTGCCCTGGACGATAGCGTTCTGGTAGTCTATGGCCCACAGCCTGCTGCAGACCGCGGCATATCACGACAATAAGGTGGCCCATCGGACTGGTCTCATCGGAAGGATTGAGGATGGCGCAGCCCCCACGACCGCAGCAGGACACGACGATCCTGTGCCCGAAGTGTGTCGCCCAGATGCTGCCGTTGCAGCGCTTCGGTGTGACCATCGAGCAGTGCACCGGCTGCGGGGGGATTTTCCTGGATCGCGGTGAGCTGGAGCAGCTGGCCGCTGCGGAGGCCCGGTTCTACACGCCCGTCCAGCCCACCCCGCCACCTGCCCCGCAGTACGGCCCCGCGCCTGCGCAGTACGCGGCCGAGGGCTATCCGCCGCCCGGCTATGGCCGTCGGCGCCACGGTGGCTTTCTGGAGGAGCTTTTCGGCGGGGGCCGCTATGGCGGTCACCACGGGGGCATCACTGATGGCGCGGGACGGACACCTGTCCGACGCCGTCGACTCTCACCTCGAGGTCGGCCACGATCACACCGGTCACGGTCATGGGCAGGGGTCGGGCACGCACGGCGGCCATGCGCACGGGGTGTCCGCCGACACCGACCGGCGGTGGTTGTGCATCGCGCTGGGGTTGATCGTGGCGTTCATGTTCGTCGAGGTGACCGTCGGTGTGATCGCCCACTCGCTGGCGTTGATCTCCGATGCGGGGCACATGCTCACCGACGCGGCCTCGATCGTGCTGGCGTTGCTGGCGATCCGGCTGGCCGCTCGACCGGCGCGGGGCCTGTACACCTACGGGCTCAAGCGCGTCGAGATCCTCTCCGCGCAAGCCAACGGCCTGACGCTGTTGCTGCTGACCGCCTGGTTCACCTACGAGGCAATCCGCCGGTTGATCAACCACCACCGGTGGAAGGGTATGCTGGTGCTGATCACCGCCCTGGCCGGGATCGCAGTCAACCTGGTGGCCACCTGGTGTCTGAGCAAGGCCAACCGCACCAGCCTCAACGTCGAGGGCGCCTTCCAGCACATCCTCAACGACCTGTACGCCTTCATCGCCACCGCAGTGGCCGGCGCGGTGGTGTTGCTCACCGGGTTCGCCCGGGCCGACGCTCTGGCCGCGCTGGTCGTGGCCGCGCTGATGGCCAAGCCCGGCTGGGGCCTGGTGCGGGAGTCGGGACGAATCTTCCTGGAGGCCGCCCCCGCCGGGCTGAACCCCCAGGTGATCGGCGCCCAGCTGGCCAGCCAACCCCAGGTGGTGGAGGTGCACGATCTGCACATCTGGCAGATCACCTCCGGGCAGCCTGCGCTGTCCGCACACGTGCTGGTCGACCCCGGCTGCGACTGCCACGCCACCCGGGTCCAGGTGGGGGCCCTATTGCGGGCGCAGTACCAGCTGGAGCACACCACCTTGCAAGTCGACCACGCCGACGCGCATCAGACCGCTGATCGCGGTGATCGGCATTGCCTGGCTCCGCACGGCCCGATCCACTCGGCGTCCTCGGCCCCTGACCGCGCCAGCGACGGTTCCGCCACGCCGGGGGTCGAGTAGAGCCGGGACGAGGGTGCGTTGCGAGCGGCGGCGAAGGCGCGGCCCCCGATTGGTCGACTCGCTCGGCGCGCAGTCGCACAGCTGTAGCCTGTCGTCGGCATGGGGATCGGACGTCGATGGGACGGGAATATGGTTTCAGGGCAGCGACAACGCCACGACAGCGCGCGGCTTCGCCTCGTGATGTCTCAACGCGATGACTAGCAGCAACATACCCCCGGCAGGCCGCGGACGGCGTGGCGGGCTTATGCCGGCGAGGTCAACGCCGTGGGGAACCATCGCGGCGGTAGTCGTGGTCGTGTTGTTCGCCACCGGTGTGGCGGGCTACGTGATGCTGCAGAGTCAGGGCAAAAAGCAGCAAGAGGCGGCCACCGCGCCGTTCGCCCCCTCGGCGGCCAACCCGGACCCCTCCCGGCAGATCTCCGGCGTGCTGGTCAAGCCCTATGAGGGCCGGCAGCACGTGAAACCCACCCAGCGGGTGGCCTATGACCAGCGCCCACCGTTCGGTGGCCCCCACGATGGGATCTGGGCTGCGTGTAACGGCGTGGTGTACCCGCAGGCGGTGCGCAACGAGAACATGGTGCATTCGTTGGAACACGGCGCGGTGTGGGTCACCTACAATCCCGACCAGGTCAGCCCAAACGCGGTGGGCACGTTGGCCGGCAAGGTGGCAGGCCAGCCCTACACGATGCTATCGCCCTACCCGGGCCTGCCCAGCGCGATCTCCCTGCAGTCATGGGGCCACCAACTCGCCCTGGACAACGTCGACGATGCCCGGATCGACCAGTTCCTGCGGGCCCTGCAACAAAATCCCAACACCCACCCCGAGGTGGGGGCCAGCTGTGAGGCGTTGGGTCCCGGCCTGTTCAACCAGGACAACCCGCCGCCGTTCGACCCCGGCCCGCCGGGGCCCGATGCGATACCCATGCAAAGCCCGACCGGGCCGGCAGCACCATCGAGCGCCCCGCTGCCGCCAGGCCAGATCGCGCCCACACCTACCGGACAGCGGTGATGCAGGCAGTGAGCGCCGAAACAGCCGACAACTCCGGGCAGCCGCCCGCCGGTGGCGCGTCGAATCCACGCTGGCTGCGGGTGGCGCTCGCGGTCGGTGCCGCCCTCGCGATGCTGCTACTCGGAGCTGCGGCTGGTCTGATGATCCGGCCGACGGGTAGCGACGCCGACCACACTGCGGTCGCCGGATCGGTCGACGTGGGTTTCGCCCAGGACATGTCGGATCACCACCGGCAAGCGGTACAGATGGCGGCGTGGGAACGTGAGCGCACCGCCGACCCGGTGCTGCGCCAGCTCGCCTTCGACATCGAGTCCAGCCAGACCGAGCAGATTGGGCGTATGCAGGGCTGGCTGACCCTGTGGGGTCAGTCCCCCCAGGCCGTCGATGGCCACATGCGGTGGATGACCGGACCAGCCGATCCGAGCATGACAGGCATGGGCGGGATGCCACAGACCGCCACCATGGCCAAAGACGGTGGGAGACGGATGCCGGGCATGGCCACCGACGAGGAGCTGCGCCGGCTACGGTCGCTGTCCGGCCGGGAACTCGACGTCTACTTCCTGCAAGTGCTCATCCGACACCACCAAGGTGGCGTCCCGATGCTGCGCTACGCCACCGAACACGCTAGCCAAAACGCCGTCCGCGCCCTGGCGAGCGGGATGCTCACCGCCCAGACCGCAGAAACCGATTACATGCAAGCCCTGCTCACCGAGCGCGGCGCCCAGCCACTACCGGCTTGACAACCACGGTTCTACAGGACCCGCGAACGGGTATAGCGGGGCGCTCAGCGCGGCGCGCACTGGATCCTGGGTGCGTGCGTGCGCGGGTGGGTGACGCTCACCGGCTGGCCGTTGACTGCTGCACCGGCACCCGGTCGCGGGGCGGGAGGAGTAGCCGTTCGGCCAGCGGCGCGAACACCAGGCCGATCGTTGCCCACAAGATCAGTTGTGCAGCCACTGAGTACAGCCGGAAGGTGAACAATACGTCGGCGGGGAAACCGGGGTAGACGATCGTGTCGGTGGCGTTGGTCAGTGGTTGTGGCGTTTCGGTGGTCTGGTCGCCGTACTGTGACACGTTGGCGGCCAGGTGCCCGTACGAGGGCAGCAGCGCCATCACGATGCCGATCGCGACGACGAACGCCGCACCCGCGAGCAGGCTGGCGTTCCAGTTCCCGAACCGGGGCTTGAGCCGTTTGCCTAGCCATACCGCCAGCGCGAGCAACACTACCGAGCATCCCACCATCAGCAGGTAGAGCCCACCACGGTCGGTGACCGAGTCGGGGTGCCCGATCGAGGGCGGGTTGGCCGGGTACTTGATGAACGGCACCAGATACACGCCCAGGAAGCCACCCGCCGCGATCAGCAGCGCGAGGGTTCGGGGGCGCAGGTTGCCGACCCGACCGAGGCAGATGGCGTAGACGACGGCGAACAGCGCGCCCATCGCGATCCCGAACCCAATCATGCCGGCACCGATGCCGAGGTTGACCTGGATGGTGCGGCTGAACAGGTCGGGACCGGCCATGTCCGCGGGCATCTCGGCGGTCTTGTCCAGCACCGCCTGGGCGGCGTCCCGGCCGGTCTCGTAGTCGATCGCCGCCTCGATCTGGGGTTCGGTGAAGATCCGCGCGAACACCAACGCCAGCAAGCCCGCCAGCGCGCCGACCACCACGCCGCGCAGGATGAGTTTCTTCTCCATCGTCGGTTGTCCCCATCCGGCGCGTCAGTGGCAGGGGAAGCCGAGGACATGGCGGGCGTCGTGCACGAACTCGTGGACGTGCATGTCGTTGCCGAACACCGACACCGCGCCCTGGTCGACGCCGATGAAGTAGTAGAGGGCCAGCGCGATGAACGTGGTGGCGGCCAGCCATAGCATCGCTGTGGAGACCGGCAGCACAACCGGGGTGGGCGTGGTTGTCGGTGCGGGAATGCTGGTCACGGTGAGCCTCCTGGAGGGATCCTGCGTCCCTGGCGTGGGTGGGGCGTCGTGGCGGCGAAGTATCTGACTCACCAACCGGTGGCTGGCTCACAGTGGCGCGACCGTGCTGGACTCACACCAGCTTCCTTACGCCGTCACGCAGCAGCAACGCTACGGACCCCGCCCACACGCGTCAATCGACCAACAACGCGACACTTCGAGCGCTCCCACACCCGAGTCAGTTCGTCGCCGACACGCGTCCAATATTCGTTCAGCTCATCGGGCTCCGGCCGGCGCCGCCGCACTTAGTCATATTCGCCTGAGCAGGCCCCCCAGTACGAATGGCGGCTGCTGACACGCTCCGTCGAACAGCCAACCCGGGCGGATCAGCAGCGCTGCTCTTGCCCCGGCGGGAGGCTACGTCCACTGCGACATCCATCAGCCTGTGCGCAGCTCCGTCGGAGGCAGTGCTGCGGTCTTGGGGTACTGAGCCACCAGGACGCCGTGGATGATCAAGCGTTGGCGAGCGGAGAACTTCGGGTGGCAGGTGGTGAGCGTGATCATCGCTCGTTGCTGCTCAGGGGAAAGGGCCAGGCCAGGGTGGTCGGGCACCGGGGCGATTTCCTGTCGCTCTGACGGAAGGACGATCTCCCGGCCGACGAGCTCAGAGTAGACGTCGGACAGCCGGGCGACGTCGCGGCAGCGTGGGTCATTGCCGTGTGTCTGCGCCCATCTGGCGATCTCGTCCCGCATCGGTAGCACGCGGTAGACGAACCAGGTGTCCGCGGTCTCGACGACCAGCGCATCGCACGACCGCAGTAGGTCCAGGTTGTTGAACGGTGAGCCTTTGCCGATGCGGTGACCGCCCACGGAGAAGTTTCCTGGTTCACCTGGCATGGCAGTGTCTGGATAATGCCCAGGTCCGGCTGCCAGGGTGTTCTGGTCAGTGCCTTGGAGCACCGTCCAGACGAAATCGGGGCCGAACACCGGCACCGACAACTTCGCGAGGCCGTCACCCTGCATCGGCCGCGCCTGGATGCCGCGGGGGTTACGCCACTGCTCCTCGAGCTTTGCCGTCGCCTCCCGCTGCCTGGCTGCGGAAATCCAACCGGAAAAGTAGAGCAGGTAGAAGACGAACAACAGCACCACCATGCCGAGCGTGATTGCCACCTCGCCCGCACCTCGGACCGTGCTCCAGAGCGTGCTTCTCAGCGGCCAGGATGATCGGGCCGCCGTGGTGGATCGCGTCTCGAGTTCGCTGTGCTGCGCCGTCACGCTAGCACCGTATCTAGTTACGGAGAGTTTGTTGCGATGCCCGCGATGCTCGCCGGCATCGGTATCGTGATCACACTTAAGTCAGGTGCCTGTGCTGCTCGACCGGGCCGCAGGCACCGTGGCGATGACGAAGATCGTCGACCTGCCCGCCCGCCGCCAACCGTCGCGACCAGTGATCTCGAAGGGGGGCGGTGGAGGGCGGCCGCGTGCCGATGCGGAACAGCATCATTCGACACGGCTTACCGCGATATCGAGGCGGGCTGGCCAGGAGGTGAGCGCAAGGTGGGCGGTGTGAGTGGGGCGGTCGGTACCGCGGCAGTGTTGGTGGTGTTTCCGGTCGTGGCCGCGGCGGTGGGGTCGGCTGTCGCGGCGTGGCGCCGTCCGGGACCGATGCTGGCCAGCGGCATTCAGCATTTCGCGGCGGGAGTGGTCTTTGCGGCCCTGGTCGGTGAGGTGCTGCCGGACCTGCGCCAGCAGGGACAGGTCGCTGCGGTGGTGCTCGGCTTCGCAGCTGGTGTTGCGGTGCTGGTGCCGCTGGGCGCGTGGAGCCGGCGGGCAGAGACTGCCGCCGAGCAGGCTCGCGAGTCCGGCGAGGAGAGATGCGCCGGCGTGGGGTCGAGCGGAGGGCCGGCACCGGGCTCGACGCTGCCGGTGGGATTGCTGGCAGCGGTGGGCATCGATCTGCTCCTCGATGGGCTACTGGTGGGGCTCGGTGTCACCCTCGGCTCCCGCCAGGGCCTGATCCTCACCATCGCGCTCACCGTGGAGATCTTGTTCCTGGGTCTGTCGGTAGCCGCGCAGCTCACCGACCAGGGTCAGCCTCGGCTGCGGGCTGCGGTCATCTCCTCTGCCCTGGGGTTGGCGACCGCGGTGGGGGGCCATCGGCGGCGCCGCTGTGCTGGGCGGTGCTAGCGCCACGGTGCTGGCGGCCGTGCTGGCCTTCGGTGCGGCGGCGTTGCTGTACCTGGTAGTGGAGGAGTTGCTTGTCGAGGCCCACGAGCAAGCCGAGACGCCGCTGCTGGCGGTCCTGTTTTTCGCCGGTTTCCTCGGTATCTACCTACTTGCCGGCCTCGGTGGCTGATCGAGGAACCGCGGGTCGATCCTCACCTCGAGGTTGGCAACGATCACCTCGGGCTGTGGGCAGCGCCGCGGCTATGCGCATGCAGTGTCCGCCGACACCGACCGGCGGTGGTTGAGCATCGCGCTGGGGTTGATCGTGGTGTTCATGCTCGTTGGGGTGACCGTTGGTGAGATCGCCCAGTCGCTGGCGTTGATCTCTGATGCGGGGCACATGCTCACCAACCGCGGCCTCAATCGTGCTGGCGTTGCGGACCGTCCGGCTGGCCGCTCGACCACTGCATGGGCTGTACACCTACGGGCTCAAACGCGCGAAGATCCTTTTCTCCACTACCCGCCTAGGCTAGAACCGCTGCTCGGCGTGGCAGTCATGGAAATAGACTTCCTCAGTGTCGTGACCACCCGCCGAGGCAACCGCGCGGCGTTCAAGCAGCGGCTGGTTTCCTGTCGGCAGGTCGCCGGATTGCTCCTCCCACCAGGGTCTGGTCGTGGGGCTCGCGCCGTGTATCCGGTCGAGGTGGCGGTCCACCCGTCGGCTTTCCCGGCGGTCGTGGCGCATCCACTGGATGCCGAACGCGATCAGGAAGATGATCGACACGACGTCGGCGAACACCCATAGAATTCCGCCACCGATGTGCTGGTCGGCCAGCGGGCTGGGCCCCAGGTTCGGCCCAGCTCGCGGTAGAAGTCCGCGGCGATCACCGTCGAGTTCATCATCAGGGGGATGCCGAGCAGGACGTGCATCGGTGCCAGGCCGAGGAACAGCAGGAACCGGAATGCGTAGGGCATCCGGTTGGGGATCGGGTCTGCACCCAGCAGGGGCCAGTAGAACAGGCACCCGATGAGCAGGAAATGCACGTGGTTGAGGTTGTGCAGCAGGTCGTTGCGCAGCGTCGCCTCATACAGCGGGGTGTAATACAGCGCGAACGGTGTGATCACGAAGATCGCAAACGTCACCAGCGGGTGGGTCAGCACCCGCACCGGCGGGCTGTGCATCACGGCCACCAGCCGTTTGCGTGGTGTCACCGGCAGCGTTCGCAGGGCCAGGGTGATCGGTGCG
>DATFDO010000162.1:0-5467 GCA_035252045.1 Pseudonocardiaceae bacterium
GCCTGCTCAGACGCGCTGGAGGCGATGCCGTCCACCGCCGCGCCGCTCTGGCCCGCCTGAGGGGCCAGCAGCGCGGGATTGCTGTCCTGCCCGGCAGCCAGGAGGCTGCCCGAACACCCGCTCACCGCTGCGGCAAGGGCAAACCCCACGACGCCAGCGCGGATCCACTCACCGCGCCCGCTGCCGGTGCGGCGGGCCCAGGCCCCCGCGAATCGCCTGGCACTCGCCAGCCCCGGGTGCGGATCCCGACCCCTCGATGTCCCCCTCATCCGTCATGTCCTTCCACTCACGAGATGGTGCGTGCGGTGAGCACTGTCGTGCTCTAGCGGGAACAAGCGACAAGTCCCCACGGTCGATCCCAACCTCGATCCTACTATCTGTGTACGGAGATAGTAGATGAGGAAGTGGGGCTCCCCTGACGAACGCGGCAATCCATACCGCGCCACCACGTCCACCGCACCGGGGCTCTTGTTGGTGGCCTCGCGGCACCGAGACGTGGATCACCTTCTGATGGCTGTCTTCGCGATACTGCCCGCGCTCGTCGGCGTGCCGCTGGTCCTCCCGGCGCCAACCCGCCATTCCGACCGGCGTGTTGAGGACTCGGCCGTGTCCCGGTGGCGGTGATGGGCAACGGCGGCCGGGTCTGCCCGCTGTGGTACCGCTACCGCGCAGACGACCTTGCCGGCCCGGCCACGCTGCAGCGCTCGACGCTATATGTCGTCGGCTGCCTCTACGGCAACACCGAAGCTTTGCGCGCCATCCTCGACCGGGCCGCTGGGGAGCGCGCGACGGTGGTATTCAACGGTGACTTCCACTGGCTCGACACTGACATCGAGGAGTTCCGCGCCATCGCCGAAGCCGTGGCCGGGCACCACGCCACCCTCGGCAACGTCGAAGCAGAGCTGATCAACCCCAGCGGTGACAACGGCTGCGGCTGCGCCTATCCCGACTATATCGACGACCGCATCGTCACACCTTCGAATACCATCGCCAGCCGCCTGCGTGCCACTGCCCTACAGATTCCCGAGCTCGTCGGTCTGCTGGCGAACCTGCCCCGTTATCTGGTTGCCGAGGTCGCCGGACAGCGCGTCGGCGTGCTGCACGGCGACCCGGAATCCCTCGGACTGACGTCTGGCGCTCGAAGCCCTGGAACCCGCCGACCCGGCGCTACGGCCACAGTCGAACAAGCCGCGCGAGGAACGCTCGCACCTGCACGCACACCTCAATAAACGATGACGGGCCGACCTCGGTAGTCACCACATCCCCAGAACTGGTGTTGGGCCGCTACTTCGAGGTCCGCGCCAGGCGCCGCGCCGGACGAGCCATCAGAGCGTTCGACCTTGGCGCCGCGGGTGCACCGGCACGGACCTGGGTGTGGTATCGCGGCGGGGCCACAGAGCGATCACACCGACGATCGCGAGCATGACGACGATCATCCCGCGCTAGAGCGGGGTGGTAAATCCGCTGATGGGGCCGCGGAGCAGGGCGATGAGCTGGCCCCACAAGCCGGTGACGAGCAATGCGCCGACAACCAGCAGCAGCGCGCCTCCGGTGAGCTGGATGGCTCGGGTGTGGCGACGCAGCCAGCCAGCGGCGGTGACCGCCCAGGTGCTACCGATGGCGAGGATGACGAACGGCAGGCCTAGCCCAAGGCAGTAGGCCAAGACCAGCAGCAGCCCGCGGGCGGCGGTGGGACCGACCTGGGTGCCGCTGGCCAGCGCGATCACCCCGGTGAGGGTCGGTCCCAGGCATGGTGTCCACCCGAGGCCGAACACCCCACCCAGCAGCGGCGCGCCCCAGAATCCACCTCGTCGAGGTCGGTGATGGACACGGAGCTCGCGCTGCAGAGCCGGGATCAGTCCGAGGAAGGCAAGCCCCATGATGATGGTCACCACGCCGCCGATGCGCTGCAGCAACAGCTCATTGGCCAGCAGCGTGTCGGACAGGCGCAGCACGCCGAGCACCGCGGTGGTGAACACGGCGGTAAAACCGAACACGAACAGCAACGCCGCGATGGCGAGGCGTA
This sequence comes from Pseudonocardiaceae bacterium, assembly GCA_035252045.1. GTDB lineage: Bacteria > Actinomycetota > Actinomycetes > Mycobacteriales > Pseudonocardiaceae. Next base: position 2,027 of record DATFDO010000162.1, read on the forward strand.
CGCGACTGCCGTGTCGCGTGGTGACACCGATGGTGTCGGTAGGCGCTGCCTCCGCGCCGACCAGTCCGGCAAGATAGGCCAGGTAGCCGGGGACCAGGGGAATGCAGCACGGGGAGGCGAAGGAGATCGCGCCGGCCGCCAGCGCGACCACGGCGGCCAGCAGCAGGGGCCCCGAGATCGCCAGATCGGTCACGTTCATCGCTGAGTCCTGTCGGCTGTTCCACTATGCCGAATAGTACGGTGGCATCGTGGGCGAGAGCGCACGGCGGGAGCGGTGGCGCCGGAACTGGAACCGGCATTCCAAGACCTACGACCGCGAGATGCAGTTATTTAACCGGGTGCTGTTCCGCGACACCAGGAGTTGGATCTGTCAGCAGACCAGCGGTGAGGTGCTTGAGGTTGCCATTGGTACCGGTCTGAACCTGGAGCGCTACCCGGCCGAGGTGTCCGTGACCGGTATCGATTTCAGTCAGGGCATGCTGGCGATCGCCCGCTGACGCGCGGATGAGCTCGGCCGACCCGTCGAGCTGCGGGTGGGCGATGCGGAAGCACTCGACATGCACCGCGCCTCCTTCGACGCGGTAGTCTGCACCTTCTCGCTGTGTGGCATCCCCGACTACCAAAAGCCCTGGCCGAGATGGTATGGGTACTGCGATCCGGCGGGCTGCTGCTGCTTGCCGACCCATGTGGCCAGTTCGAGCCGGGCGTTGCGGGCCGGCCAGCGCGTCCTTGGATTGGTGATGGTCCCGCTGGGCGGCGAGCACTTCCTGCGCCACCCTATTGAGCATGTCCGCGCCGCAGGGTTGCGCATCGAACGCCACGACCGGTTCGCGGCAGGCGGTAAGCGGTCAGCCGGTGATGTACACCGCGAGTGCGGTGACTACGGCGGCTACTGCCGTAGCTGTGGCGGGGCGTGGCGACGGCCACCGATCTGGGCGCCGATGGAAGGCTGCCCGTAGGCTAACCCGGCTCGCCTGGGCAAGGATTCCCACGGCGACGGCAAGGAGCAGGGGTTTGGCGGTATCTAACAGCGGAAAAAGGTTGGTCAGCTCAGCGCCCAACGCTGGGCCCAGACACATTGCGGCAAGCCACAAGGCCATCTGGCGCGGCCGGGTGCCCAGCAGCGCACCGACCGCCAGGCCCTCACCCAGGGCATGCGCTGCCAACGCGAGCGCGACCGTGATCGAGCTGGTCAAGGCCAGCGCCGCGCCTTCCAGGAAGCGATGCACTGTGAGTGCCGCGGCCATCCCTGCGCCATTAGCGTGCTGCTCATCGGCCTCGCAGGCACAACCCACGCGGCTGATCAGGGCGGCCAGGACGAAGGAGAACCCGGCCACGACGGGAGCAAGCCACGGCTGCATCCCGGCGTCCGACGCTTGCGACCATGCGTCTGGCAGCAGGTGAAATGCGGCGATGACGAGCAGCGCGCCCGCGGCCGCCCCGAACCACACGTCTCGTTGCTTGCCCCGGCGGCGCGCCAACCAGGCCCCCGCCACGGTGGCCGCCGCGACCACGCCAACGCCTGCGATGATCAGGACCGGTGGCATTGTCACGGCGTGGGTATCAGGATGGGACAAGGGTCCGAGAAGGCGAAACATCGATCAATTCCTCGCTGCCGGGGGTCTCGATGCTTGCCTTGCCCCGACTTCCCGATAAGGCTTACCGCGCAAAGGTGACTTCCCGGGCCGACCGGCGGTAGGCATGCGCTTAACGCGGCGTGCGGACGAACCGAAGCTATCGGCCGCCTGCGGCGGCACGCTGCCCTGTCCACGCCCGCACACTCGTCGCTGGTCACCCCAACCCTCCTCGGGTCCCGGGGTCGGTGAGCCGCCCCGCCGCAACCAATCTACTTATGTCCGTACTTAATAGTACGTGAAGAGGATTTCACGAATAGTACGTGAAGAGGATCGGCGCCGGCGCTGGGCGAAATCCGATCTCACACTTCCGCATCACCGGCGCCGACGGCAAGCCGGTCACCACGTTTAAGCCGGACCAAACGAAGCTGATGCACTTTTACCTGATCCGGTCGGATCTCACCGGCTTTCAGCACGTCCACTCCAGCATGAGCACTGACGGGACGTGGACCGCTGCGCTGGCGCCGGCCCAGCTGGGGGCATACCGGGCGTACACGTCGTTCATCGGTAGGGACGCCTCCGGCGCGGCGGTACCTCTGGTACTCAGCCAGCAGGCCACCGTGGCGGGAACCGCGACCGTGACGCCGTTGCCGCCGGCATCGGCGACCACTCAGGTCGACGGCTACACCCTGACGTTATCCGGTGATCAGGTCACGGCCGGCGCGGCACGCACCTTGACCGTTACGGTGTCCAAGGACGGCAAACCGGTCACGGAACTGCAGCCTTATCTGGACACTTAGGCGCACCTGACCGCCTTCCATGACGGTGACCTGGCTCTTGCCCACCTGCATCCGCGCGGCACGGTCGACGGGGGCCGGGGAGATCCAGATCTGCCGTTTGAGGTGATGCTGCCCAAGCCGGGCAACTGGCGGCTGTTCTTGCAGTTCCAAACCGCCGGTGTGGTACCCACCGCCGCGGTGACCCACGCTGTCGTATAACAGGCAGGCACGGGTCCGCCCGGCACGCAGCTCATTCTGGTGGACCCGGCTTTCAGGACAGGGTTGGCTCGTCGCCGTTAACGAATGTTTGCGGTTGGCTGCAGACTTCCTGTACGTCGGCGCGGATTGTCGCGATCAGCTTTTCGACCTCGTCGACCTGGTCAAGCAAGACAGCGCGGGCGCGCAATGCGCCCAAGGCACGGTCGGCCTGCTGGATGCATTGATCCATCCGCCGTTCGGCGGCGCGTAGGTGTTGCCAGCGCTGCTCAATCTCAACTTGTAGCGCATCGCATCGTTGCCGCGTGGCGTCCTCGTTTTGCCGGGCCCAGCGCTCGGTATCCTCGACCCGTCGCCGCGCGGTGTCGGCATCACTTTGCGCCGCCGACCGCAGGGATTCGGCATGACGGGTGAGCGCAGCAGCACCGTCTTCGGCTTGGCGGATGATCGCGGCGGCCGCCTGCTCAGCCCGCCGGTGGATGGCCTCAGCGTCCCGCTCAGCCTCGGCACGCGCGCTGTCGGCCGCCTCGCGCACCGACTGGGTAAGTGCCTCCATCTCGCTGCGCAGGCGGCCATTATCGGCCAGGGCCCGGGTGCGCTCCTCAGCCAGCGCCGCGACGCGGCTGATCGCCCCACCGTAGTCGGACGCGACGGCACGCAGGAATGCCTCGACCTGATGGCGGTCATAACCGCGTCCCCAGCGGCGGCGGAAGGTCTTGGCGGCCACTTCGTCGGGCAGCAGCGGCATCGGTCAGGCTCCAGTCCGGTGAGGTGCGGCAAGCGCCTCGACGCGCTCGGTGTCACAGACGGGGATGAACGAATCGTGAGCAGTGCTAGGGCGGGTCGCACCGTCGGTGTCCCGCACGGTCACG
>DATFDO010000163.1:0-3388 GCA_035252045.1 Pseudonocardiaceae bacterium
CGATCGTCCTGGCGGGTTACCTGCTCGGCGCCACCCAACGGGTCACAGTTGGTACCGCGGTCAGCGTCCTGTCCACCCCAGCACCCCATCGCGTTGGCTGCGCAACCGCACTGCTCGACCAGCTGTCCCACGGACGGTTCCAGCTCGGCGTCGGACGGGGTGGTCCATGGATCGACCTCACGGTGTTCGGCACCGAATGGGACCGCTACCAGGACGGCTTCGCCGAGTCGCTGGACCTTCTCCTGGCCGCTTTGACCCAGCCCCGCCTCGCCGCCCGCGGAACACACTTTCACTTTCCCGAGGTCGGCATCGTGCCCCGACCGCTGACCCAACCACATCCCCATGTCATTGTGGCCGCCACCACGGTCCCCACCGTGGAACTCGCCGCGCGCCGTGGCCTGCCCCTGTTGCTCGGCATGCATGCCGATGACGGCGAGCAAGCTACTCTCATCGGCCACTACGACCGGGTAGCCGGCGGAGCTCGCCCGATCCGACACATCGCCGCCGCACTCGCCTATGTCGCTGACAGCCAGCACGAGGCGATGGCTACCATGCGTAGCACCCTGCCCCGCTGGCTAGGCCCAGGGCTCCGCGGGTACCGGCGTGCCGACGGTAGGCCCTACCACCCGCGCGCCTGTGACCGGTACACCGAGCTGCTGTGCCGCCTCCACCCCATCGGTATCCCTGAATACTGCCGTGAAATTCTGCGGCGACCGCCCAGCGCACTGGAATCGACCACCTAATCTTGATGGTCGAAGGTGCCGGCGACCCCGCGCGCACCGTGGAGAACATCATCCGGCTCGGCACGGAAGTCATTTCTGTACTGCGTGCCGACCCAGCTGGGGCCGGCTCGGCGGGATCCGCCGCTGTCTGCCTGGATGAATGAGCCGGCCCATCGCGTTATATCTGTCATGGATACGGAGCTGTACCGAGTCGACGAGCGGCCGAGCGGGGTGGGCATGGTGCTGGTGCATGCCCTGACGGGGTTCGTCGACGCCGGCCAGGCTGGGCACTTGGCGGTGGCACACCTGTTGGCGAATCTCGAGCATCGAGTGGTGGCCACGTTCGACATCGACCAGCTCCTGGATTACCGCTCCCGCCGCCCGATGATGATTTTCGATGAAGACCGGTGGGCGGGTTATGAGCAGCCTGAGTTGGTGCTCTACGAGGTCGAGGATTGCGCGGGTACCAGATTCCTGCTGCTGACCGGCCCTGAGCCGGACCTGCAGTGGGAGCGGTTTGCGGACGCTATCCGGGAGCTGGTGGACGACTTCGGAATATCGCTGACAGTAGGGCTGGGCGCGGTGCCGATGGCGGTACCGCACACCCGACCGGTCATGGTCACTGCGCACGCGACCCGGCGCGAGCTGATCTCGGGCTATCAGCGATGGTTCAACAGTATGCAGATCCCCGGTCACGCCGGGGCACTGGTGGAGCTCCGGTTGGGCGAAGTCGGGCACGACGCGATGGGTTTCGTCGTCCATGTCCCGCACTACCTGGCACGTACAGAGTACCCGGAATCCGCTCGTGGCTTGCTGGAGCATCTGGCTCGAAGCAGTGGCCTGGAGCTACCGGTAGCCGCGTTGCTGCCCGCCGCGCAGCGAGCGCTGGATGAGGTCAACGAACGTCTCGCTCGCTCACCGCAGAGCATGTCGATAGTCGCCAACCTTGAAGAACAGTTCGACCGGATCATGAGCGAGTCGCAGCAACGCTCGCTGCTGCCCGCCGATGCCGGGCCGTTGCCGACCGGTGATGAGATCGCGGCAGAGCTCGAGCAGTTTCTCGCCGAGCAGGAAGGCCCAGCCGGCAACTGACGCCAGGTCACTCGTGGCAGCTACCGCGGCACCAACGGAGGATGCGTCGAGGTCTCTTCCACCCCCGTGACTCATCGTTCGTCCTGTTCAGCTGCCGGGAAGCTGGCCAAGAGTCACGGTGAGGGTTCGGGTGCCGCCATCCGGGGTGCCCAGCGTCACCGGGACGCTCTTGCCCGGATCGAGGTTGGCCAGCACCTGGCTCAGCTCAGCAGTCTGCTGCACCGGGATGTTGTTCACCGCTGTGATCACCTCGCCGGCCTGCACCCCAGCCGCCTCAGCCGCCCCCCCGGGCGTCACACTCAACACTCCCACACCCGCCGGCTGACCATCGGGACCTACCACGGTGACCACTTCCACGCCCAGGGCGGCGCGGTGAGAGTTGACCACGTGACCGTCGTGCGCGATGAGCTGCCCCGCGATATCGGTGACGAGGTGGCTGGGAATCGCAAAACCGATGCCCGGCGCGGCGCCGCCCAGACCCTCCGACTGCGGCTCGAGCGCGGCCAGCGTAGGGATGCCGATGACGTCGCCGGCCAGGTCGACCAGCGCACCCCCGCTGTTTCCCGGGTTGATCGCAGCGCTGGTCTGGATGATCTCGGGTAGTGTCGCGCCTGGGCCGCTTCCGGCGGGCTCAGTGACAGTGCGGCCGGTGGCCGAGATGATGCCGTTGGTGACGCTGCCGGTCAGCCCGAGCGGGTTGCCCATGGCCATCACGATCTGGCCGACCCGCAGCTTGGTGGAATCACCGAAATGGGCCGGATGCAGCGACGGCGGGGGCTGATCGAGCCTGATGACGGCGAGATCGTCCGGTGGGTAGGCGCCGACCAAGGTGGCCGGCATCGTTTTCGGGCTATCAGCCAGCCGCACCTGGAACTTCGTCGCCTGACCGACGACATGGGCATTGGTGACGATATCGCCTTTGCCGTCGAAGACGACGCCAGAGCCCAGCGCACGGTCGCTCGTGATCTGCACGACGGACGGCAGCACCTTGTCCACCAGGCTGACATAGGCCTGCTCCAGAGCGGGCGCATCCGCCGGCAACGGCGCCGTACTGGACGACGACTGGGTGGCGGTGCTACCGGCGCCGCATCCGGCCAGGGCAATGACCGTCGCGGTGAGGGCGCAGATCAGCGCCGAACGGGTCAACTTCATCGTCGGCTCCCGGCAACTGATCGGATGCGGCCGGCCCGGACTGCAGGGTCGTCGTTCATGGCGGCTCCGGTGGCCATCAGGTGCGCCAGCCGGGACGCCAGAGCCATGATCGTGAGGGCGGGATTGGCGCTGCCCTGGGTGGGGCACACCGATCCGTCGGCGAGGAACAGGTTGGGCACCGCCCAGGCACGTTGGTTGGCGTCGACGACACTGTGCTCCGCGTCGCTGCCCATCCGGGCACCGCCGATGAGGTGGGCGAAGCGCTGGATGGTCAGCACGTCCTGGGCGTCGGCGGCGTGCAAGATGTCGGTGATCACCCTGGTCGAGTAGGCCATGTTCGCCTTGTCGTTGTCGCTCAGGGTGTAGTCCATTCGAGCGATCGGCTGGCCGTAAGAGTCGGTCTCGTCGGCCAGGGTGATGCG
>DATFDO010000164.1:0-10360 GCA_035252045.1 Pseudonocardiaceae bacterium
CAGAATCTGGCTCGAGCCTGCGCGACCCATCATGCGCAGCTGGTGCACATCTCGACGGACTACGTGTTCGGGGGGCACACCGCCGGACCCAACCGAGTGGACGGTCCGACGGTTCCGCGGACCGTCTATGGTCACAGCAAGCTGGCGGGGGAGCGCGCGGTGCTGGACTCAGCAGCGCCGGTGCATGTCGTGCGGACTGCGTGGCTTTACGGCGCCCACGGCGCGAACTTCGTGCGCACCATGGCTCGGCTGGCCGGTGAACGCGAAACCGTGCGCGTCGTAGCCGATCAGCATGGCAACCCGACGTGGACAGCCGATCTTGCTGACGGTCTGATCGCGCTGGCGCTGACCGCCGACCGGGTGCCCGCCCGGGTGCTGCACTGCGCCAACGCATCCGCCACCACGTGGTATGGGCTGGCCCGGGCGGTGTTCACCGAGATCGGTGCAGATCCGGACCGGGTGCAGCCATGCCGAACCGAGCAGTTCCCCCGCCCTGCGCCGCGCCCAGCGAACTCGGTCCTGGACACGTCGGGATGGGCCGCGGCCGGGCTGCCGCAGCTGCGGCACTGGCGCGACGCGCTGCACGCCGCCGTCGCGGCGGGGGTGCTCGCCGGCTGATCAGTGTTTGGCGCTGCGCACCACGCTGCCCGGCAAAGTCGCGTGCATCATCATGACGTTGTAGGTCTTGTACTGGGTCATGGTGAAGTACAGGTCGGTGCCGTTCGAGTCGGGGTTGAGGAAGCCGCCGTAGAGGTCCGGGTACTCGGTGGCGGTGGCGACGGGTATCTCCGCGCTCCAGGGGCCGGTCGGGTGTGGCGCGAGTCGCAACACGATCGCTTTGCGCGACTCGTCCAGATACATCATCTCCCAGCTGTTGAGCATCTTGTCGAAGCGGACGGACAGTTCCCCGACCGGGCCCTGGACGATCGGGGCCGCGATCGTGCTGTCACCGCGCTCCCAGCCTTTGCCGGTCCAGTACTCGTAGGCGGAGTTGTCCAGCAACTGGTCTTCGTGCACCCGGGCCAGGTAAGCGTCGCCGAAACGACCGTTAGGTGTGCCGAAGGCGTAGACGTAACCGTCTCCCCGGGTGTAGGCGATCATCTGGAAGGTGTTGTCGAGCGCAGCGGTGTTCGGGCGGCGCGCGCTCGGGGCGTCCTTCCAGTTCTGCCCGCCATCGTCGGAGTAGGCGACGCCGCTGTAATTCGTGATCCAATGCCCGGGTTGGGTGAACTTGCGAATAGACATATAGGCCAGGTAGTTGCGGCCGCCGATGTTGATTCCGCCGGTCGGGATCTTGGTCGTCTCGACGCCTTCCCGCTTGAGAGAGGGAACCAATTCCTTGGCGTGGCCGGGACGGTCGGTGACGTAGTTGTCGAAGGACATGCCGTCTGCCGGGTTGCGGTCGGAGCTGCGGGCCAACGTGTTCGAGCGCCAGTCGATCAGGGCTGGTCTGGCGAATCCGCTATCGACACCGGTCCATCTGGCCCCGAAGGTGTCGCCGAAGGCGGCCAGGATCCGGCCCCGCTCATCGGTCCACATGATCCCGAGGTCGGTTCCCTTGATCTCGTAGCGCTCTTCGGTCGCGTTGATGGACTTGGCGCCGGTAATGAGGGCTACCGGATTCGCTTGACCAATCGATGTTTGCGCCGACCCGGGTGCCGCCGCGCTGACCGTCACTGCTAGCGTTGCTGCGCTCAAGGTGGCGAAGGCTGCCCCGATTCGGGTTCGATGAGCGACCATTGTCTGCCCCTCTGTTCTGAGCGCGCGCGCCATCGCGCGGGCGCAGTCCGGCGCCAGCGTGGGTATAGCTCTTAGCGACGTCCCCCTCCCCCGAAAGGGAAAAAGCGGTCCTCCTCGCCGCGGTGCGTAGATAGTGTGCGACTCCTTGTATAGTAACGTTATAGTAACGTTACCACTGCTAGCCCACGTGGGTGAAACCAGCGAGAACGGCTGATAACCCACTGTGTCCGTCGTTTTGCCCGGCGTGTCGCTTACTCCTGTCCGGTGTGTCGCGCGTTGGCGCCCGGTGTGTCGCCTGTTGGTGCCCGGTCAGTCCAGCGCTTTGCGGTATGCGCCCGTTGTGGCGTTGGCACAAGCGCGCCAGATGTAGCGGGCCGCGCGGGCCCGCCGGGCGACCACACCGTCACGATCACTGTCACCGCTGTCCGCGGCGCCCGGTGCGCAGGCCAGGGCGGCAGGATCAGTGGGCGGAGCGACGATGGTGAGGTCCGCGGCGACTTCCCGCGGCGCTGGAAGTTCTGAACAGGCCACGGGTAGCACGAACTGGCAGCCACACCGGGCCCGGACGATCCGGGCCGGCTACCTCGGAGCTGTCGGCCGCCGCGCGGCGGCGCGCCAAACAATACTTCTGGGCGGTGAGTGTGGCACTGCGCCGGGAGGTTTACCGCCAGTCGGCGGCCTCGGCGCGCAGCCGGTCCCGGTAATCGGGTGGCGTGCGCCGGGGGGCAGAATCGGGCGCCATGCCCCCCAGCGACTCCTACGGTCAGGAACTGGCGGTCGTCACGGTGACGTACTCGCCTGGCGACACTCTGGAAACATTCCTGGATTCGGTGGTCAAAGCCACCAGCCGGCCGGTGCGGATACTGCTGGCCGACAACGGGTCCACCGACGGAGCGCCGGAGCGCGCGGCCCGCCGCGACGGCGTGGCGCTGCTGCGGATTGGGGAGAACGTCGGATACGGCACTGCCGCGAACCGGGGTGTCGCCGAGTGGGGACCCGAAGTGGGCTGGGTAGCGGTGGCCAACCCGGACATCGAATGGCACCCCGGCAGCCTCGACGAGCTATTGGCCGCTGCGCAGCGATGGCCCAGGGCCGGTGCGCTGGGGCCGCTGATCCGGCAACCGGATGGGCAGGTCTACCCGTCCGCGCGGCTGCTGCCCGCCCTGGGTCGCGGCACCGGGCATGCGGTGCTCGGTCCCCTCTGGCCGGACAACCCGTGGACGGTGGCGTACCGCCAGTCCGACGCTGCCCTGGGCGAACGGACCGCGGAGTGGTTGTCCGGGTCGTGCCTGCTGATACGCCGGGCCGCCTTCGAGTCCGTCGGCGGGTTCGACACCCGGTACTTCATGTACTTCGAGGATGTCGATCTCGGCGACCGGCTGGGTCGCGCCGGATGGCTCAACGTCTACGTGCCTACCGCCGAGGTCACGCACATCGGCGGCCACGCCACCAGCCGGGTCTCCGGCCCGATGCTCGTGGAACACCACCACAGCACCTACCGGTACCTCGCCGACCGGCACCCGGGCCCGCTGTATGCGCCGCTGCGGCTGGCGCTGCGGGCCGGACTGGCCACCCGGCTGCAGCTGCTGCGCCGCGCCGACCGGCGCCGGGAGCGATGCTGATACAAACGGCCAAGAACGTTCCCGGGCCCGGCAGGTGCCGCACGCTGGGTGGTCGCCGCCGGTGGCTTGGCCTGTGAGGAGTTCGCGCCATGGCGTCGTGTTTCGCTGCCGCGTCGGCGGCACCATTGCCCGGTGTCGAGGCCGTCGTGCTGGTCGGGGGCATGGGTACCCGGATGCGGCCACTGACGCTGTCTGCGCCCAAGCCGATGCTGCCCCTCGCGGGTCTGCCCTTACTCACTCACCTGCTGGGCCGGATTCGCGCCGCAGGAGTGACTCACGTGGTGCTGGGGACGTCCTATCGGGCCGAGGTGTTCGCGACCCACTTCGGTGACGGGTCGGCGTTGGGTCTGAAACTGGACTACATCGTCGAGGAGCAACCGCTGGGCACCGGCGGGGGGATCCGCAACGTCGCATCCGCCCTGACCGAACCCGATGTCCTGGTGTTCAACGGAGATGTGCTGTCTGGACTGGACCCGGCCGAGGTAGTGCGTACCCACCGCCGAACCGGGGCGGACGTGACCCTGCACCTGGTACGGGTCCCCGATCCGCGGGCCTTCGGCTGCGTGCCGATCAGCGCCGAGGGCCGGGTGCTCGGCTTCCTGGAGAAGACCGACGACCCCCCGACCGACCTGATCAACGCCGGCTGCTACGTGTTCCGGCGGCCCGTCATCGACTCCATCCCACCGGGACGGGCGGTGTCGGTGGAGCGTGAGACCTTCCCGGGGTTGCTGGCGTCAGGGGCTCACCTGCACGCGCACGTGGATGGTTCGTACTGGTTGGACTTGGGCACCCCGGCGGCTTTCGTGCAAGGCTCAGCCGACCTCGTCCGTGGCCTGGCGCCGTCTCCTGCTCTTGGTGGGCCGGCGGGTGAGGCCCTGGTGCTGGCCGGCGCCACCGTGCACGCCGGCGCGCGGGTTGACAGTGGTTCGGTGGTGGGGGCCGGTGCGGTAGTCCACCGCGGGGCGCAGGTGCTCGGGTCGGTGCTGATGGATCGTGCGCAAGTCGGCCCGGGCGCCCACGTGCAACGCAGCGTGCTGGGCGCAGGGGCGCAAGTCGGCTCCCAGGCGGTGCTGCACGATGCGGTGATCGGCGACGGCGCGGTGGTGGGAGCACGCTGCGAGCTGCGGGACGGGCTGCGGGTCTGGCCTGGGGTCGTCCTGCCCGACGGGGGGATACGCTTTTCCGCCGATGTCTGAGAGCCGGTCTTGGATGCCGCCGTACCCGCTGGACCTTGGGGCCGTGCTGGCTCCACTGCGCCGCGGCCGGGGCGATCCCACGATGCGGGTGGACGCCGACGGGTCGGTGTGGCGCGCGGGTACGACCCCGGACGGCGCGGTGACGTTGCTGCTACGCCGGAACCCCGGCGGCGCTGTGCACGCCACCGGATGGGGTCCGGGAGCGCAGTGGGCACTAGACGGTCTACCCGCACTGCTCGGCGCAGAAGACGATGACAGTGCCTTCGTGTCGCACCATCCCGTGGTCTCGCAAGCGCGCCACCGGATGCCGGGTTTGCGCCTGGGAGCGACCCGCCGGGTTTGGGACGTGCTGGTGCCTGCCGTGCTGGAGCAGAAAGTCACCGGTATCGAGGCGCGGCGGTCCTGGCGCGAACTGTGCTGGCGTTTCGGGCAACCAGCGCCCGGCCCCGGGGCGCTGCGAGTGCCACCGACTCCGTCGGCAGTGCGTGCTGTTCCGGATTGGGAGTGGCACCGCGCAGGGGTCGATCATTCGCGGCGCCGGGCCCTGCTCGCGGGAGCCGCGGTGGCGCACCGGCTGGAAGCGGCGGCGGTACTGACCGGAAAGGCCGGCCGGGATCTGCTGTGCAAGGTTCCCGGTATCGGGATCTGGACGGCTGCCGAGGTGGCTCAGCGGGCGTGGTCAGATGCTGACGCGGTGAGCGTCGGTGACTTCCACATTCCTTCTCTGGTCGGTTACGCCCTGGTAGGCCACGCTTTGAATGACGCGGGCATGCTCGAAATTCTGGCGCCCTATGCGCCGCAGCGGCATCGAGCGGTGCGCTACATCGAAGCCTCCGGATTCCGGCGTCCCCGCTTCGGTCCCCGGTTCAGTCCCCGCGACTACCGTGCGATGTGAGCACCAGGCGCGTCTTGCTGCGGGGCACCTTCACTTGCGTCGACCAAATAACCGGAGGCCGGTCTGTGAGCTTGCGGAGTAGTCGCGGTGCCGGCCACGGCCGTCTGCCTGGGTGGGAAAAGCGGTAACACCCGGAGACGAGTCACGTTCGACTCGGAGCACGGCTGCCTCGCAGGAGGGACAACGCCGGCCCGGAGGACAGATCATGGATGCAACGTTGACGGTGGCCCCACAAAGGGCCGTGTATCGACCGGCGCCAGCGGATATCCCGATTGCCATATCGTCGTCCTTGATGGCATGATCTATATGTTCGAAGCCACAGGTAAACCACATCAAGAATGGTCCTCGGCTTCTCGCATAGCTCATATCTGCATATCCCTTTTTTTGCCTGGCATCATTCGGTCAGATAACCGCCGCACATCAGCCTGGATATTCTTTTTCGTGGCGCTGTCCGTGCTGTTCGGCCCAAGACGCTGCAGCCCGGGCTGGTGAGCCCACAATGGTTAGCAGAGCATCCTCCCGGTCACGGCGCGGCCAGCGGCGGTCACGGCGAGGCCAGCGGCGCAGGTGGCTGTTGCAAACGTCGCCGCCATTGGTCGACGCCTTTCCCTGGACGGATACTTGTCTTTGTTAAGTAACGCCGCCGTTCTTAGATAACTCTGCGCAACCATTTTGAAAGGTAAAATCTAGCATGGGCAGATGCACAGGTCAATGCGCGTGCAATTGCATTCGCAAGAACGAGATCGGTCACGGAGAAGCTAAGCCGGTCGCTACGGGCAGTATCGGAAAGGGTTCCGCCGCGGTCGGCCACGCTCGGGCGGCCGGGAGCTCACACTGGGAGACATGGGATGTTGGACGCTTCGGCGCAGTGGCCTGCTACAGCTGGCGCTGCTCGCATTGATCTGGGGATCCAGCTTTGTCTGGATCAAGATCGGGTTGCGTGCCTTCACGCCGATGCAAGTGGTGTTCCTGCGACTGCTGCTCGCCGCGGGTGTGCTTGGTGTGGTCTGCTTGCTGCGCGGTCTGCGGATGCCTCGGGAGCCGGTGGTCTGGGCGCACTTCGCGGTCGCCGCAACTGTCGGCAACGTGGTGCCGTTCTTCCTGTTCGGCGTCGGCGAGCTCAGCATTGACTCTGGTCTGGCCGGCATTCTCAATGCCACAACCCCGCTGTGGACGGTGACGGTGGCGGTGCTGGCACGCGTAGAGCGCACGATGACCGCGATCCGTGCCGCCGGTCTGGCTCTCGGCTTCACCGGCGCGCTGGTGATCTTCGCGCCGTGGCAGTCGGGTGGCAGCGTGAGCGGTGCTGCAGCGTGCCTGACTGCGTCGGCGCTGTACGGGGTGCTGTTCGTGTACGCGGGCCGGTATCTGACTGGGCGGGGCTTGGATCCAACCGTGCTGTCCGCGGGCCAGCTCAGCGCTGCCGCCGTGCTGTCAGCGTGTGCGTTGCCGATCGGTTGGCGAGTCCCGGAACTGCGGTTAGATGCGCTCGGCAGCGTCATCGTGCTCGGAGTGCTCGGCACCGGCATCGCCTACATCCTGAACTACCGGCTCATCACCGATGACGGCCCAACTGTGGCATCGACCGTCACCTACCTGATCCCGGTGGTCGCAGTCCTGTTCGGGGTCGCCGTACTCGGTGAGTCGCTGAGCCTGCGGGTGCTCGCCGGAATGATCGTCGTTCTTGCCGGCGTCGGCCTGGTCCGGCGTACTCGCTTGCCGGTGCCTGTCGCCGCCCACACCCACCCCGATATGGAGGCATATCGTGGTCAGGACGGGCCCGATAACCTCGATATGTCTCCATGTCGGGGTGGGGGCGGGGCTGGCGGCGCAGCAGCGGTCCGTTCTCCGACCGACTGCACCTGATCATCCTGTGCTCCCGACCGGCTACTTCCCTTCCCCCCGGCCGACGTGGTCAGCGCCGGCCTGCTCTGGTCGACGACCCGCACAGATGGCCTGCCCCTCGGGGATCGCGCCTGCCTGGCCGCGGCGAAGGGCATCCCCGAGGGCGTGGCGATCACCGCAGATCAGGCCTGGTTCGGGTCTGACCTCGAAGTCGCTGTGCAACTTATCCGCTGACCAGCGTCACCCAGTCAGCGGTCAGCAGATCAGCCGGGCGACAGCGCACCCATGATGGAGAATGTGGCTCCCTGCGGATCGGTGATCGAAGCCATCCGGCCGTAGGGCGTGTCGTGGGGGCCGCTGAGCACTGTCGCGCCCCGCTCAGTAGCTGCGGCTACCGCGGCATCGGCGTCGGTGACCATGAAATAGGCCATCCAGTGCGGCGGTGTCCCCGGTGGCCGGTCGCCCAACCCGCCCATGCCACCGAGCGGATCGCCGCCCCGATGGAAGGTCATGTACTCCGAGCTGGCGCCCTCGACCGGCTGGTACGAGTAGTCGAACACCGCGGCGTAGAACTGCCTGCCCGCGTCGGGATCGGGTACCGCGGCCTCGTTCCACACCAACGATCCGGGCTGGTTGTAGACCTCTGTGCCGATGTGACCCCCCGCCTGCCATACCCCGAAGACGGCGCCCTGCCCGTCCAGCGCGATGCACATCCGGCCCGCACCGGGCACGTCGAAGGGACCAGCGAGGACCTTGCCGCCATTGTCGGCGATCCGCTGCGCGCTGGTGTCGACGGAGTCGCTGGCAAGGTAGGTCGTCCACGCCCGCGGCTGATCTGGGCTCTGTTGCGGGCCGATGCCCGCTGCTGCGTGTCCGTCGAGGTGACACAGTTGATAGTGGCCGAACTCCTCGCCGCTATCGGTATAGGTCCATCCCAGGACGGCGGCATAAAACTCCTTGGCGGCGTCGACGTCGGGGACGGCCAGGTCGACCCAGCACGGTGTGCCGGCGGTCCAGAGGGCGGTACGGATCGGCATGAGAACCTCCTTGGTTGGTTGCGGGCTCAGCCAAGCACGTACCCCTGACACTCTCGGCCGGCTCGCCCCGGCACCACCGTGAGACCGGAGTTCACGGCCGGGGCGCGTACATGATGATGGCGACGCCCAGCAGGCAGGTCGCTGCTCCGAGGTAGTCCCACCGATCAGGGTGGAATTTGTCCACGATCACACCCCAGATCAGCGAACCGGCCACGAAAATGCCACCGTAGGCAGCCAGGATCCGGCCGAAGTGCGGGTCAGGCTGGAAAGCGGCGACGAACCCGTAGCACCCGAGCGCGACGACGCCCGCGGCGATCCACGCCAGGCCGCGGTGTTCACGCCAGCCCTGCCAGACCAGCCACGCGCCGCCGATCTCCGCGACCGCGGCAACCCCGAACAACACCAACGACCGAACCACGCTCACCATCCTCCCCATATGGAGACATAACGGGCTGATCGGCCCCTAATGAGCTCGATATGTCTTCATGACGGGGACCAGGGGGGCGACGTCGGGGGGCAGGGCATGGGTGGGCCACCAGGCCAAATCAACCGATTCGGAGCTGATTACCGGCGTTGCGCCGGGTGGGGCATGCAGCAGGAAGCGGACATCGAAGTGTCTCGTGGGCACCCCCAGCGAGCAGGTGATCGGGTGCACGTCCAGATGCAGCGGCCGGGGATCGATCTCCAGATCGGCGATACCGGATTCCTCGGTCGCTTCCCGCAGCGCTGCCGCGGCGAGCCCGGCATCGTCTTCCTCACAGTGCCCGCCGAGCTGCACCCAACGCCCGACCCGAGGATGCAGGGTGAGCAGTAGGTGGCTGCCGTCGTGCGAGACCACCACGGCTGACGCGGTCAGGTGACCGGGTACGCACGATCGCGCGCAGGCGTCCGGGCGGGCCGCCAGGAAACCGAGAAACGCCTGGCACAGTGCCCGCTGCCCGGAGTCGTCGGGGGCCCAGCCGGAGAGCGTCCGCACCGCATCGGCATGCACTGCGGCATTCGCGCTGATGATCATCGGATGGGATTATCGCACCAGCAATCCATCATTCGGATCACCTGGTGGCCGCGGCAGCAAAGGCTCGGTGGGATAACCAACGGTGATCGCGCCCAGAGGCCGCCAGCCCGTGGGTAGCCCGAGCTCGGCGCGTACCAGATCCGGGCAGAACAGCGTGGAGCCGACCCAGCACGAGCCCACGCCCTCGGCCGCCAGCGCCACCAGCAGACCGTGCACCGCGGCGCCCACCGCAACGGTGAACATCGTTTCCTCGGCGGCTTGCCGCCGCGCATCGGGATAGGCGTGCGCGCCGTCCGGGACGGCTACCGGTACCAGCACTTCCGGTGCGTCATAGAGCAGCTGCCCGCGCCGCACCCGGTGTTCGATGCGGTCTTCGGTCAGGCCATCGCCGCGCAAGTCGGCCCGCCAGGCCTGCGCCATCGCGTCGAGCAGCCGTCGCCGCCGGCGGCGGTCGGCCAGCCAGACGAACCGGACCGGCCGGGTATGGTGCGGTGCCGGGGCCCGCAGTGCCACGCCTACCGCGCGGCGCAGCAGGGCAGGATCCACCGGATCCGGACGGTAGGAGCGCACCGATCGGCGCAGCAGCACCGCATCCGCCCGGCCCGCGGCTTGCCCTTGCTCGATCGCCTCCGCAGTGCCCAACGAGAAAAGGTCCTCAGCCAACGGGCGGATCAAATGCGCCGCGGTGCTGCCGTCGTCGTGCCGGGCCAGCCCGCGCAACACCGCCACCGGCACCCCGGTCAGCTTGCCTTTGACCAGATCGGCGGCTGCGGCGATCTCGTCGGCGATGGCGACTTCGGTCATCAGCAGCTCGTTGCCGTGCCGGTCGACGGCACCCGCGTATCGGTGCAGTACGCGCAGCCCAGCGGCCCCGATCGCCGCATCGGTCTGGCCCACTCGCCAGGCGCGACCCATTGTGTCCGTGATCACCACGGCGACGTCGACGCCCAGCGCCGCGGCAAGCTCGGCCCGCAGCCGCGCCGCGCTGGTGTCCGGATCGACCGGCAGCA
>DATFDO010000165.1:0-4462 GCA_035252045.1 Pseudonocardiaceae bacterium
AGCATCACATGCAGGCCGTGCGCAACGCCCAGATCGAAGTCGCGACGGGCTCGGCGCCAGAGGTGAAGGCCATCGCGCAGAAGATTCTCGATGAGCAGCAGAAGGAAATCGCGACCATGCAGGGCTTCCTGCGGACCTTCGGAGCGTCGCCGAAGCCTGCTCCTGCCGACCAGCAAGCGGTCTGGGACAAGAACACCAGTGATCTGCGCGGCGCCGCCACACCCGAGCAGCGCGACGTCATCTTCCTGACCAACATGGTGCCGCACCACTCCGCGGCCGTGCCGATGGCGCAGACCGAGGTGGAGCTCGGTAAGTACCCCGCTGCTCAGAACCTCGCGAAGTCGATCAAAGATTCGCAGCGTATGCAGATCGTCGAGATGAACGAAATGATCCGCGCGCGCACCTCAGCCATGCAAGCAAGCAGCGGCTGAGTTGGTGGACACGCCTGGCCTGGTAGGTGACCCTGAGATTGCTCATCCGCGGCGCGCTGCGTTCCTCGTCACGTACGTCGATTCCGAACACGGGCTGATGCCAGTGCCGAACGACCTCGCCGACGGAAACCCCGCGGCGACGACCCGGACGCCACAACACTGCCGATCGCGACCAGCCGCAGCGCCACGCCCCGCCGCGGCGCTACCCGGCGCGGGTCAACCGGGTGAGCAGCCCTGGCCCTATCACGGCCACCGCGAAGCTGTAGGCCAGCAGGCAGACCGCGACGCTGATTCGACATCCCCAGTCGAGGTCAGCCGGTGCAGCGCAGTGCGCAGCGTGGCGGCTTCCTCGTCGCTGATCGCTCCAGGAAATGGGTCAGCACCAGACCAGCATCCCCGCCATCCAGCGCGTCGCGCATCAACCGGGCTGTGTACTCCTCACGGCTGTGGACGGGCCAGTAGAAAAACGCCTTGCCCTGGCGCTGTTGGGACAGCCAGCCCTTGCGGTGCACGGTGGTGTAGGCGATGCCCCGCTGCTACCGCAGCTCGTCGAAGACCTCGCGCACCGTGGTGGTGCCCGCGCGGTTCCACAGCCGGTCTGTCACCGCCGCTTCGAGCTCACCGAACCCGCGCGCACTGCCCTCCCGCTGTTGTCCTGCCCAGCCAGCCTAGGGCTGGCGAACCACACCGCACCCCCCAGTTACTAGCTATGTACGTTGATCGTAGGTTAGGTAGTCAGTGTCGCAAGCGAGGCGCTTACCCTTGAGCAAGGACGCCTGGGTGTTCCCGGGGACCAGCGGGGGGTTGCGGCACGGTGGGTGAGGTGCTGTTCGGCACGACGCCGCTGGCCTCGTTCCTGCGGGTGTGGTCGCGCTGTTGGCGCCGTGTTGTGTGTCGGGTGGATGCTGCCCGCCTCCTTCGCCACCGGATTTCGTCACCGGGGCGCTGTGGTGGCGCCACGGTGATCCTGCCGGGGCATACCCGCGCCGGACCGCGCGCGCCGACGCCGGACCGTATCCGTGTCCACTCCGTCGGGCCAATGGTTAATCCCGGGCGTCGGTTGGTCCGTACTGAAAGCGTGGACATCCGCCGCCCGGTTCTGGAACTCCTCCGCGACGACACGCTGCTGGCCGGGCGGCCACCGGGATCCCGCAGATCGCACTGGTGTTCGTGCGCCAGTTCCAACGGACGGTGTTGGGGGGTGGCGCTGACCGCTCGTGAGATCACCGACGTCGGGCACATCCCGGTGGGCACCCCCGATATCCCGCATTCGCGCCGCCATGGCCCAGCCGCCCGCCACCCTGCGAGCCGACGATGAGTGAGCTGACCTGCCAGCAATGCCGCGAGCTCGCCGCCGAATTGGCCCTGGATGTGCTCCCCGGCCGCGAGCGTGCCGGGGCGCTGGCGCACCTGGACGGCTGCGCGGCCTGCCGGGACACGGTGTCAGCGTTGACGGTCACCGCCGACCGGCTAGTGGAACTGCTGCCCGGCGCAGAGCCACCCGCCGGGTTCGAACAGCGGGTGATGACCGCACTGACGTCACCACTACGGCGTGCACGACGGTGGTGGCTTCCTGCGGCCGCCGTCCTGCTCGCCCTGGCGCTGGCCGGCGGCGGGTGGATCGTGGGCCGTGCCTATCACTACCATGATGCGCCGCCACCTGAGACCGACGCGCGATCCGACGAGCGGACCGTCATGTATGCACCCCTGACCACCGGAGACCGCCAGATCGGACATGCCTACGTCTACCCCGGGCACCCCTCCTGGATTTACCTGTCACTAGAAACCGACACCGACCCGACCAGCGGCACTGTCCGCGCCGAATTGGTTCGCCGCGACGGCTCGACCGTGCCGGTCGGCACCGTTCCCCTCACCCACGGACAGGGGGGCTGGGGAGTTCCCGCCGCTATCGACCGTGACACCCTCGCCACCGCCAGATTGATCAACAGCGCCGGACACGCCGTGGCCACCGCGCGCTTCACGTCACCATCTGATCGATCGGCTCACCGGCCCCACAACCGACGTCGGTGACCTTGGCGAGCAGCAAATGCGGAGGCGCAGCGCTCAGCCGCCGCTGCTGCTGGCGACCCTGACCACCGCATCGATGACGCTTGGCAACCTGGCCGCGTTCTTCCAGCACAGCGTCCGCCGCCACATTCGGTGCATGAGAAGGTAATCGGATGGTGGCTGGCAGCGCGCAGCGCGCGCGGTGGCGCCGGGCCTGGGACCGGCATGCTAGGACCTACGACCCCGAAATGCGCTTCTTAGATCGTGTGCTGTTCGGCGACACCCGCAGTTGGATCTGCCAGCAGGCAACCGGTGAGGTGCTCGAGGTCGCTATCGGTACCGGCCTGAACCTGGAGCACTACCCGCCCGACCTCAACGTGACCGGGATCGACCTCAGCCAGGAGATGCTCGCGATCGCCCGGCGACGCGCCGATGACCTCGGCCGTCACGTCGAGCTGCGGGTGGGCGACGCGGAGACGCTGGAGCTGCCCAGCGCCGCATTCGACACGGTGGTCTGCACCTTCTCGCTGTGCGGCATCCCCGACCACCACAGGGCCCTGGCCGAGATGACCCGAGTGCTTCGCCCCGGTGCAGCGCTGCTACTTGCCGACCACGTGGTCAGTTCGAACCTGGCGCTGCGAGTCGGCCAGCGTCTCGCTGAGCTGGTGACGGTGCCGCTGTTGGGGGAACATTTCCGGCGCCGCCCCATCGAGCAGGTGCGCACTGCGGGACTGCGGATCGAACGCCACGAGCGGTTCGCCGCGGGGCTGGTCGAACGGCTCCGCGCCCGCGAGCCGGCTGACTGACCAGCCCAGGTGCGCTGATCAGCTTGCCTCGTATCGGGTTCGGAAAGTGCGGCCGCCATCGTCGCTGCTGATAATCCTGTCCTCGACGGCGGCGTAGATCTGGTTGCCGGACGCGGTGAGCGCTTGCGGCGTGCCTGCGGCGGATCCGCGCTGAGACCAGGTAGTCGCCCCGTCGCCGCTGACGTACACGGTGCCCTCAGGGTGAGCCCGACGAGGCCTCCGGTGTCGGTCCAGGTGACCAGCTGCAGCAGCGGAGCGCCGGGGACGAGTGCAAAACTCCGCCCGCCATCGGTGCTGCGGGCCAGGCCCTGCCGCGTCGTCGCAAGCAGTGTCTGGGGATCCTGGGGGTTGATGGCGAGATCGGCCATCGGGATCTGACCGCGGGTGTCCCACGTCTTGCCGTCCCTGGAGACCATCAGCTGCCCGGCGTTGGTGCCATAGATCAGGCCGTGGCTGGCCTTCAGGACGTGGGAGTCGGCGTGTCCGGCCAGTGACAGCGTGCGCCAGCTCTGTCCGCCGTCGGTGCTTTCGATCAGGCCAACGTTGCTGGGTTCGTCCCGACCGGCTCCCGGATGCCCGCTGGCCAGGAAGTGGTTTGGTCCGACCACGGTGAATCCCATGAAGTCTTGCACCAGGCCCCCCACCCGGTTTGGTTTGCCCTGCTGCGGGAACCGGATGAGCCCGTAGTGGCTGCCTGCGTAGAGGTCACCGGGTGCGGGGTCGATGCCCAGACCGTTCACATGTGCCAGCTGCACCGCCACGAGTGGAACAGGCCGCCACTGCGGCGAACAGCACGATAGCCGCGATCAGTCCACTCAACATGGGCACTGCGGCACGTCCCCGATACATCTGGCGTCGGCGAATGCCGGAAGCCCTGCGGGCGGACGACGAGGAGCGGGAGGACGGGGTCACGTGCAGCGCGCACCTGCTTCCGGGACATCTCTATCTACGTAGCGAAATAGTACATGGACCGCCCGGTGGCGCCGTGTCACCCCTGCGCGGCGCCCTGGCCGCGGCCGTAAGGTCGCGCCGTGCGGGAAAGACCCCTCAGCGGATGCCGATGCTTGGCCTCGCCCTCCTAGCCCTTCTCTCATTCGCGGCGCGCGCCCGACACACGGCGTATCAACCCATCCTCCGCCCGAGTCTTGGCGACCGGCTACGCACCACGCTGTGAAACGCTCTCAGTGCTGGGCAACCGCTCGCTCGTGCTGTTCTCTA
>DATFDO010000166.1:0-4268 GCA_035252045.1 Pseudonocardiaceae bacterium
GAACACCCGCGTCGAACCATCCCAGCTCGCGGTGGCCACCCGGGTGCCGTCTGGGGCGAAGGCCACCGCGACCACCCCACCGTTGTGGTCTAGGCGGGCCAGCTCGGCGCCGGTGGCCGCGTCGAACACCCGCGTCGAACCATCCCAGCTCGCGGTGGCCACCCGGGTGCCGTCTGGGGCGAAGGCCACGGCAGTGACCGTGTCGTCGTGGTTCAGGCGGGCCAGCTGGGCGCCGGTGGCTGCGTCGAATACCCGCGCCGAACCGTCCTTGCTGGCGGTGGCCACTCGGGTGGCGTCTGGGGCGAAGGCCACCGCAGTGACCGTGGCGTCGTGGTCCAGGCGGGCCAGCTCGGCGCCGGTGGCTGCGTCGAATACAAACGCCGACTTATAGAAGTTGGCGGTGGCCACTCGGGTGCCGTCCGGGGCGAACGCCACCGCACGGGCCGGGCCACGGTGCTTTAGGCGGGTCAGCACGGCACCGGTGGCCGCGTCGAACACCTCTGCTGAGTGGCGCTCGCTGCCGGTGGCCACCCGGGTGCCGTCCGGGGCGAACGCCACCCCGACCTCCGCACCGTACTGGTAGTGGCGGGTCAGCACGGCGCCGGTGGCCGCGTCGAACACCTGCACCGGGCCGCGGGCGCTGGCGGTGGCCACCCGGGTGCCGTCTGGGGCGAAGGCCACTGCGACCACCGGACCGTCGTGGTGGAGGCGGGCTCGGGTCCGCGGGTGAAGGCGCAGCACGTGGCGAAGTGCAAGATCGCCTTGCGGCGTGGGTTCGGTGAGAACGGACTCGGCGGCCAAGGCGAGGGCAACCGTGGTTGGGGTCCGGGCGGAGCGCAGTGCCAGCTCGGCGTCGGCGGCCAGACGTAACGCCTCCGCCCGCCGCGCTGCCGCTTCGGCCCGCTGCTGTGCAATCCTGGCGTGGTCGCGGGCTTGGCTCAGCTCACGCACCCGTGCCTCGGCCGCGGTCTCGCTGCTGTCCACAAAGGCCTTCACGTGATCGGGAATATCGTCGGGACGGGTCTTGACCCAGCGCCGGGCATCGGCGATTCGTGCCTCCGGTAGCAGGTCGCCCTCGGTGGTGCGCTGCTGTATCCACGCCAGCCATCCGAGGAACTCAGCGTTGTCCCGGACCAGGTCATGCAGTCTCTGCCACGAGGTGATCAGTGCTTCGTGGGCAAGCTCTACATACGGGCCGCGGTCGTGGTCGGCATCGACGATAGCCAGCCGGGCATCGGCGAGGCGCTGCGCCGCCTGCCATTCGGCCACGGGTAAATCGGCCTGGTAGGCCCGTTGTCGGGTGGTCAGCCCGGGGTCTCCGGCAGGGATGCGGACCAGACGCAGCAGCACCCGATCGACTATCCCCACGACGTTGTCGATAAGAGTGCTCATCTGTTGCTCGGCGAAGCGGTCCAGCGCCCCGGACACCCCACCGATCGCGTGGTAGCCGATGAAACTCAGGGTCTTGCGCCGCTGAGTCTCCCAAAGCCGGGTGAGAGTGAACTGCAGCAACGGCAACGACTCGGCTCCAGTGTCCCGCACAATCTGATCGACTAAGCCAGTTTCGAACTCGACTCTGCGGGCCGTCGCCGGGCACTGCACTGCAGCGTGGAGCTCTGCATTGGTCAGCGGCGAGAGCATGTACAGCCGCTGGTCGAGCCGCGCGCCCAGGCCGGGGATGGCCAGCAGCGCGGGTAAGTAGTCCGCGCGCAGGGTGATGACCACCCGGGCCGGATGTTCATCGACTGCGTCCTGCGGGGGGAACAGCAGCTCTAGTAGCTGGGGGTCTAGAGGCTGGCCGGTGGCCAGTAGCTCCTCGAACTGGTCGACAACGACCAGCAGTGAACGGTTCATGCTGCGCAGAAACCGGGCCAGCGGGCCGAGGCCTTCCCGGCGTAGCCGCTGGAGCTCCCGCTCTATGTGTTCACGGGATTCCAGCGCGATCACCACGGGGTCGGTGCCACGCTGGGTCTGAAGCAGGCCGGAGGCGAGCCGCTGCCAGGGGTCCTGGCCGGGGCGAACCAGCGCGATCGACCAGTGCCCCACGCGCTGTAGTCGGGGAACCAGCCCGGCCCGGACGAGGGAGGATTTGCCCACCCCGGACGGGCCGACGACAACGACAACTGGCTGCGTTGTCACCCGCTCGGTCAGCCGCTCGATGTCCTCCTCCCGACCGAAGAACACCTCGGCGTGTTTAGCGGTGAACGGCTCCAGCCCTCGATAGGGATTCTCCGGAACCAGTAGATAGTCGAACTGCTCCTCCCACGCCTCGGCCACTAGGCCAGTGGACAGCAGGTAGGCATCTCGGTCGGGCTCGTCGGCGGAAGGGGTGGCCTGCAGCAGGCCGATCACCAGCCCGGTGTTGTCCTGCCACACCGGGGACCCGCTGTAACCGGGCTGTGCCTTGATCGTCTGGTCACTGCGGCTTTCCACTTGGATCAGCTGCCCACCGACATCGCCCTTCAAGTCAACGTCGACCCACGCCCCGTGCGCCTGTGGCGGGGTCTGCGGATAGCCGAACACCCGCAGGGGTGACCCCGGCGCGACCGCCTCCGCGGTGAACCGGGCCGGAGTAGCGGCGACTGGAGCCTCCTCGCTGAGCACCAACCCGGCAACATCACCCTCACCGGCCCCACGCAGTGGCGGCGGTACCCATGCCGCCACCTGCCCGGTACGCACTGGTGCACCCGCCACTAGCGGAAACTCCACCTGCACCACCGCTGACGAGTCGGGACGCGCCTGCTCCCGCTTGCCCCAGCCCAACGCCGTGTTCACCACATGTGCACACGTCACCACCTGCCTGGCGCCCACCAGCACACCCAGGCCAGCGGTGGGCCGGCCACTGGCCCACACCACCAGCCGCACCACCGCCGTCTCATACCGGCCCACCGGCGCCACCCCGTCAGCTTCCGGCGCGGTCCCACGCCATGGTGATCTTCAGATTCACCTCGGCGGTCCCTTTGGCCAAAATGATCCCGGTCTCCCCAACTTGACGCCAAATTCCACCGTGAAATGGTCCGGCGTCGAGGCGACCAACCGCTCCTTGACCGTGCGCAGCATCGGCTCCAACTGCTTCAACGACTCCGACAACGACCGCGCCGCCTTCGCCGCCGCCGCACCCGGCTCCGCAGACGCCAATGTCAACCGATCCGGGATCTCCCCCCGATCGGCCTCCACCAGCAACACGGTCCCATCCTCAATCGGGACCTCCAACAACACCGCCACCCACCTACTCCCTCCCAGGAAAACCTCGTCGCAGATCACCGTAGGCCCAGCCCATCCCGTCGGAGCAACGAATCATCGGAGTCATCGGGTAATCCGCCCGTTTCGCACTGCGCGGCGAGGTGGCGGGCACGCGACTCTTGCTCTGTTCCCGAACCCACCACCAGGCGAGTCGAGGACCACTTCGCCCGCCGGCACTGCTGGTGCACTGGATCCAGCCCTGGCCGGGAAATGGGTCTCGCCATCTCGGCGCACAGCAACCCGGTCGGCCTGTCCGGATAGGGATCCGCTCTTGGCTCGACGGTCGCGGGTGAAGTGGGTATGGCGGCCCCAGTCGCTGTCGGGTCCGCTGCGCCGTAGCGGGCCGGCCCATTTTCGGGAGGTGCGCCATGGTGGCGCTTCTCATTGGTTATGCGCGCTGTTCTACTGACCAGCAGGATCTGACCGCTCAGCGAGACGGTCTGATTGGGCTGGGCGTGCCGGCCCACCGCATCTACGTCGACCACGGACTGACCGGCACCAACCGGGAGCGCCCGGGGCTGCGGGAAGCACTCGCGGCCTGCCGGGACGGCGATACCCTAGTGGTCACCAAGCTAGACCGGCTGGCCCGGTCGCTGCCCGATGCCCGGGCCATCGCCGACGAACTGACCGCCCGCCAGGTCCGGCTTAGCTTGGGCGGGTCGGTGTATGACCCCAATGACGCGGTGGGCCGGTTGCTGTTTAACGTCTTGGCCATGGTCGCGGAGTTTGAGGCTGACCTCATCCGGCTGCGGACCAAGGAGGGAATGAGAGTCGCGAGGGCCAAGGGCCGCTTGCGCGGCCGCAAACCCAAGCTCAACCCACGGCAGCAAGCGCATTTGGTCAGCTTGATCGCCGCCGGGCAGCACAGCACGACCGAGGTCGCCGACCTGTTCGGAGTCAGCCGCCCGACCGTCTACCGTGTCCTCCAGCGCAGCACGAGCGCCACAACAGCATAAATCCTTCAGCAGACCCGCCCCACAGCTTCGACCGCTGTGGGGCATCAACTGCAGGCATGACCATCCGGC
>DATFDO010000167.1:0-2559 GCA_035252045.1 Pseudonocardiaceae bacterium
CGGTGCAGTGCGGCGGGGTCGGCGGCCAGTGCCTGGACGGTGGGGGTCGCCGGCCCCCGCACGGTGGCTTCCAAGGCGGCGAGCGTGAGCTTGTCCACCCGCAGCGCGCGGGCCAGCGGGTGCCGTCGCAGAGCCGTCACCAGCTCGGTCGCGCCCAGCAGCAGGCCGGCCTGCGGGCCGCCGAGCAGCTTGTCACCGCTGGCCGTGACCAGGTCCGCGCCGAGGGCCAACGTGGTGGCGGCGTCGGGCTCCTCGGGCAGTACCGGATGCGGTGCGAGCAGGCCCGAGCCGATGTCGGCGACCACTGGGACGCCCAGCCCGGTCAGTTCATTGACCGGTACCGACGAGGTGAACCCGGTGACGCGGAAGTTCGATGGGTGCACCTTGAGCACGAACCCGGTCTGCGGCCCGATCGCCGCAACGTAATCCTCGCGGGTAACCCGGTTGGTGGTGCCCACCTCGCGCAGCCGGGCGCCGGTGGATACCAGCAATTCAGGAATGCGGAACCCGTCGCCGATCTCCACCATCTCGCCGCGGGACAGCACGATCTCGCGGCCGGCCGCCAGCGCGGTCGCGGTGAGCACCAGCGCGGCGGCGCCGTTGTTCACCACATGCACCGCTTGCGCAGCAGGCACCGCCTCGGCCAGTGCGGCCAACGCCCCGGCTCCCCGGCGGCCACGCCCGCCGGTGAGCAGCTCGAGTTCGACGTCGGTGGTGCCGGCCGCGACGGTAAGCGCGGTCAGCGCCGCCGCGGAAAGCGGTGCCCGGCCCAGATTGGTGTGCAGCAACACCCCGGTCGCGTTGAGCACCGGGCGCAGCGTCGTGGCGGTGTCAGGCAGGGCGGCCAGCACATCGGCAACGATGCCGGCCGGTGCCAAGGTGCCCTCGCGCACCCGCTGCTGCGCCGCGGCCACCGCCTGCTTCACCTGCCGGCGCCCCAGCCGTCGAGCTGCAGCCTCGACAGCCGGATCGGCCAGCACCGCATCGGTGCGCGGGACCTGCCGGCGGACGTCCCTGGCCCGCACGATCACCCCTCAGCTCTGTCCCGAACCGTCGGTGCATGACGTTACCGACATCCACGCTCGCTGAAAACGCCCTATCCGAGCGGTAGGGAAACGTCGAGACTCATCAACATCACCTGGTATGGATTCCAGGCCGACATGGTGAAATAGATTCGTGCGCCATGGTCGGTCTGGCGGGTGTGTTGAGGAATCTGATAGGGAGCATACATACCGGCCGGATCGCCGCTACGATCGAGCCCGAAACCTTCCTGCGTGTGATCGACGTTGGGCAGGTGCATGAATTTACCGAGCCCATCGCTCACCGAAAAGGCGATATCCCCCTCGGACCAGGGACCCCAAGGATGTTTCGCCCAGCGCATGACTATGCCGCCAACGGATGCTCTGTCGGCTGGCCAGTCTGCATTGTGAAGACATGTCCATGCTGACAGCACTGGATTCCAGCGCACCGACAACTCGCCGACGTTACCCTCCCCAAAAAGAGGAACTGCGGCTTCCTCATCGCTGGCCCATTGCGGTTGACTCGTTCCGCCGGCATAAAACAGAAAACTGCCCGGTGTGTCGAGCTGCGCTACTGGTTTGATCGCGAGGTACACATCGCTCGAGCGGTATCGGCCGCTGCCGAACACGACGAGTTGTGGACCGTTCCCGGGCAGCCCGTGGTCGGCGGCGTCGACGATCGATGTCGAGACGTTGATGAACTTGTAGCGAGACACCTCGTAAAGGAGCCTGAAGTCAAGCCCATCGTCGGATCGGGCCACTATCGATCTACCCATCAATGCGTACATGCCCGCCTGTCGGGCGTCGGTGCTGAAGAAGACGTACATCGTGTCGTTCCAGCTCACCCCGTCGAGTGGCACGTTGAAGCCACCCTGGGGGATGCCGGGAACCAGCGGCGGCCGGGGCAGGAACGTTAATCCGAGGCCGTCGTCAGCCGTCGTGTCCGTAGAGAATGCGATCGAGTCGAGGTCATCGTTCGGCGTGCCGTGACCCACTCGCCAGGTGTCGCCGAACAAGAAATAGAGCCGCCCCTGATGGGCGAACGAGCTGCCGAGATCGGTGCCGATGATGCCGAACCTGCTCTGTGTCCGATTGAGCGCGAAATTCGGTGTTCCGGTTCCGTTCCACCCTTCGCGATCGAACTCGCCGGTTAATTGGGCGATTTTTCGGGCGCGGTTGACGAGTAACGGGTGCGGTTGGAGAATGTCGAAGCAGTCGGTCCGGATCCACCACTCCGCGAGGCGGAAGTTCGGATGCCAGTAGTGCGTCACCGCGGCCCGGCGCTCGTCGACGATCACCTCGAAATTGCCGTGGGCAGCCGTGCCGAAACGAGATTGGATGAGGCCACCGGATCCCGCGCAGGACTGAGTGATGAATTGCGCCTTGTTCCAGGGTTGTCGGGGGTTGTTGTTGTCGCGCCAGAAGTGGCGGAGTTCTGTGCTGCCGTTGGGGAGTTGGAGGGGGACGACGACTTCGAAGTTGCCGTGGGGTCCGGTGCGGTAGTCGGATTGGATGAGGCAGCCGGGGCCGGCGACGGTGT
>DATFDO010000168.1:0-4796 GCA_035252045.1 Pseudonocardiaceae bacterium
CAGCCGACCGCAAAGCGCGGCAGATCACCGATCGCCAGTAGGCGACCATGCCGCACCGCGCCTCGGCGACACCGAGCTCGGTGAACAGCCCGACGGCATTCCCGTACAGTTTGATCTGATCCACGGTCTGGTTCGCACCGGTGCCGCGCAGCTCCGGTGGCCGGTCCGCGGTCAGTACGACCAGCCCTACCTGGGAATGCGCCGCTTCCAGCACCGCCGGATGGAAGTTGGCCGCGGCCGTGCCCGAGGTGCACACGATCGGCACCGGACTACCGGATGCCTTGGCCAGCCCGAGCCCGAGGAAGGCAGCCGACCGTTCATCGATGCGGACGTGCAGCCTGATGCCGGGATGCTCGGCGAACGCGATCGCCAGCGGCGCCGATCGCGAACCCGGCGCGATCACCGCGTCGGCCACCTCACCACGCACGAGTTCGTCCACCAGAACACGAGCCAGCGCCGTGCCGGGATTCAGCATCCCTCGGCGCCCTGCGACTCGATGATCTTCACGGCGACGTGCGCGATCAGCCGATCGTCCGCATCGCCGAGGTCAAGCCCGGTGATGGCCTCGATGCGGGTTACCCGGTAGGCGACGGTGTTGGTGTGCAGGTGCAGCATCCGGGCGGATTGTTTGTGGCTACCGTGGTGGCGCAGGTACACCGACAGCGTGCGCACCAATTCGGTGCGGTGCTCGGAGTCGTAGTCCAGCAACGGCCCGAGTACGTCACGCGCGTAGCCCATCAAGTGCTGCATGTCGCCGATCGTGCACAGCAGCCGGTAGATGCCCAGCTCGTCATAGCGCACTGGCAGCCCTTCCCGACCCAGGCGCAAGCCGAGATCGATCGCCCGCTCAGCCTGGCGCACGCCGCGGGGCAGCAGTTCCGGTGCGTCTACCTGCTCGCTGACCCCGCAGGTCACGCCCGGACCCAGCTCGCACAGCGCGGCCAGTTCGTCGGCGGTCGGATCACCAGGAATGATGACGGTCAGGGCGCCGTCTCGCACCGCTGCACCGGCGCCGGGTAACACGGCCGCGATCCGCGGTGCCCAGATCGAGTCCGGCGGCACCGGGCGCAGCATCGCGACGCGCAACGCCGCACCGTCGCGCAGACCCAGCGACCGGGCCTTGCGCCGGGCGTCCTGCGCGTCCAGGAAGTGGCCGGAGACCAGCGCATCGACCACGCTGGCGCGGTAGCGCAGATCCAGCTCGGCGCTGGTCTGTTCATGTGCCAGGGTCAACGCGAAAAGCGTGGCCGCATACGTGATGGTGAGAAACTCGGCATCGTCGGGCGCGGCCGAGTAACCGTCGCCCGGGCCGGCTCCCTCGAGCACGAGCAGGTAACCCAAGCTGGTCTCGCGAACCACCACGGGGGCCACCAGGCAGGCCTGGTCCAGCAGCGAGCCGGGGATCGCGGGGATGCGCAACGGGCGCCGTGCGGCCTCCAGCGCGCGGAGCAGCCGGTCGACGCTGGGATCGGTGCGGTTCCAGCGCAACCCGGGCAGCGATGTCGCTCCGCCGGCCTGGGCGCGCAGCCGGAATCCGGTGTCCAGCAACACGATCCGCTTGCCGACCAACTGGGCGAAGACCTCGGTGAGCCGCACTGGATCTGCCCCGCCCAGCGCTGCATCGGCCAGCTCGTCGCAGACCGCCATGGTCCGCCGGTATATCGAGTTCTGCCGGGACAACCCGCTGCGCGTGGTGCCACCATCGCCGCCCACCGGCGCCCGCCCGGACATCTCGGGGTGGGTCATCCACTCGCCCGTAACCGGGCGAGCGCACGCACCAGCTGCACCGCGTGCTCGTTGACACCGCCGCTGACGAGTACCACGACACCGGAGATCAGGTGGCGCAACTTCTCCACCGCAGCCACCGCGAACTCGACAGTCTGCTCGGGATTATCCCGGTGGTGCCTTTCCCGCCGGGTGGCCGCAGCCAGCACAGACAGCGGGATCGACCCGTCCGGGTCCTCGTAGGACAGCCGTTGCAGGCTCCGGATATCGGCGAACGGAGCGAGCGTGGCCAGCACCGGCAGCCTCACCCCGCGGGCGCGCACCGTGCCCAATACCCGGGCCGCCTCCTCCACGTCATAGATCACGTCGG
This sequence comes from Pseudonocardiaceae bacterium, assembly GCA_035252045.1. Classification (GTDB taxonomy): domain Bacteria; phylum Actinomycetota; class Actinomycetes; order Mycobacteriales; family Pseudonocardiaceae. The sequence goes on from DATFDO010000168.1 coordinate 2,096, forward strand.
TGACCAGGAAGTGCGCGCCGGCCCGCGCCTTGGCTTCGGCTCTGTCCAGCTCGTAGGCGAGGTCGCCGGCGCTGGTATGCAAGGCGCCACCGATCACGAATCGGGTGTGCTCTGCGGTGGCCACCCCGCGCCAATCAAAACCCTCGTTGAGCGCGCCGAGCATGGCGATGAGCCCGAGGGAGACGACATCCCAGGGCGTCCCGCCCGGGGCGGTGGGGTAGTCGCCGGCCACCCGCGGGCTGCCGGTGCGGCACACCACCATCCGTAGCCCGAGCGCGTGCGCGCCGAGTAGATCAGCTTGCAAAGCCGCGAGATTGCGGTCGGCGGCCTCCACCGGTAACAGCACCTCGCTGCCCACCCGTTCCCGCACCACCACGGCAGCGCCGACCGGGCTGATCCGGGCCGCGGGCGGAGCCGCTTCGATAATCGCGAGCACACCGGCACCGGCCGCGCGTAGTGCGGTCGCCCGCTCGAGGAACTCGGGCACCTGCGCGCCATTCGGGGCTTGCAGCCCGGCGGCGACCATCAGTTCGCCCTCCCAAGGCCAAGCCGGGGCAGGCTGGCGCACCACACCCGGTCCAGCCTGTGGGGCACGCCGCGCCACCACTGGTTTGGTCGGTCGTCGCTGGATCGGGGGCAGTGCGGCCGCCGCTTGGGAAATGGACCGCACATGCGCGGGTGTGGTCCCGCAGCATCCCCCGAGCAACGTGGCCCCGGCAGTGACGAACCGGTGCACAGCCTCAGCGAAATAGGCCGCGTTGCGGGCGTAGCGGATCTGGCTACCGAGCCTTTGGGGTACCCCCGCGTTGGGCTGGACGGACACCGGCAGCTGGGTGTTGCGGGCCAGCTCGGTCACCACGCTTACCAGTACCGCGGGGCCGACCGTGCAGTTCGCGCCGAGTGCGGCCACCGGCAGATCGGACAGCACGGCTGCTGCTTCCGCGGGATCCTCGCCCCGCAGGGTCCGGCCGTCGTCCCCGAAAGTCAGCTGAGCCACCACCGGCAGGTGGCTTTCCAATCTCGCCACCTCAACGGCCTGGACCAGCGACTCCAGGTCGCCGAAGGTCTCCAGGATCAGCAGGTCGACCCAGTCGCACAGTGCTGCGATCTGCTCCCGCAAGCTATCCGCCCGGGCACCGGCCGGTACCCGCCGCACCGCCGGAGCACTCACCGCAGGTCCGACCGAACCCGCGACCAGCACCGGATGCCCGGCACGCTGGGCCGCCTCCCGCGCCAGCCGAGCGCCCGCGATGTTGATCTCGGAGACGCTGTTCTCCAACCCCGACCCAGCCAGCCGCAGCCGGTTCGCACCGAAGGTGTTGGTCTGCAGGATCCGGGCACCGGCACTGACATACGCCGCATGCAGGTCCCGAACCAGGGCCGGGCGGGACACGTTGAGCTCGGGCAGGGAACGGTCCAGGGAGATCCCGGCCGCGTGCAGCATCGTGCCCATCGCGCCGTCGCAGACCACCACCGCACCGGACTGAATCTCGTCGAGTACGGCCTGGGGTTGTGCGGCGTCCACTGGCCTCGCCTCCCGATCCGATTGTCCTCCGGGACCACCACAGCGGCGCCGGGTCAGTCGGGGGTGATCCCGTGCTCTTTGAGTAGCAGCAGGCCGAGTTCACGGGCACGCGCTGCGGCCTGGGTGTCGCCCTCGGCAGCGGCGATGATGGATCCCTTCATCAGGATGTGCCATTTCCGAGCGAATGGATCGGGGTCCGCAACCCCGGCTTCGGTCGCCAGCTCGCACAGGTAGCTGCGGATATTCGCCAGATGCTTGACGCTCGCCTTCCGGACCAGGCTGTCCCGATCGGTCACTTCGAGCAGCGTGGTCACGAAGGAACAACCCTCGAAATCCGGCCGAGCGAACCACTCACCGAACAACTCGAAGATGGCCAGCAGCCGCTGCACGGGGGTCTTACCCCGGCGCTGGGACTCGGCCCGCACCCAACCGTGGGTCCAGTGGATCTCGCGCCGCTCGAGAAAGGCAAGGATGAGGTCGTCTTTGGAAGCGAAGTTGCGGTACAGCGTCATCTTCGCGACGCCGGCCTGGCCGATCACCGCATCCACCCCGACGGTGCGCGTGCCGTGGCGGCTGAACAGGTCGTATGCAGCCCGCATCACCCGCTCGCGGCCGCTCTCCGTGTCGGCTCCGACGACAACGACGCCGCGGTCGTCACCGTCTCCGACAACGACGACGACGTCGGAGGATTCCACCGCTTCTTCGGTCGCTTCTTCGGTAGATTTCCGTGGTGGGTTCGCGGGCACTATCGACCAATCGTGGGAGAAAAATTGACCCAGTGTACCAGTGGGGAGTTTCCTACTCAGGCTACTGGAAGTGCCCACGTGATCACCGGTGAGACGACACCGCAGTTGATTGAGGTACGGCCGGCCGTTGCGGAGGACCTGCCAGCGGTGCGCCGCGTGGTCGCCGCGGCCTACGCAGAGTTCGAACCTTGGCTGACTCCGGCCAACTGGGCGTTGATGACCAGCAACATCGCCAAGGTCATCGAGTCCGGCGCACCTGGCCTGCTGCGAGTCGCACAACTCGGAGGCCAGCTCGCCGGGACCGTCACTTACCTGCCGCCCGGCCCCAAGGATTACCGGCGAGTACCACCGGAATGGGCGGTCATCCGGGTGCTGGGGGTCGACCCGGCACTGCGCGGCCGGGGGGTGGCCCGCGCCCTCACCGCGGATT
>DATFDO010000169.1:0-15234 GCA_035252045.1 Pseudonocardiaceae bacterium
GACCGACTCGCTCGTCGAGCCGGCGCCCGCTGTCGCGCAACGCGGCCGCCGCGGCGCTCAGCGCCGACCGGCTGGCCTGCTGGCCAGGGCGTCGAGCGGCTCGCTCCAGTAACCGGGCGCCGGTGATCAGATCGTTTTCCAACTCAGCTGCACGCTGGCCGGCCGCGATCTTCACCTCGACCGCGTGCCGCCAGGTCTCCCACGGGTCAGCCCAGGCATCAATCCGGAATCCCCACCAACCCATCCGGTCAGCGACCACGGTCGCCACGAACCGATCGCTGCCCGGCGGCCCGGGCTGCATCCGGACGTGATTGACGGCGGTATTGCCCGGACCGCGCCAGACCACCGTGGCACCCACCACGTCATGGCCCTCGCGCCACACCGTGGCACCGACCGGCACCTGTTCCCCGACCACTGCCTTGCTGGGGTACTTACCGCAGGAGACCACGGGCGTGACTTCGTCTATGGCAATCCGACCACTCACCGCTGGCGCCCCTTCCCTCGGTCCCATGTCTAGTCTGCCGTGGCCGCACCTGCGTTGCGCGCCGGATCTTGCGCCCGTGACCGGTTTTTTACCGCCGACCGCAGTAATCATGTGTTCGTTACAAACGGTCTGCACCCGTGACGCGCCATCGCGGGATAAAGTCCGCCCGTGAGAGCACTGCGTCGGTTCACCGTCCGCGCCCAGCTGCCCGAGCCGCTCGCGGCACTGGAGACGCTGGCCACCAATCTGCGGTGGACCTGGCACCAGCCGACCCAGGACTTGTTCGCTTCGCTCGACGAGCGCACCTGGGCGGCTGTCCACGGTGATCCGGTGCGACTGCTCGGGGAGATCGCCCCCCAGCGGCTGAGCACGCTGGCTGCCGATGAGACGGTGGTGGCCCGCACCGCGGAGCTCGCCCAAGACCTGCGCCGCTACCTCGATGAACCCCGGTGGTACCAGCAACACCCTGGCGCGCTGCCGGGTGCGATCGCGTACTTCTCCATGGAGTTCGGCGTCTCGGAAGTGTTGCCGTTCTACTCCGGCGGCCTCGGCGTTCTGGCGGGTGATCACCTCAAGGCCGCCTCGGATCTGGGGGTGCCACTGATCGGGGTCGGGCTGCTCTACGGCTCGGGCTATTTCCGGCAGTCGTTGACGTGGGATGGCTGGCAATTGGAGCACTATCCGGCGCTGGATCCGCTGGGTTTGCCGCTGAGCCTGCTGGCCGACGCCGCCGGCGCGCCGCTGCTGGTCGGAGTGGGCATGCCCGGCGCGCGAGTGCTCCGGGCCAGGATCTGGCGGGCTGATGTCGGGCGGGTGCCGCTGCTGCTGCTGGATTCCGATATTGAGGCCAATCCCGACGAACTGCGTGGGGTCACCGATCGGCTCTACGGCGGCGACCAGGGCCACCGGATCACCCAGGAGATCCTCGCCGGGATCGGCGGCGTCCGAGCAGTGCGACTGTTCTGCACGCTCACCGGTCATCCCGAACCCCAGGTGTTCCACACCAACGAGGGTCACTGCGGGTTCCTCGGCCTGGAACGGATCCGCGAGCTGATGAGCGCGGAAGGGTTGACCTACGACGAAGCCCTGACGGCGGTGCGCGCCGGTACCGTGTTCACCACGCACACGCCGGTACCCGCCGGGATCGATCGTTTTCCGGCAGGCCTGATCTGGCACCACTTCGGCGAGTCATCGCCCGCGGGCGCGCTGCTGCCCGGGATGGACGTCGACCGCGTGCTGGCGCTGGGCGCCGAGGAGAACCCAGGGATGTTCAACATGGCGCACATGGGGCTGCGCCTGGCCCAGCGTGCCAACGGTGTGTCGCAGCTGCACGGTGCCGTGTCCAGGGCGATGTTCCGTGGTCTGTGGCCGCAGTTCGACGTCGACGAGGTGCCGATCGGGTCGGTCACCAACGGCGTGCACCGGCCGACCTGGACGGCGAAGGAGATCGCCGGCCTGAGCGGTGAGGCAGGCAGTGATGGCAGCAGCGATCGGGGCACTGCGGCGCTGTCGGTTCCAGACATCGTGCTGTGGGAGCTGCGCTGCGCGCTGCGCGCGAAGCTCGTGGAGGAGGTACGTAGGCGGGTTCGGGCCGCGTGGCTGGAACGCGGCGCCTCGGCTCCGGAGCTGGGCTGGACATCGCAGGTCTTCGATCCCCAGGTGCTCACCCTGGGTTTCGCCCGTCGGGTCCCCACCTACAAGCGGCTGACCCTGATGCTGCGTGATCGTGAGCGGCTGCGCGCGCTGTTGCTCGATCCCGACCACCCGGTGCAGCTGATCATCGCCGGTAAGTCGCATCCCGCTGACGACGGCGGCAAGGCGTTGATCCAGCAGGTCGTGCAGTTCGCCGACGCGCCGGAGGTGCGGCACCGGATGGTGTTTTTGCCTGACTACGACATGTCGATGGCCCGGTACCTGTACTGGGGCTGTGACGTATGGCTGAACAACCCGCTGCGCCCGTTGGAGGCTTGCGGCACGTCGGGGATGAAATCGGCGCTCAACGGCGGGTTGAACCTGTCCATCCGGGACGGCTGGTGGGACGAGCTTTATGACGGCAAGAACGGCTGGGCGATCCCGACCGCCGATGGCGTGGAGAACCCCGACCGGCGCGACACCCTGGAGGCCAACGCGCTCTACGAGCTGATCGCCACCCAAGTCGCTCCCCAGTTCTACGACCGAGGTCCTGACGGGGTACCGACCAGCTGGGTGTCCCTGGTGCGGCACACCCTGGCCACGCTGAGCCCGCAGGTGCAGGCCTCGCGGATGGTGCAGGAGTACGTGGAGCGGCTTTACGCACCAGCCGCCGAGTCGGCTGCGGTGGTCTTTGCCGACGACTTCGCCGGGGCCCGCGAGTTGGCCGCGTACCGCGCGCGGGTGCGCGCCGCATGGCCCACGGTTCGGGTCGCACAGGTCCACATCTCCGGCCTGCCCGACACGCCGACGCTGGGTTCGGAGATGACCGTCCGCGCCGCCGTCATGTTGGGCGGCCTGGCGCCCGGCGACGTGCAGGTGCAGGCGGTCGTGGGCCGGGTCGACGGCAGCGACGAGCTGCCGGATCCGCTCGTGGTGACGATGCACCCGCACGGTGATGCGGACAGTGACGGCACCAGGTTCGAGGCCACCGTGCGCCTGCCGCATGCCGGCCTGCTCGGCTACACCGTCCGCGTCCTGCCCCAGCATCCCCTGATGGCCACCCCCGCCGAATTCGGCCTCCTCCACCTAGCCACCTGCTAGCGGGTGGGGTGGCGGACGCGACAGATCGCAGCGGTGGGCTCTCGGATGGCGCCATCCGGCCGGAGGCGGTCATCGCGCAGGGCCTGGCGGTCCTAGGATGATCACCCGCGCACTGCGCGGAACACGAGCAGGTTGCGGGCCGGGACGGTCATCCGGGTGCTGGGGCGGCGGCTGCGCGGGTAAGTGGGCTGGCCGTCCAGGGACGCGGTGTCGAGCACCGGCTCGTACCGCTGGCCGTATTCCGGGCCGGGTAGCGTGAACATGATCGGTTGCGCGGCGGCGTGGAACACCAGCAGCCACGAGTCGGTGTCCGCCCCGAGCGGGTGGGATCGCACGTCGGCACCGTCGATCCACATGCCGAGAGTTTGCTGGCTGCCATTGCGCCAGTCGCCGAGCTCCATGGGACGTCCGTCGGGGTGCAGCCACACCAGGTCGGGGGTTCCACTGGGAGTGGTCCGCCCTTCGAAGAACTCGGGTTGGCGCAGGGCGGGCGTGGTGTTGCGCAGCTCGAGCAGCCGGCGGGTGAACACGGTGAACATCTCGGCGTCCGGATCATCCGACCAGTCCAGCCATGAGGTCTCGTCGTCCAGCGGGTAGGGGTTGTTGTTGCCGCCTTGGGTGCGCCAGCGCTCGTCGCCGGCCAGCAACATCGGGGTGCCGGTGGACAGCACCAGGGTGGCGAGCAGGTTACGGGCCTGGCGGCCGCGCATGCTGTGCACCGCCGGATCGTCGGTGGGTCCTTCGACACCGCAGTTCCAGGAGCGGTTGTCATCGGTGCCGTCAGCGCCGCCCTCACCGTTGGCGTCGTTGTGCTTGCGGTTGTAGGAGACCAGGTCGCGCACCGTGAACCCGTCGTGCGCGGTGATGAAGTTGATCGACGCCCACGGCCGGCGCCGGCTGCCCGCGTAGAGGTCCGAACTGCCGGCCAGCCGGGACGCGAGTTCGCTGACGCCCGGGACGCCACGCCAGAAGTCGCGCACGACATCGCGGTAGCGCCCGTTCCACTCGCTGAAGTCAGCCGGAAATCCGCCGACCCGGTACCCGTCGGAGGTGGCGTCCCAGGGTTCGGCGATCAGCTTGCGGGTGCACAGCAGCGGGTCGGCGGCAATCGCGGTGAGCACCGGCGCGCCCGGATCGAACGATCCACCCCGGGGCCGTCCCAGCACGCTGGCCAGATCCAGGCGGAAGCCGTCGACACCCAGTTCGCCCGCCCAGTACCGCAACGCGTCGGTGACCAGCCGCACCACCGTCAGCGAGCCGGTGTCCAGAGTGTTGCCGCAACCGGTGAGGTCGCGCCCGAGGTAGTAGGCGGGCGCGTCCAGCCCGCGGTAGCACAGGGTGAGACCATCCACGTTACCTTCGCAGGTGTGGTTGGCCACCACGTCGACGATCACCTCGAGCCCCGCAGCGTGCAGCGCGGCCACCATCGTCCGGAATTCTGCGACCTCGTCGCCGGGCACCGCGGCATATCCCGGGTGGACCGCAAGCAGGGACAGCGGTGAGTAGCCCCAGTAGTTGGTTCTGCCGGTGCGCAGCAGGGACGGCTCGGGGTGGAACGCGGCCACCGGCAGCAGCTCCACGGTGGTGACGCCCAGCTCGGTGAGGTAGTCCAGCACTGCCGGATGGGTCAGACCCAGGTAGGTGCCGCGGTGCTCGGGCGGCACCTCGGGATGGGTCCGGGTGAAGCCGCGTACGTGCAGCTCGTAGATCACGGTCTGCTCCCACGGCACGTCGGGCCGGGCACCGGTGTCCGGCCCACCGGGCGCGGTGACCACCGACACCGGCACACTGCCGCGGGAGTCGATGTCGCACCGGCACGCGCGGGGATCGTCCCGGTAACTCAGCGCAGCCCGCAGGTCGGTCACGGCGCCCTCGACGCGGCGCGCGTACGGATCCACGAGCAACTTGGCGGGGTTACACCACAGGCCCCGCGCGGGATCCCATGGTCCATACACCCGGTAGCCGTAGCGCTGCCCAGGACCCACCCCACTGAGGAGCCCGTGCCACACCCCGAAAGTGCGTTCGGTCAGCGGCACCCGCTGCTCCTGGCCATCGGCGGACAGCAGGCACACCTCGACGGCCTCGGCGATCGACGACGCCACCGCAAAGCGCACCCCCCCGCCTTCGGCATGCGCGCCAAGCGGAAAGGGTCGGCCTACCTGCGGGCGGGTCACAGACACCCATTCTGCTCCAGTGCGCACAATGGCCGGGTGACCGCGCGGGATGGGCAGCCAGCCGACACCAGCACCTTCGACCTGACCGATCTCGTGGTGCGGATGGACGGGGTGGGCGTCCGGCGAGGCACGAGCACGCTGCTGGAGCGGGTCGACTGGCGGGTGGAGCTGGACGAGAAGTGGGTTGTCCTGGGACCCAACGGCGCCGGGAAGACCACCCTGCTGCGGCTGGCCGCAACCGAGCTGCATCCGACCCGCGGCACCGTGCATGTGCTCGGGCAACGGTTAGGGCGCACCGATGTCTTCGAGCTGAGACCTCGGATCGGGTTCTCCTCGGCGTCGCTGGCCGGCCGCATTCCCGCCGACGAGCTGGTGTCCGATCTGGTGGTCAGCGCGGGCTATGCGGTGCTCGGCCGGTGGCGGGAACGCTACGAAGCACTGGACCGGGCGCGGGCCATCGGGTTGCTGGCCGACTTCGGCGTCGGCGCGATGGCCGATCGCCGCTTCGGCACCCTGTCGGAGGGCGAACGCAAACGGGCCCTGATCGCCAGATCGCTGATGACCGATCCGGAGCTGCTGTTGCTCGATGAGCCGGCGGCGGGGCTGGACCTCGGCGGCCGGGAGGACCTGTTATTCCGGCTGGGCGAACTGGCCGCTGATCCGGATTCGCCGGCGACGGTGCTGGTGACCCATCACGTCGAGGAGATCCCCCCGGGCTTCACGCACGCCATGCTGATGCGCGACGGGATCGTGGTCGCCCAGGGCCTGCTGGAGGCGGTGCTGACCAAAGACAACCTGTCGAAGACCTTCGGCGTGGATCTGGTGTTGCGCCGTGCTGGGGAGCGCTATTTCGCTCACCGCCGCTGAGCGGCGAATGAGCAGCCACAGGTAGCGTGCCCAGACATGGAGCCAGACATGGAGTACGTCAGGCTTGACGTCGACGGCGGTATCGGCACCATCCGGTTGGATCGTCCCCCGATGAACGCGTTGAACCATGCGTGCGCTGCGCAGATCCGGCAGGCAGCGCAGCAGGCGGCGCAGCGCGACGACATCCGGGCGGTGATCGTTTACGGCGGCGAGCGGGTGTTCGCCGCCGGCGCGGACGTCAAGGAGATGGCGTCGGTGTCGGCGGCCGAGATGCCGGCGCTGGCGGTGGAGCTGTCCTCGTCGTTCGCCCTGGTGGCCGACATCCCGAAACCGACCGTGGCCGCGATCACGGGTTTCGCCCTGGGCGGTGGCTGCGAGCTCGCATTGTGCTGTGATCGGCGCATCACCGCCGAGGACGCCAAGCTCGGCCAGCCGGAGATCCTGCTCGGCATCATCCCAGGAGCCGGCGGTACCCAGCGGCTGCCGCGGCTGATCGGCCCGTCCCGGGCCAAGGAACTGATCTACACCGGCCGGTTCGCCCGCGCTGACGAGGCCCTGCGGATCGGCCTGGTCGACGAGGTGGTCGCCGCTGGCGAGGTGTATGCCGCGGCCCGGCGCTGGGCGCAGCAGTTCGTTGCGGGACCGGCCCGCGCGCTGGCCGCCGCCAAGGCGGCCGTCGACGACGGACTCGACGCGGACCTCAGCGAGGGCCTGCGGCTGGAGGGTGAGGCGTTCGCGGCGCTGGCGCACACCGAGGACCGGGTGACCGGGATGCGCTCGTTCCTCGAGCACGGGCTCGGCAAGGCCGTATTCACGGGACGCTGAGTGAGCGCTACCGTACTCAGCGTGTGGGATGGCGTAGACCTCAACTACCACAACCTGATCAATATCTTCTTGCACCACCTCGAAGTGCCGGCCAGCTTCATTCCGGGATCGTTACTGCTGGGCGGTGCGGCGTGGTGGCTGGCGCCGCGTCAGGGGTGGGACCGGAAGTACGCGGTGCTGACTGGCTGCAGCCTGGCGCTGGCGCTGGCGCTGACCGTGGTCCGGCCGTTCGGGCATTTCCCCGCGGGTGGCCTCAGCCCGCTGGCGACACTGCGCGTGTGCACGGTTGGCACTTTCTCGCTGGCTGAGCCGTATCAGGAGCTCAACGTATTGATGCTGGTGCCATTCGCGATCTTCGGGACGCTGGCGACTCGGCGACCGCTGCTCATCGCGATCTCCAGCATGCTCGTCAGCGGCTTCATCGAATACGTCCAGGGCGCCACCGGCGGCGGCGAGTGCCAGCTCCGCGACATCGCTCACAACACTCTGGGCGGCGTGATCGGAGTCCTAGTGGCGGTGGCGGTGCTGCGGCTGCGGGGTGAGCAACCCGGTGAGATCACCGCAAGAGTCGCAGCCGGTTCAGGACCGCCGCGTTGATCGATGCCGGGTCGGCGTCGTGGGCCACCTGCACCCGGCGGCCATTCCCGCCGCCGAGCACCGCGCCGCGGGTAGGTCCGTGATCGCAGATCACCTCGAGGTGTTGCTGGTCGGTGCGCACGGTGCCCGGTTCGGCGGCCTCCAGCACCGCCAGTGCGTCGTGCAGCGCCACCGGCTCCTGGCGTCGCTGCCGGTACGCCTCGATGACACCGACCAAGGTGGCGCAGCGCGGGCCGGCTGCGGCCAGCTCGGCCAGCCAGCTGTCCTCGAGGACGCACCGCCGGGTCAGATCCAGCGGCACCAGGGTGGTGGGGACGTCTTCTTCGACGAGCACCCGGCGGGCAGCCTCCGGATCGGAGCCGATGTTGAACTCAGCGTGCGGCTCGGACAGATTGCCTCCCATCACCACGATGCGCCCGATGTGGGGCTTCACCTCCGGATGCACCGCCAGCAGGAGCGCGATGTTGGTCAGCGGACCGATCGCCACCAACGTCACCGGAGCGACCGCGCCACGCAGCAGGGTGGCCATCAGGCCCACAGCGCCGAGCGGGCTGACCGGGCCGCTGGGCGCCGGTAACAGTTCAGCCCGCCCAGCGAGCCCGTCCGCGCCGTGCCAGCAGCTGGCTCGCGAGCGCCGCGGGTAGGCCAGCGGCCGGGCCGCGCCGGACGCTACCGGCAGCTGAGCGAGCTGATGCTCGACCTGCCCGGCCAGCGCCCGCAGCCGCAGCGCGTTGGCGGTGGTGACCTCCACGGCGGCATTACCGAATACCGTGGTCACCGCGAGCAGCTGCACCTGGGGGTTGGTCACCGCCAGCAGCACCGCGACCGCGTCGTCCACTCCGGGATCGGTATCGATGATCATCGCTACGGTCACCGGGCCAGCACCTCGTCGAGCTGCGCGGCGGTGGGCAGGGAGGGTTGGGCGCCGGGTCTGGTTGCCGCCAGCGCGCCGGCCGCGCAGGCTCGGGTGAGTAGCTCGGTGTCCGGCAGCCCATTGAGCAGGCCTGCCACGGCAGCGGCGATGAACGCGTCACCGGCACCGGTGCCGTCCACCGTGTCGACCGGCGGGGGAGTGACGGCCGCGACCTGCCGGCCGCGGCGCAGCAGCACCGCGCCGCGCGGCCCGTCAGTAATGGCCAGCGCCTGGGCGGTACGCAGATCGGGCAGCGCGGCGAACTCGGCCCGGTTGGCCACCACCAGGTCGGCACGCCGCAGCACCTCGGACGGCACCGGTCGGGCCGGAGCGGCATTGAGCACAAACAACCCGGTGGCGTGCCGGGCGGCGGCGGCGACGGCGCGGTCGGGCACCTCCAGCACGGTCAGCACCGCGTCGGCGCCCGCGACGTCGGCGGCGCTCACTTCCAGCGCGGCGTTGGCCCCCGGCACGACGGTGATGGTGGTCTCGCCCGCGGTATCGACGGCGATCAGCGCCAACCCGGTCGGATCGGTGACCCGCTGCAGCCGGTCGAGCCCGACGCCCTCCCGGCGCAGCAGCTCCAGGGCGCTGTCGGCGTCGGGGTCGGTACCCACGGCGGCGACCAGCCGGACCGCTAGACCCAACCGGCGGGTAGCCAGCGCCTGGTTGGCCCCCTTGCCGCCGGGGACGCGGCTCAACCCGGTGGCGGTCAGCGTCTCGCCGGGTTGCGGCAATCGCGGCAGCGCGGCCACCAGGTCGAGGTTGACGCTGCCCACCACGGTCACCTGCACGGCTGCGTCCCACCACCACCGGCGGTCCGGGTTGGAGTGCTGGCCATCACAATGTGCCAGTGTGTGGCGACAGCAGGGTTGCTATACGCGCAGTCGCCACGGCTACCCCTGACTGGCCGCGCAAGTTCAGCCGGTCGGGCGTGATCATCCGAGTAGCGTGCGGGGGCGTTCTGTCAGCGCAGATGGACGCAGACGGACTCTGTGATGCCCATTGATGGCAGCGGCGCAGGAGGCACCGTGACGACCAAAAATCCGAACATTTTGTTGCGCAGAATTCGATCATCGGTGGTGACGGTGAACCGGGCCGGCCCAGCCGCCATACCGCCAGATGTGCACGAGCTGATCCAAGCCGTGACGGACTTGGACAACCACCTGTCCTGGGGCGGCGCGCCGCCCGACGACTGGTGTGCCGCTCCGTTCGCGCCGCCCGGCAAGCGGCTCTTTGAGACACCGGGAGCCACCGGGCCGGATCCGGTGGAAGACATCATGCGCCGGATGTGATGCGACCGCAGCGGCGGCCCGCTACCGTCTGGAAGACATGCCTGTCGAGCCGCTCCCATCCTGCTTGGTGATCCACTGCGCTGATTACCAGCGCGATCCGCAGCACCAGGTTCGTTTCGATGGCGCCGAGGGTGCCTGCGGCGCGCCTGTGTGCGTGGCCCACCAGCGGCGCATCGAGCAGGGTGAACCGTGGCTATGGGTGCCCTGGCAGCGACTGAAGGCGGCCAGTTCCGACCTGGCCGAGGGTTGCATCCTGATGGGCGAGGAGTTGGCCGGTTACGGTCTCGTGGTCGATGCCGACATCCGGATGAGCACCACCCTGGTATTCGGTCCCGATCTGATGGCAGGACGCAAGACCACCACGCTGGCCATCGACGGCCGGATGTTCGGCGACAACCATCCCGTCTCTCTCGAACTGCTCCTGGACCCGGAAACGGTGACCCGGCTCAAAGAGGCACTGCGTTTCCTGTGAATAGTCGAGCTAGTGGACTCCTAAGAGCAGATCCGACAGTGTGACCAGGCGGTATCCGCGGTCCCGCAGTCCGGTGATGATGGCCGGGAGCGCGTCGGCGGTACGCGGGGCGTTGGCTTGGGTGATGTGCAGGACGACGATCCCACCGTTGTGCGCGTGTCGCAGCACATTGTTCGCGATGGCGTTCGGGTCGTTGTTGAAGGGATCCCCGCCGACAATGTCGTATTGGATGACCGTGCAGTGGGTCGGGGCGATCGCGCGCAGTGCGGTGGAGTCGTAGCAGCCGCCCGGGAAGCGGAAGTAGCCGGTTTGCCGGCCGCCGAAGGGCGCCAGCACCCGGAATGAGTGTTCGACATCCGCAGCCATCTGGTCGACGGGCAGTTTGCCCAGGTGGTAGCAACGATCAGTGAACCCGATATGGGCATAGGAGTGGCTGGCGAGCTCGAAAATCGGCTCGGTCGCGATCCGGCGGGTGAGGGCGGGATAACGCTCGACCCATTTGCCGGCCAGAAAAAACGTCGCGGGTGTGCGGCTGCGCTGTAGCTCGTCGATCACCGCGACGTTGGCGTAGGACTTGACCTTTCCGCTGTCGAGTGACCGGAGCATCGCGTCGGTCATATTGGAATCGAAGGTCAGCGCGATCCGGGGCAGCCCCGCCGGACCGTGCGCGATCACCGGCCCGGCTGGTGACCCGGTCTGCCGGTCGCCCGGCACAACCAACGCGGTCACCAGACACACCAGCGCCCCCACAGCTCGTAACGTCACGCTCCCTTGTACCGCAGTCTGGATGCAGACTGCGGTATTTCAGGGCCGGAAAACGGCAGTCTGCATCCAGACTCCGCGGGCAGCGCGCCAGTGAGCGGGGTCACCTTCCAATGGGACCGGGGGCTACTGGTGGGTAACCTTGGCGGTATGAACATCGTGGTTCTGATCAAGCAGGTGCCGGACACCTGGTCTGAGCGCCGGCTGGCCGATTCTGACCACACGTTGGATCGAGCGTCGGCGGACGTCGTACTGGATGAGATCAACGAGCGTGCCGTCGAGGAAGCTCTCAAGATCAAGGAAGCGGGCGGCGGTGAAGTCACCGTCGTCACCATGGGTCCGGCGCGTGCCACCGAGGCCATCCGCAAGGCGTTGTCGATGGGCGCCGACTCCGCGGTGCATCTGACCGACGAGGGGCTACACGGGTCGTGCGCGGTGCAGACCGCCACCGCGCTGGCCAAGGTGATCGGCACCGTTGGCGCTGTCGACCTCATTATCGCCGGTAACGAAGCCACCGACGGCACCATGGGTGCCATCCCGGCGATGGTGGCCGACGTGCTGGGGCTGCCGGAGCTGACCCACGCCCGCAAGGTCACCGTCGAGGCTGGCACCGTGACCGTCGAGCGGGAGACCGACGACGGAGTCACCGTCCTGCAGGCCGATCTGCCCGCCGTGGTCAGCGTGAACGAGAAGATCAACGAGCCGCGTTACCCGTCGTTCAAAGGGATCATGGCCGCGAAGAAGAAGCCGGTGCGCACCTTGTCGCTGGTCGACGCCGGGCTGGCGGGCAGCGACGTCGGGCTGGCCGCGGCCACCTCGACGGTGATCGAGTCCGCGCCGCGGCCACCGCGGTCGGCTGGGCAGGTCGTCACCGACGACGGGGACGGGGCCGCCCAGCTGGTCGAGTACCTCATCGCGCAGAAACTGATCTGACCGGACCGCAGAGGAGAACCGCCATGGCAGAGATCCTGGTCCTCGTCGAACATTCCGGTGGCGAGGTCAAGAAGATCACCAGCGAGCTGCTCACGGCTGCCGCGCGGCTGGGCGAACCCGCCGCGGTGGTCGTCGGCACGCCGGGCACCGCGGGCAAGCTGTCCGACCGGCTGGCGGCCTACGGCGCGGCCAAGGTCTACGTCGCCGAATCCGACCAGGTCAACCAGTTCCTCACCGAGCCCTCCGTCGGGGTGCTCGCCGAGCTGGTCGGCTCGGTCCAGCCGGCCGCTGTCCTCATCGCCGCCTCGCCCGATGGCAAGGAGATCGCCGGCAAGCTCGCCGTGCGCACCGGGTCGGGCCTGCTGTCCGACGCCGTCGACCTCGCCGAGGACGGTACCGCCACGCACTCCGTGTTCGGCGGCTCCTACCTCGCCAAGTCCAAGGCCACCACGCCGGTCGCGGTGATCACCATCCGCGCCGGGGCCATCGAGCCGGTCTGCTCGCCGGGCGCGGCGGTCGAGCAGAGCATCGAGGTCCCCGTGGTCCGCGCCGGCACCGCAGCGAAGATCGTCGAGCGCCGGTCAGTGGAGGGCGGCGACCGCCCTGAACTCACCGAAGCCAGCGTGGTGGTCTCCGGAGGTCGCGGGGTCGGCTCGGCGGACAACTTCGCGATCGTCGAAAAGCTCGCCGACTCGCTCGGTGCCGCGGTCGGCGCCTCCCGGGCCGCGGTCGACTCCGGTTTCTACCCGCACCAGTTCCAGGTCGGGCAGACCGGTAAGACGGTCGCCCCGCAGCTCTACGTCGCGCTGGGCATTTCCGGGGCGATCCAGCACCGCGCCGGAATGCAGACCTCCAAGACCATTATCGCCGTCAACAAGGACCCGGAGGCGCCGATCTTCGAGATCGCCGACTTCGGTGTGGTGGGTGACTTGTTCACCATCGCGCCGCAACTCACCGAGGCGGTCGCCAAACGCAAGGGATGACTCAGCCCGCGCCGGCCAGCCTGGGCAGGACGCGCCCGGTGAGCTGCTCGATGAACTCGACGGGGTGGCGGTCGGGCATCACCTGCACTTCGCTGACCCCCAGTGCCGCGTACTGCTCGACCTCGGCGAGGAAGGCGTCGGTCTCCTCGAGCACCGGCCGCAGCGCCAGCACAGTCTTGTCGATCGCTGCGTAGTCCCGGTCCTCGGCGGCGCAATGCGCGCGTAGCACGTCGAGCTTGTGCGCCACATCGGCCGGACTCGAGCCGAACACGTTGCAGGCGTCGGCGTAGCGGGCTACCAACCGCAGCGTCTTGCGCTCGCCGCCACCGCCGATCAAGATCTGCGGCCGGGGGCGGCTCAGCGGCGCCGGCACGCACAGCGTTTCGGCCAGCTGGTAGTGCCGCCCGCGGAACGGGCCGTTGTCGTCGCTCCACATCTGCAGGCAGATCTGCAGGGTCTCCTCGAGCCGCTCGAAGCGCTCGGCGACCGGCACCACCGGCACGCCGAGCCCCCGCTGCTCGCGCTCGTACCAGGAGGCGCCGATGCCCAACCGGGCGCGACCGCTGGACAGCACGTCCAGCGTGGTGACGGTCTTGGCGAGCAGGCCGGGATAGCGGTACATCACCCCGGTGACCATCAGGCCCAGGGTTATCCGCTGCGTCTGCGCGGCCACATATCCCAGCGTGGTGTACCCCTCCAGCATGGGTTCCGCCGCGCTGCCCCGGTGCTCCATCTGAAAGAAGTGATCCATGACGGTGAATGACGAGATGCCACCCTGATCAGCGACCCGGGCCGTCTCACCGAGAGTCGGCGCTATCCTGGCAGGATCGGCCGGCCTCGAGTAGTTCCAGTAATGCAAGCCCAGTTTCACGGCACTCCTCTCATACCGACGGCTCGACGCGCACCTGTCCCGGGAATGCCGTGGCGGCGCGCGCGGTTACGCTGATGCGCGATGACTTACCTTGATCATGCGGCTACCACACCTATGTTGCCGGAGGCGGTGGCGGCGATGAGCGAGGCATTGTCCACGTTGGGCAATGCCTCCTCGCTACATGGATCGGGGCGTCGGGCTCGTCGCACTGTCGAAGAGTGCCGGGAAAGCATCGCTGAGGCGCTCGGTGCCCGACCTTCGGAGGTGGTGTTCACCGGGGGTGGCACGGAAGGGGACAACCTCGCCGTCAAAGGGCTCTTCTGGCAGCGGCGCGCCACCGATCCGCGCCGTATCCGGGTGCTCGCCTCCACCGTCGAACACCATGCGGTGCTCGACGCGGTGAGCTGGCTGGCCAATCATGAGGGCGCGCAGGTGGAGTGGCTCGAAGTCGACGGCACCGGCCGGGTGCACCCCGAGACCCTGCGCGCCGCGCTGGCCCGTGACCCCGACTCGGTGGCTCTGGTGACCGTGATGTGGGCGAATAACGAGGTCGGCACCGTTGCGCCGATTCGCGAGCTGGCTCAGGTCGCGGCCGGCTACGGGGTGCCGCTGCACACCGACGCGGTCCAGGCGGTCGGCCAGCTGCCGGTGCGGTTCGGTGCTTCCGGGGCCGCGGCGCTCACCTTGACCGGGCACAAGCTGGGCGGACCCTACGGCGCGGGGGCGCTACTGCTGGGACGCGAGGTGACCGTCACCCCGCTGCTTCATGGCGGCGGTCAGGAGCGCGATGTCCGTTCCGGCACCCTGGATGTGCCGTCGATCGTCGGGTTGGCCACCGCGATCCGGCATGCGGTCCAAAGCCTGCCGCGAAGCGCGATGGCCGTCAGCAAGCTGCGTGACGAGCTGGTGAGCGGGATCATGTCCCGGGTGCCCGATGCGGTACTCAACGGCGATCCCGGCGACGACGTGATCGACGACGGCCCGTCCCGGTTGCCGGGCAACGCCCACCTCACCTTCCCCGGCTGCGAGGGCGAGTCACTGTTGATGCTGCTGGACGCCCGCGAGATTCAGTGCTCCACCGGTGCGGCCTGCACCGCCGGGGTGGCGCAGCCCTCCCACGTGTTGTTGGCGATGGGGGCCAGCCCTGCGGCGGCGCGTGCTTCGCTGCGTTTCTCCCTTGGGCGCACCACCACGGCTGCGGACGTGGCAGAGGTGCTCGACGCGATCGAGCCGGTGGTCGCCCGGTCCCGTAGTGCGGCGACCAGGCGGGCGAGGGTGTTGTGAAGGTTCTGGCGGCGATGAGCGGCGGGGTGGACTCCTCGGTG